>JAFGQW010000334.1 GCA_016935485.1 Planctomycetota bacterium | reverse complement strand
CCGGAGCGCGGCGGGAGACAGACGACGAGCGACCACCGGGGCGCGCAGCGAGATGCACAGCGCGGCCCTGAGCGCGGCGGGAAACGGGCCCCAAGCGATCGCCGCGGCGGTCGCGGAGGCAGCGCGCGCCACTCGCCTCGGCCCGGCCGCGGCCCGAAGCGGCGGCGCTGAGACGGGCGGCCGACTACGCGCCCGACCCCACCGGTCCACCCGCAGTGCTGTCGGAACCGACGATCTCCGATCGTCTACCCGCAAGACCGGCACTTCCGTACTGGCCGAAACTCATCGCCCGATCCTGCGCTTCCGCGCTGGATCAACCGCCTCCGGCTCGCCGGGAGGCGCGGGATGGACTCCCGGGTGCCGCCAGGGGATTCGTCATGGATATGACTGCCTCTCCTCGAGCGCTCGTAGCAGATCGTAATTCCTGTTCTCGACCTCCTCCCTGCTACTGAAATGCCCAGCGGAAACTTCTTTCGTCAGCTTCTCGAGATCGCTCGCCCGAGCATCGTCCCACTCGGTGCTCAATGAGCGCTCCATTGCGAAACGATCGGCAGGGTAGTCAACGACACTTACTGCAATCTGCGCCCCATCAGGGCCCTTCCGCATTTCCTGCCTCACCATACCCTTCCCGGCAGGCATGATCCTCCATTCGCCATCCTCGATGAAGGCGAGCCACGGTTCTTCGCATATCGACCCGTGTCGAGAACTCCAGACCGTCAATAACATCCGATCCTTCCCGAGGCGCACCTTCGCCTTGACCTCGCAACTCGGGTGGTACTCCTGTTTGATGAGATCCGCCAGCAGGGATGGACGAGCGCGCGGCGGCACACCAAACCGAGCCGCAACCGCCATGTGGAGCGCCTGCGTTGCCCGTTCATGCCTGAGCTGCGCGGCACCCATGGCGCCCTGCAGCCGACAGTACGTCTCAACATCGCCACGCTGTGCAGCCGTGAGGAACAGACGGAAGGTGTCTTCAGGAGTTCGCCCTGCCGTGTCATGAACTCCGTCGCACGTGGCGCCGAGGGCACCGGCCAGCAGGACGAACGTGAGACGCCGGATGCCGATCGGATTCCGCATGACGTCTTCCCTGCCGTCGCCGACCCTCCCCGCTCGACCCGCCCGCCAGCTCCAGTCTACCCCCAGGCGGAGGCGAGCGGTAGGGAACGCCGACGGGCCACCGCGCTACCTACACGTCGATGTCGGCCACGACGGGGAAGTGATCCGAGGCGTTGCTGGCCGGCGGCGCGGTTTCGACGATCACGTCCCGGACGCGACCGGCGAGCGACGGGGAGACGAGCACGTAGTCGTAGCGGGCGTTGGGGTCGGAGGTGGACATGGTGTAGCCGCTCCGCAGACCGTGGCGCAGCCGGAACGCGTCGCACCAGCCAGCCTCCAGCAGCCGCGCCAGCGCCTGCGGTGGATATCGCTTCGCGAACCAGTCGGGCGCGGTCTGGAGATCGACTTCGGACAGGGCCTGGGCCGCGAGCCCCATGACGGAGTCGTCGGGCGCAATCGCGTTGAGATCTCCGAGGATCGCGGCGTCGGTCTCGAGCAGCGGCGCCACGTGCGGCAGCAGGGCCTCCACCTCCTTGACGCGGAGGGCCTCCTCGCGGTAGTCGAGGTGGGTTCCGACCACGTGGAGGCGGCGGCCCGAGGGCGTCTCGACCGTGAGCCGGGCCGCGGAGTGGAAGAGCTGCGGAATCTCCGGCTGGTGGAATTCCACAATGGGACACCGGGAGAAGATCGCCACGTCGAACCCGCTCGCGGATCGCGCCACGCGATAGCTGTACCCCAGCGCGGCGGCGATGCGATCCGCCGCCGGATGGCGCGGATGCCAGTCCACGGCCTCGTTCACGACCAGGAGGTCGGGCGACAGCCGCTCGAGCACCTCGAGCAGAAGTCGCTGCCGGCGGGGCGGGCCGCCACCCTCCAGGATGTTGTAGGTCATCAGCCGCAGCATCGCGGCAACTATATTGACTTCGAGGGGGGGTTTCGAATAGTATCCAGGAAGCTCGACCGGGAAGAGGAGCCCGGGGCTGCGGATCCGCCAAGGCCCGCGGCAAGCCGTCGCAAGGTCGGTCACGAGAGGGGATGACACGCATGGTACGGCTGCGCCATTCGGTCCTTCTGTTCGCGTGGCTGGCCGCGGCACTGCCGGCGGCGGCGCAGCCCGACCGCGCGGTGGACCTTCGCGGGGCGGGAAGCGACGTGTTCGTGCAGGGCGCAGCCGCCGGCGACCACGCCGGTTCCAGCGTCGTTCTTGCCGATGTGAACGGCGACGGCATCGATGACCTGATCGTCGGGGCGCCGGACGCCGAGGTTCCCGGTCGGGCCGGAGCCGGGGCGGTCTACGTGCTCTTCGGCCGGCGCGACTTTCCGGGAAACCTCTTGGTGGATCTCGCCGTGCGGAGTCCGGACGTCGTCATCCTCGGCGACGATCCGGGCGACTTCCTCGGCGGCGCGGTTGCCGTCGGCGACGTGAACGGCGACGGGCGCAACGACATCGTCGCTTCCGCGTGGGGAGTCGACGAGGGGATGCGCGGCGATTGCGGCGCCGTCTACGTGATCTATGGCCGCGCGACGTACCCCGCGCGGATCGATCTGGACGCGACCCCGGCGGATCTCACGATCTACGGCCGGAGTTACGGCGACGAGCTCGGGCGAACTCTCGCGCTTGGCGACCTCGATCACGACGGGATCGCCGACATCATCGCCGGCGCCCCCGGCGCGGCGCCGGGCGGACGCGGCAGCGCCGGCCAGGCCCACGTCCTTTTCGGCCGGCGGGACTACCCGCCGCAGGCGCTGGTCGACCTGGTCGGACGGCTGAGCGACATCACGGTGTACGGCCGCTACCCGTTCAACTACCTCGGGTCCAGCGTGGCCAGCGGCGATTTCAACAACGACGGCATCGCCGACCTCGTCGTGGGGGCGAGGTTCGCGTCGAAGCAGATGGTGCAGGCCGGCGAGGTCTACATGCTCTACGGCCGGCCGCTGTGGAGCACGCCCTTCATCCTGGACCTCGGCACCGGCGCCCAGCCGGACTTCACGCTCATCGGCCGGTACAGCGGCGACAACCT
>JAFGQW010000333.1 GCA_016935485.1 Planctomycetota bacterium | reverse complement strand
GCGGCCGCCCGGTGCTGGTGGCGGCGCGCGCCGTCTACCGCGGCGCCGGCTTCACGTTCGACGCCGAAACGCCGGCGGCGTTCGCGGCGCTCATGGCCCGCCGCGGCCGCCTCCGGCTGGACCAACAGGCCCGGGAACTCGCCCGCCGCTTCGCCCACCTGGTCTACTTCGAGGCCTCGGTGCCGGTCCCGTGGGTGGAGGAGCGCGGCGAGCTCGGCTTCCGGTTCACCGTCGAGTCATTCGCGGAGACCCCGCCGGCGCTACCGTTCCTCGCGGACCGCTAGCGGGGCGCCACGCGCACGGACCGAGCGGCTGCGGACACCCGGAACCGCGCGTGCCGGCGCACCGGCGCCACCCTGTTCGGCGCCCCGCGCCCGCCGCCGGCCGAGAAGAAGCGACTCGACGAGCGCCAGGTCCGCGGGCTCGTCGATCTCCACGTAGGTTTCGGGCTCCATCTCGTAGAGCGCGATCTTGCCATGCAGCCGGCAATGCGACGTCGTGAGTCCCGCCACGCTCGAGATGTAGAAGGCGCCGTTTTCCACCAGGTAGCCCGCGAAGTCCTGCCGGCGCGGCCGGCAGGTCGGGTCGTAGTTGACGGGAACCGCGGCATCACCCTGCGCGCGCCACAGGAAGCGCTTCTGCCGGCAGACCGACACCAGGCTGTCCGCACCCGACGACTCCAGGCGGCGCAGCCCCTCGCTCAGGTGGCGCGCCTCGAGCAGCGGCGACGTGGCCTGGATCAGCACCAGGTGGGTCGCGTCGCGGGGACAGTGGCGCACAAGAAAGTCCGCCATCACCGACTCGGTCGTCGCCTCGTCGGTGGCGGTTTCCGGCCGGCGGTCCACCACGACGACGCCGGCGATCCCGAGCGACTCCACGGCGCGACGGATCTCGCCGCTGTCGGTGGCCACGTAGACCGGGTCGAGCGCCCGGCAGGCGGCGGCCGCCGCCACCGCCCAGGCGATCAAGGGCTGGCCGGCCACGGGGCGGAGGTTCTTGCCGGGGATGGCCTTGCTCGCGCCCCGGGCGGGGATCAGCGCGACGTACCGGCACATACGAACCGCGCCCCCTTCAGCTTCTCGAACTGCACGCGCTCGATGGCCATCATCTCCGCCGGCTTGTCGCGCCACGCCAGCGCCACCGCCTCGATGTCGCGGCACAGCCGCGCGAGCCCGCTCGGCTCGAGCGACGCCGCGTGGTCGGTGCCCTTCCAGGTCCGGTCGAGCGTGAAGTGCCGCTCGATCCAGGCGGCGCCGAGGGCGAAGGCCGCAACGTCGACCGCAATGCCGAGGTGGTGGCCGCTGAAGCCGATTTCCCGGACGCGCGCGCCATACTGCTCGCGCAGGCGCCGGATCTCGAGCAGGCAGACCTCGTGGAAGGGTACCGGGTAGCCCGACGTACAGGCGTAGACCACGAGCCGCCGGCGCGCCTGGCCGGTCTCCTCGAAGAACCGGATCAGCGCCTCGATGTCGTCCCGCTCGGCCATGCCGGAGCTGACGTGCAGGGGCCCGGCGTACTCGTCGCGCAGGATGCGCAGCAGCTCCCAGTCGGTGTTGCGCGCGGACGGCACCTTGAGGTACGGCACGTCGAGCGCGATCATCTCGTGCGCCGAGGGCTCATCCCACACCGACACGGTGTACTGGACGCCCTGCGCCGCGGCGAAGGCGAGCAGCTCCGCGTGCTGCGCCGCCGACAGCTCGAGCGCCTCGCGATGCGCGCCGTAGGTGGCGCCGAAGGCGTGGGCCGGATTGGGATGCGGTGCCGCGTACTCCTCCGGAGTGAGGCAGACCCGCGGGTTTCGCTTCTGCGACTTGACGACGCTCGCGCCGCACACGCGCGCGGCGCGGATCAGCTCCTTGGCGATGTCGACGCGGCCCAGGTGATTGCAGCCGATCTCCGCCACGACGTGCGCCGGGCGGATCGGCGGCTTGGGCTTCTCCCAGGGAAGGTACATGGTTCACTCCCTCCGTGGCACACCCGGAAACTCCGAGGACGCCCGGGCCGCCGCGCGCGCGCCGCGGCGCCAGCCCGCGAGCGTCCAGCCGACCGACCAGGCGTAGACCAGCGCGAAGCAAAGCGATTTCACGGGATTCAAGGTGCACAGCGCGCGCAGCCGGCGGCGCCCCGGCGGCACCAGCACGTTCACCTCCGGGTGCATCGACCGGAGGCGATGCAGGGCCGCGCCGGTCGCGAGCATCCGGCGGCGCAGCGCCCCGAGCGTGAGCGGATGCACGTGGTCCGCCGTCGCCTCGGGATGGAAGAAGAGCCGCATCCCGGCGCGCTGCAGACGCCAGCCGAGTTCGATGTCCTCGGCCGCCGCGGCCGTGAACCCCTCGTGGAATCCGCCGACCTCCTCGAGCAGCGCCCGCTTCACCGACACATTGGACGTGACGAAGCGGTAGAAGGACACCTCCCTGCCGGCGTCGAGCCACGCGTAGCCGAGGTGCTTGCGGTTCATCCACTCCTGCATCCAGGAGGGCCGGCCCGACCGCCGCGTGAACGCCGCCGCGCCCAGCACCGCGAGGCGGAGATCGTCGCCGTGCGCGCGGTGGGCCTCGACGTGGCGACGCACCAGATCGCGCGCCGGAAGCGTGTCGTCGCCGACGAAGAGCACGATCGTGCCCCGGGCGCGGGCAACGCCGCGGTTGCGCGCCGCGGCGGGCCCGCCGGCAAGCGCCGTGACCACCGTGATTCCCACCACGGCTTGGGCGGCAACGGCCGCGAGCCGGCTCGCAGTCCCGTCGGTCGAGCCGTCCACCGAGACCACGACCTCGAAGCGATCGGCCGGGTAGTCCTGGGCCAGGAACCCGCGCACGACGCGCAGTAGCTGGCCCTCGCGATCGCGCGTCGGGATCACGACCGAGACATCGAGGGCGGGTACGGCTGCGGGCCGCTTGGCCGGCGGCCGCACGCATTTCAGTCCGGTGTCCATCGCCTCCCCTATCGGCAGGTCGCCACGGGTTTCTGCAGCCGAACGCGGGGCAGGCGGGGGTCGGGCACGGGGTCTGACCCCGTTTCCGTTCGCGTGCGCGTGCGCGTGGCGCGTGCGGACCGCGCACGCGGGCGGGGCGCGGGCAGAGAGCAAGCGAAGCGCCCCCGGGCGGGGGCGCTTCTCGACTCAGGCGTCGCGGGAACGAGCTACTGGACGGTGACCTTCTTCGCGGCCGACAGGTAGACCAGGTTCTTGGTGTCCTGCACGGCGCCCTGGAAGAAGGCGTTCACGCCCTTCAGCACCGGAGCGTTGGGAACCGGGAGCTTCGTCGTGTAGCGCCCCTCCTTGTCGAGCATGCCCACGGCCATGAAGAAGCCGGCACCGAGGTTGAGCTCGAGCGTCCCCTGGATACCCGGGAGCGTCTGCGGCACGGGCAGCAACAGCAGCGAGCCGGCGATGATGCCCGTCACGTCGCCGGGATCGCGGCGCACGTAGATCGCGAAGGTCTGCCCGAGGACCGGGTTGCCGAGCGGCGGATGGACCACCGGCAGGCACCGATCGGCGCGGTAGATCTTGTACGAACTGTTATAGCCGAAGTAGAACTGAAAGCCGTCCACGGTCTGCTGGCCGTTGTGATCCCAGCCCGTGGTGTTGATCTCCGTGAGATTGATCTCGGTCTTGGGGTCAAACGGCGAGTTGAGGTCGGGGCGGCGGATCATGTAGTGATCGCTCGAGCCGACCCCGCCGGTCTTCAGCGACGCATAGATGAGCGTGAGACCATCGCCCGAAATCGCCGCCGAGTGCTCGGTGCTCGTCGTGTCGATCTCGGCGACCACGACCGGTGCAGACCACGGAGAAGTGAGGCTCGTGCGCGTCGACCGCCAGATCGCCGCACCGCTGCCTCCCGTGCGATCCGAGGTGAAGAAGATCTCCAGCCCGTCGGCGCGGATCGAGGGGTCGTCCTCAGTGTCGCCGGCGACCATGGAGTTGAGCTGCACAACCGCCGTCGGCATCCCCCACGGATCAGTCACCTTGGCGCGCGTCGAGACATACAGGTCGTTGACGTAGGTGCTGATCGTGGACCGGGCGAAGTAGATCTCCAGGTCGTCGGGCCGGACCGTGACGTAGCTCTCCTCGCTCGTGCTGTTCAGCGCCGCGACGTTGACCGGCGTGCTCCAGGGCTGGCCGATCGCCGTGCGGGTGCTCATCCAGATGTCGCGCCCGCCGACGCCCCCGGCCCGCGTCGAGGTGAAGTAGATCGTCAGCATGTCGCCGGTCAGCGTCGGGGCCATCTCCGACGCCGTCGGCCCCGTGAGCGCCGTTTCCTCCACCAGGGTGCAGAAGGTCTGGGCATCGAGTGCCCCGCCCACCACGAGAACCAGCATCAGTACCAGAAGTGCTCGCATCGCAACTCTCCTTCCACGCTTCGGGACGTGCGTGGACATCGGGCAGGCTTGAGCCCGACAGCCGCCGGGAATCACTGCCGCGGCGTCTCGATATGGACCCGGACGCGGGCGGAATCCTGGCGGAGAGGTAACCTGCCTCCTGTCCTATCTTGACCGGAACCGATTAGCGCGACCCGGATTCTATCGCCGGGGGCCGGCGCAGGCAAGGGCAGAGAAAAAATGCGCCGCGCTACGGGCAGATCCGGGTCCGCACTGCGGTCGACAGCCCCCCCGTCGTCGCGCTCATCACGAACGCCTGCAGGTAGAAGCTCTGGCCGCCCAGCACGGAGACGTTGGGGATCGCGAGCTTCTGGGAGGCGGTGCCGGCAGCGTTCGTCCGGATCGGCAGCAGCGCCAGCCCGGTCGGATTCAGCAGCAGCGCACCGAGGGATGGAATCGGAAGCTGGAGCGGAGCGATCGCGATCCCGAGATGGCCGAGCGTCGAGGCCGGCGCCCCGGTGACCTCGTAGGTGACCGTGCCGCCGAGCCCCGGGGTGCCGCTCGCCTTCAGCACGAGCGGCGCGGCCGCCGGATCGAGCGGCCCGTACTCCAGATGGCCGCACGGCGCCGGCCGGTTCGCGGCCCGCGGCGTCGGCACCGGGAACGTGGCCCACACCGACTTGTAGCCGGCGAGCCGCCCGGTCGAGATGTCCGACGATTGCGGCCCGAAGGTGATCACGTCGAGCAGCGTCTTGCCGTCGCGGTCGAAGAACTGGATCGATTCGCCTGCCGCCGCGAGCTTGAAGTTCGCATGGTACGGACCGTCGCCGGTGTCCTCGTCGGCCCAGACCAGGAGCGTGGCGCCCGGTTGCAGCACAGTGTTCGCGGGCAGCGCCCACTTCGTGGGCTTGTCGGGCTTGTCGGTCAGGTAGAAGCCGCTGATGTCAACGGCCGCAGTACCGGTGTTCACGAGCTCGATCCAGTCCTCGTACTGCCCCATCTCGTCCCGGATCCCGGCGGTGTTCTGCGCCAGGAACTCGTGGATCTCCACCGGGCTCGTCCCGCTCAGGGGCTTGACGGTGTAGCCGTAGGTCACGAACTCCGCCCGCGCGGGATCGAGCGCGATGCCCCCCCCGGTCGCTTCGGCACGGATGAAGTAGCGCACGGTCTTCCCGATCGCCGCCGGCGCGATGGACGCGCCGTAGATTCCGTCGCTGGCCAGCCCGTCGTGGTGCTGGCCATCGTCGTGGAGCGCGGACACCCCGCCCGTGTAGACCACCTCGGCCAGCGCCAGACCTCCCGGCGCCGTGAGCGTCGCCCGCACCCACACGGTGTCGGTGTCCTTCGGCTCGGCGGGCGTGTGCGAGACTTGCGCGATCGTGGGCACGACCTGGTTCACCGTCGGGTGCGCGCCGAGGAAGACCGCCCGGGCCTCGAGGAAGGACTTGAGCCCCGGCACCCAGCGCCCCTCGAGCCACAGGTTCTGGGTGACGGCCTGGGTGAACTGGGCGTCGCTGTAGAGCTTCTTCGTGTCGGCCAGCACGTCGGCCCGGATCAGATCCTGGTAGCGGGCTACGAGCGGACCCACCGCGGCCCACTGGAAGGACTCGGCGAGAACGGTTCGGAGGTGGGCGAGATAGAGCTGGCGCCACGCCGGAACCCCCATCAGCCGGGCCATGAGCGGCCGGGTGGGATTGGCCTCCTCGTGGACCGGCGAGAGCTGTTCGAGCTGCGTGACGGTGAGCCCGAGGTTGTGGACCCCCAGGGACTCGTTCAGATCCCACGGGTAGATCTGGAAGAGGCCGGCCGCCTGGTCCTGGTAGAGGTAGTAGTTGTCCCCGCTGCCGAGGTAGCTGTCCAGGTTGCAGAAGACGTTGAGCAGGGCGAGATACCAGAGCGCCCGGTCCACGTTCAGCGCCTTCACCAGTTCGCCGGGAAGCTGCGCCGCCGGCGTGTTGTTCAGCTTGTCGATCAGGTCGATCAGCGCGGTCCAGGCCGTCTTCGGGTCGCCGGACTTGAGCGGGTAGTCGAACTGGTACGCGGCCGGATTCCAGCCGGCCCACTGGAGGGCGGCGTTGCCGTCCGCCTTGAAGTTGTTGCCTTCGTTCTCCCCGAACGCCTCGCCGAGGAACTCCGTGTTCGGCTGCTGCACGTTCACGTAGATCCCCCAGGACTCGTTATTGATGTACAGCTTGACGAGGTTCGCCCGCGGCGCCGGCAGGTAGCGGCGGCAGAGCTCGAACGAGACCACCTCGCGCACGAAGGTCGGATCGAGATAGCCGTTGTTGAGGTTCAGGGTCTTGTAGCCGTAGAGGCGCTGGTCCTTCACGAAGGCATCGAGACTCAGGTTGAAGGGCTCCTTCTCAACGTTGCCGCGGTACGAGACGTGCCCCTTGAACCTCACCCCGACGCTCGGGTAGAGCTTGCCGTCCACGGTGAGGTCGGCCGGGATGTCGACCTCGGTGCCGTAGTTCGTCCGGAGCTGCTGCCACCAGTCGACCTGGTGGAAGGTGAGGTACAGCGCCCGCACTCGCCCCGGGTCGTAGAAGTCGGGAGTCTGACCCTCCCCGCGCCCTGCCAGCGCGATTCCCATGGACGCCAGGACCGCCGCCAGCGCGCACATCCTCATCGGAAGACCTCCGTTCGCACACAACCTCCGCCGCGCCGGCGCTACGGGCGGATCCGGGTGACGACGGCCGTGGACAGACCTCCGGTCGCGCCCGACCGCACGAACGCCTGCAAGTAGAAGCTCTGTCCCCCGAGCATGGGGACGTTGGGAATCGGGATCCTCTGGGTGGCCGTCCCGCTCGCGCCCGTCGCGATCGGGAGCAGCGCGAGCCCCGTCGGATTGAGGAGCAGGGCGCCAATGCCGCCGATCTCGAGCTGGAGCGGTGCGATCGCGATCCCGAGGTGCCCGGGCGTCGAAGCCGGCGCCTTGGTGACCTCGTAGGTGACCGTGCCGCCCAGGACGGGCGCGCCGCTCGCCTTGAGCACCAACGCGGCCGCCGCCGGAGCCAGCGGCCCGTACTCCAGATGCCCGTACGGCTCGGGCGCGTTCATGGCCCGGGGCGTGGGCACCGGGAATGTGGCCCATACCCCCTTGTAGCCCGCCAGCCGCCCCGTGGAGACGTCGGCCTGCTGGGGCCCGAACGCGATCGCATCAAGCTGCGTCTGGCCGTCCTTGTCGAAGAAGACGATCGCCTCGCCCTCGGCCGCCAGCTTGAAAGTCGCGTGGTACGGGCCGTCCTCGGGGTCGTCGTCCGCCCAGACGAGCAGCGTCGCGCCCGGCTGGAGCACCGTGCCGGCGGGGAGCGCCCACTTCGTGGGGTTGTCCGCCCGGTCCGACAGGTAGCAGCCGCTGATGTCGACCGCCGTCGAGCCCGTGTTCACGAGCTCGATCCAGTCCTCGTACTGGCCCATCTCGTCCCGGATGCCGGCCGTGTTCTGCGCCAGGAACTCGCCGAGCTCAACCGGCGAGCTTCCCACCGGCCAGGCAACCCGGTAGCTCGGCGCCTGGAACTCGGCGTGGGCGGGCAGGAAGCGCATCACGCCGGCCGCCGTCGCGGCGCTCACGTGGTATTCCACGACCGCCGCCGGCGGCGCCGGCGGGATCGCCGCCCCCCAGACGCCGTCGCTCGCCGCGCCGTCGCCGTGCTGGCCGTCGTCGTACATCGGCGACTCCAGGAACGGCCCCTGGATCCGGTGGTGGAGAGTCACGGTCGCCGCCCCGGAGGCCTGCACCGTCACATACACCGTGTCGGTCGTCTTCGGCTTGGCCGGGGTGTGCTTCAGGTCGGAAAGCGTCGGCCGGGGCGTCTGGAAGTCGGCGAACGTCGAGAAGAAGGACACGCGCCCGTCGACGAGCGGTTTGATGCCGCGGATCGTCTGGCGGTTGAAGATGACGTTCTGGGTCACGTTCTCGGTGAACTGGGCCGTCGTGTAGATCTTCTTCGTGTCGGCGGCCACATCGGCCGCGATCAGCGCCTGGTACTTCGCGACCAGGCCGCCGATCTCGGCCCAGGAGAAGCTCTCCTCGATCAGGGTGCGGTAGTGGGCGATGTAGCGGGCCTTCCACTTCGGCACCTGGAAGGTGCGGTAGAGGAGCGGCCGCTTGCTGTTGGTCGAGCCGTAGTACGGGCTCGTCGTGGCGCTGCCCCCCTCGCCGCCCAGCCCCTCGTTCACGTCGAACGGGAAGATGTGGAAGATGTCGTGGTAGGGGTCGTGGTAGTGGAAGTGGTCCTTGCCGGTGCCGATGTAGCTGTCGGTCTGCACCACCGCGTTCATCGCGATGCAGTACCAGAACGCCTGGTCGACGCTGAGCGCCTTGGGGAGCTCGGCCGGGAGGTTCGCGATCGCGGTCTGATTGAGCACGCCGATCATGGCCACGAGATCGGTGCCGTCGCCCTGCTTGAAGTCGTAGGCCCTCCGGTAGGGGTCGACGAGCGAGCCGAGCCAGTTGAGCGCGGTGTTGTCGAAGCCCCCGCTCATCTGCGAGGGGAACCCCCGGTAGCGGTTCCCGCTGCCGTCGCGGAACCACTCGTCCATCATCTTGCCGTCGGGCTGCTGCACATTGATGTAGATGCCCCAGTACTGGTCGTTCAAGTAGAGCTTGACGTAGTTCGCCTTGGGCGCCATGCCGTAGCGGCGGGCGATCTCGTAGATGACCACCTCGCGGGTGAACGTCGGGTCGTGGAAACCGTTGTTGAGGTTCAGGCTGTCGTAGCCGTAGAGCTCCTGCCCCGTCACGTAGGCGTCCATCTCGATGTTGAAGCCCTTCTTCTCGCAGCCCGCGGGCAGCCACGTGTAAGAGGTGTTGCCGCGGAAGCGCGCGCCGATGCGGGGATAGACCTTCCCGTCGACGGTGAGATCGGCCTCGATGTTGGTCCGCGTCGAGTAGTTGTTGAGCAGCAGCTGCCACCAGTTCGTCTGCTTGAAGGTGAGACGAAGCTCGCGGACGACGTCCATCTGGTAGAGGTCCGGCGTCTGGGCCGGAAGGCCGGCCGCGGCGCCGAGAACGACCGCGGCAAGCGCCATGGAGTACCGTTTCACGGGCTCACGACCTTTCCACGCGTGGAGGGGTTGCCCCGACTTTCCATGCCCGCTTGAACCGAGCGTTGCGGGGGCGGTTCCGCGGAATCGGATCGGCCCCTCCGCTGCCGGGGCGCCCGGACGGCGGCGCGGCCATGCGGGCGGGTGATTCGATCGTACTGCAGGCGGAGCCCGGGCGCCAGCCGATTCTCACGCCCTGGACAGGAACCCGGCCGGACCGTACGCTGTTCAAGGGCTTGCACCGTCGGATTCGAGGGGTCTGGTCGGTGGTTGTCCGGTCCCAGGAGGAGATCGAGGCGACCGTGATTCGCCGAGAAATGCAAGCCCGCCCGGACGCCGGTTTCCGATCCCGTCGAGAAACCCGCGGCGCCCCGGGCACCGAGCCGACGGGAGCCCCCACCCGCATGACGCTGTCCACCTGCCTCCCCGCGCGGATCGGGCTCGCCGCCCTCCGGGCGGGTCTCTTCCTGGCCGCCGCGATGGCGAGCGCTCCGGCGCAAGCCGCCGAATTCGAGGCCTCCGCGCTGCTCGCCGTCGGCTCGCCGGAATGGCTCGCCCGCCGCGGCTGGAGCCACGCCTTCCTGACGGTCTCCGACGAGGGGCCGGTGCAGAAGTGCCTGGGGCTGATGGTGCGGGAGGCCGACGGCGGCGCCTGGTCGCTCCGGCGTCTCGGGGCCCGCCAACGGGGCGGGGCCTCGGACGACGCGGAGGCGCTGGCCCGCCACGGCGGCTGGATCTACGTGATCGGCTCCCACTGCGGGCCGAAGGGCGGCCCCCTCCGGCAGGAGCGCCATTTCGTGGCGCGCCTCGCGGAGACCGATCTCGAAGCCGCCCCCGACGGCGAACCCCTCGCTGTGACCGTGGCGAGCACCGGCTTCCGACTCCACCGGCTCCTGAACGACGCGCTGCGCCAGAGCGGAATCGAGCTGCTGCCCCGGAAAGACCGCGAGGCGGCGGCCTTCATCGACGCCGCGCGCCGGACCGCCGACCCCGCGGCGGCGCAGATCGCGGAGGGCGACCGCGCCCTGAACATCGAGGGAGCCGCCTTCGAGCCGGGCGGCGCGCTGCTGCTGGGGCTGCGCTACCCGCCGAGCGCCGAGGGGCACCCGATCCTGGTGCGGATCGAGCACGTGGCGGCGCTCTTCGACGCCGGCGCGGGCGCGCTGTCGGTCTCGGGCGTCTGGACGCTCGACAACGTCGGCGACCGGGCCGCGCCGGCCGGCGTCCGCGCGCTGGCCTTCCACGGCGGCGCCTTCCATGTGCTCACGGGACAGCTCGAATCGAAACGGAGAAAGAGCGCCCTGCTCGAGGACCACCCCGAAGGCGACCGCGCGCGCTCGGCCCACCACGTGCTCGACTGGCCACAGCCCCCGGGGCCGGCCGCCGCCCGCCGGGTGCACGACTTCGCGGACGCCGGTGACGTGGAGGGCATCGCCTTCGACCCGGCCGGGCGCCCGCACTACATCCGCGACGACCGGGGCGCTCGGCCCTTCACGGTCGCGACCCGAACGGACCCGTCCCGATGAGAAGGCCGCCGCGATGATCCCGGAGACCGTGCACTTCCGCCCGCGCACCGGCCGGCACGAGACAAAGTACGTGCTGCCGTCGGAGGCGGTGGCGGCGGCCATCCGGGACTGGATCGAGCCGTTCACCGTGGCGGACCCGCACGCCGCCGATCTCCCCGGGCGGCGCTACTCGCTCGCCTCGCTCTACCTCGACTCCCCCGCGCTCGACTACTATCTGGACACGGTCCGCGGCGAGAAGAACCGCCACAAGCTCCGCATCCGGCACTACAGCCGGCCGGGTTCCCCGGCGTTCTTCGAGGTGAAGAGCAAGGTGAACGACGTGGTCCTCAAACGCCGCGCCGCTGTCCACCCGGAGGCGGTCGCGGAGCTCGTCGCGGGGGCCGTCCCCCGGCGCTGCCATCTCGTATCCGGCGCCACCGACGCGCTCGCGAACCTGCTGTGGTTTCGCGACTTCGTCGAGGGGTGCACCGCCCGGCCGACGGTCTGGGTGCGCTACTCCCGCGAGCCGCGCCTGGGCGTCGACGGCAACGGCGTGCGCATCACGTTCGACCGCGAGGTCTGCTGCTGCCCGGCGGCCGCGGGCAGCAACGGCCATCCCCCCGCCGGCTGGCATCGCGCGGCCGATCTGCCGGTGATCCTGGAGGTCAAGTTCGACGAGAGGCTGCCCTCCTGGGTGGTGGCGATGATCCGGCGGTTCGATCTGATCCGGACCTCGGTGCCCAAGTACGTGCTCAGCATCGACGCTTGTCGTCGGCTCAGTCTGCTGAGCACGGAGCGCGGCGTGAGGTGCTTCCGATGAACGAGCTGAGCGAGCTGTTCGATTTTTCCGCCTTCAACACTGGCGGACCCGACCTCGAGTCGGCGCTGCTCGCGCTGCTGGTGGCCTTCGTGCTCGGCCAGTTCATCGCGTGGATCTATCTTCTGACGCACAGCGGGCTCAGCTACTCGCAGTCGTTCTCCCAGGCACTGGTGCTGCTCACCACGATCGTCTGCCTGGTGATGATGGTCATCGGCAGCAACGTGCTCACAGCCTTCGGGCTGTTCGGCGCGCTGGCGATCATCCGGTTTCGCAACGTGCTCAAGGACACGCGCGACACCGCGTTCATCTTCTTCGCGCTGGTGCTCGGGATCGGCACCGGCTCGGGACGCCACCTGCTCGCCACTCTGGGGGCGCTCGTGGTGAGCGCCATCATGGTCTACCTCCACGCCACCCGGTTCGGCGCGCGCCAGCGCCTGGACAGCTACCTTAGGTTTCTCTTCGACGAGAACGGCGAGACCCTGGGCGTCCTCGCCCCGATTCTGCGGCGCTACTGCCGCTCGTCCCGACTCGTCGCCCGGCGCCTGATGCCGGGCGAGCAAATCGGCGAGGTCTCGTATCGCCTGACGCTCCGCGATCCCGCGCGGGCCGGCGAGATGGTCGCGGCCCTCAAGCGCACCCCCGGCGTCTCCGAGGTCTCGCTGGTCGTGCAGGAAGACCAGACGGAGGTCTGAGCCATGACGCGCGTCGCCCCGATCCGCACCCCGCTCCGCCAGCGCCTGCGGCTCTTCCGCCAGGGCCCGCTGCCGGTGCTGGTCTGGCTCGGCGCGATCGCGCTGGTGGCGGTGCTGGCGAGCCGCCGGATGGTGCGTGTCGACGCGGTGGGCATCGCCGAGGTGCGCCATGCAGTCGTCACCTCGCTGGCGGACGGTTGCCTCAAGTTCCTGAACCACGACCTCTACGAGCCGGTCCGGGCCGGAGCGGTGGTGGCGGGCCTCGACGAGGCCCCGATCCTGGCGGAGCTCGAGACGATCCGGGCCGAGATCGCGCGGCTCCGCGCCGAGCTCCGGGCGGAAGAGGAACGGCTCAGGGTTGCGGCCGAAGAGGCGGCGGCCGCGCGCGGCACGCAAGCCCGCCGGTTCGCCTGGGATCTCGAGAACGCCGAGCTCGACCTCCTGGACCGGCGTCTGACCGACGAGGTGGACCGGGTCGAGCGCGAGCGGCTGACCCTGCTGCTGGAGCGCTACTCCCAGCTCGTGGAGACCGGCGGCGTGAGCGCCGCCGAGGTCGACGAGGTGCGGCTGCAGCGCGAGGCCGTGGTGAAGCGCATCGAGCACAACGTCCAGAACCTCGCCGCCGCGCGCGCGCGACGCGATGCGGCCGCGGCGCGGGCCCGGATGGCGCCGGTCGCGGCAGCCGAGCCCGCTGTCGATACGCTCCTCGAACCGCTGCGGCGGGCCACGGCCGTCCAGGAGGCCGAGATCGAGCGGCTCGGCCTGACGCGGCAGGCGCTTCTTCTCCGCGCGCCGCTGGACGGCGTGGTGAGCCAGGTGCTGCACCGGTCGGGAGAAGCCGTGGTCGCCGGCGATCCGATCCTGCTCATCGCGGATCCGCGGACCACGCGCGTCGTCGCCCACATTCCCGAGCGGACCCGCCACCTGGACATCCGCCCCGGCGACACGGTCGAGCTCGTGCGGCGGCGGACTCCCGTGGAAGTGCTCGAGGCGAAGGTCATCCGCGTGGGCCCCGCCGTCGAGGAGATCCCGATCCAAGAGCGGCGCAACCCGACCCTCGTGGAATGGGGCCGTCCCGTGCTGATCGCCGCCTCCGAGCTCGAGCTCTGCCCGGGCGAGACGGTCGACGTGCGGATCCCGAAGCGGTCCGGGGGGCCGTGACGGACCGGAAGCGAGTAGACCGCGACCGGAGAAGACCCGGTAAGACGCCCCGGGCCCTCCGGGCAATGCAGCCGGAAGAGTGGGTCGTCCCCCCTTTGCCGCTCGAATCTTGCGGTTTTCCTGCCCGCGCTTGCCCCGCGGCCACATTTCGGGTTGAATGGAAGCCTGGATCGGGCACGGCAGCCCCGATCAGAGTGGGACAGGTTTCCGTCGCGAAAGGAAGGTCTCGTCATGAGGAAGCTCGTCGTTTGTCTCCTCCTCGCCGGGCTGGTGCTCGGCATCTCCGCCACCGCCCAGCACGCCCCGGGCACGTTCCTCCAGCAGTTCCTGCTCTCCGCCCAGGTGGTCGGTCTGACCAGCGTCGGCGAGTCGCTGTGGGGCGTGAGCGGTACCAACCTCTACGAGTTCGACGTGAAAACCGGCGCCGTGCTGCAGACGCTCGTGCACGCCGCGGCCGGCCCCTACGGACTGAGCTATGATCAGCGCCGGCGGGAGTTCGTCATGACCCAGGCCTCTCCCGGCACCGTCTCGCGGGTGGACATGACCGGCAAGGTGACGACGATCTTCCCGTGCGCCACGACCCGTCCCATCGGGGTCGCCTACGATCTGACGCGCGACGCCTACTGGGTGGCGGACTGGAGCGCCAACGTGCTGCACCTGATGAACGCCCAGGACGGCAGCGCCCTACAGACGCCGTTCAGCCTCAGCGCTTCCGGCTGCACGCGCTCGGCCGACGTCGGCTACAGCCCGTACAACGATCTCCTCGCGATCATCGGCCGGGACAAGAACCAGGCGTTCCTCTACCAGGCCGGCAATCCGCCCGTGTTCGTGCAGGCCGTAACCTTCGGCACGAGCATCTCGGGTGGGGCGCGCGGCGCCCACATCCATCCGCGCACCCAGACGCTCTGGACCGACAGCTACAGCACGCCGTACGCGCTGTTCGAGTTCGAGCTCGGGCTGCCGCGGGTGATTGCCGCTGACTCGGTGCCGGTCGGCAAGGCACTCCAGATCCAGTGGGTGGCGGGCAACTCCGCGGGGCTTGTCTACCAGGGAGCGGCGTCCTTCACCGAGTACGTGCGCGCCATCCAGTTCGGCAATCGCTACGTGCCGCTCGCTCCCGACAGCCTGCTCTTCCTGTCGCTCGGCCTCCCGTCCGTGTTCGTGAACTTCGGCGGCGTGCTCGACAGCGCCGGCACGGCGGCCGGAGCCGTGGCGATCCCGAACATCCCGGCGCTCCGCGGCATTCCCTTCTCGCTCGGGCTGGTGACGGTCTCGCCGAGCGCGCCCATGGGCATCAAGGACATCTCCGGCCCGTGGAAGGTCGCCATCACGCAGTAGGTCCCGGCCGGACTCTTGCTCTCCGCCGCCCGGCGGCCGTAGAATCGACGGTCGCCCGGGCGGCGCCGTGTGTGGCGGCGGCCGCCTCCGTGACGTTCCACCAGAAAGGAGTCG
>JAFGQW010000059.1 GCA_016935485.1 Planctomycetota bacterium | reverse complement strand
GCGCGCCCTTCGCGCGCGTCACCCGCACGCTCACGCGCCGCCCGCCCGCGCCACGCAGCGCGCGCCCTTCGCGCGCGTCACCCGCACCCGCGCGTGCACCTCACGCGCGCCACGCCCCACGCGCACCCGCACGCGCACGTCGGAACGGGGTCAGACCCCCAGTCGTTCCCCGTGCTCGCCCTACCGCCAGGCAATCTCCCCGTGCGCCACGCTCCAGTCCGGCCCGAAGAAGCCGGCGGCCCGCACGCCTTCGAGGCCGCGCTCGAGCATTTCCGCGCCGACGAGGAGCAGGTCGGGATAGCTCACGCCCGACACGAAGCAGGGCAGGCGATCGGTGAGACGAAGGCCCTTGAGCCCACTGCCCGAGACGACGCCCACCAGGTTCGAGTCGGTGCCCGGGCGGGGCCAGACGAACAGGCACCCGAGGTCGTCGCCCTTCTCCACGCGCTCGCCGATTCTCACCTCGCCGCCCGTCACCTGGACCGGACAGGCGCCCAGCAGCTCCTGCCACGCCGCGTTGTTCTCGGCGTTGCCGTAGAGGATCACGTTGCGGCCCTGCTCGCGCTCGGGTCGGAACATCACGTCGGCCATCACATCCACGGAGCCGTTGCCGCGGTAGCCGAAGGTCTCGGCATCGTAGCGCGCGCGCTGCAGTGCCCAGGCGTTCTCCTCGTCGGTGCCGTCGGTCGCGTAGACCAGCACCATGCGGTGACGGAACGCCTCCTTGAACGGGCCGTAGCGGTGCGGACCCTTGAGCGCAAGCCCAGGCTTCGGCGCGACCGACCACCCGCCGGCCTTTCGCGCGAGCCAGAGCCGGGCCTCCGCGCCTACCGGCCAGGCGACCGGCGCGAGCGACTTGCCATCCAGCGCGATCGTCAGCGGCCGGGCCTTGCCGAGGCCCTTGAGATCCAGCGCCAGCCTGGCGACGTTCTCTGTCGTGCCCTCGAACGTCGCACCCTCCGGATCGAACCGGATCCGCACGCGGCTCGGCACAAGAGGCCGCTCCTGCAGCTCGACCGTGAGCCACGCAAACCGAGCCGAGACGGCGGGGCATGCCGTCGCGAAGTCGATCTCGCGCACGGACGCCGGCTCCGGAAGCGCCTGCTTGCGGAAGAGCTCGAACATCGGCGGCCAGTCCACGCACGACGTGCCCGGCTCCTCCGCGGAGGCGTCCCACCAGTGGCCGGCGCCCGGCTGCTCGTGATAGACGAAGTTCCGGTGAAAGGCCTCGAGCGCCTTCTTCATCTCGCGGGCCTGCGCGACCGGCACGTTGTCGTCCTTGTCGCCGTGCAGCACGTAGACCGGACGCGGCGCGAGGTTGCTCACGAGCGCGAGGGTATCGCTGGGCGAGGTCGCCCGCCGGAGCATCCCGGGAATCCCCGCTCCCTCGAACTTCTGCGCACCGCCGTAGCTCCAGAAGCTGATCCATCCGGCGCTGGGTCCGACCGCCGCGAAGCGGTCGGGAAAGGTGACGCCGAGGTGCCAGGCGCCGTGGCCCCCCATGGAGTGGCCCGTGAGGTAAATGCGCCGCGGATCCGCGCCGAGCCGCTTGGTGGCGTCGGCGAGCACCTCGAGCGCATCCAGCCGCCCCCAGTCCTCCCAGTCGAAGCCGAAAGGGCGCCGATTGGTCGGCGCCACGATGTGGCACCAGTCCTTCGGACTGTAGGCCTTGGCCTGGTTCAGCGCCTCGACGGACGCGCCGTGCAGGCTGAGGACGAGCGCTTTCGCCGCATTGCCAGCGGCCTTGGTCGCGGGGTTGACCGCGTAGTACTGCACGCTGCCGTCCATCTCGCTGAGGAAGGTGCGCCGGTGGGGCTGGTCGGGCCGGCAAACCTCGAGCTCCAGGCGCGTCGTGCCGGCGCGCCGCATGCGGCGGCGCCGCGGGTCGGCCAGCACCAACTCGAGCTCGACCGCCACCGTCTTTGCGTCGGCCGCCGGCGCGGGCCCCTTCAGCGGGAGGGCCACCTTGCGCGTGCCCAGCGGCGGGATCCCGGGCACCGGGATCCTCGACGGCTCGCCGCTCCCGACCGTCACCAGGATGTGGGCATGCTGCAGCTGCCGTAGCGTGGCGTTGCGGACCACGACCCCTGCCCAGGTCTCCAGCGCCTCCCCGGCGATCGCATGCGGCAGCGTCCGGTCCCGGTCGGAGAACGAGACCACTTCGTCCACGCGCACGAGCTTCGCGGTGAGCGGACGCCGCCCGAGCCGGAAGAGGAAGTCGTTGTCGCCCTGCCGGAGCTCGACCGGCAAGGCAAGCCAGCCAGTGCAGTACGGATCGCCTGCCCGCAGCTCGCCGTTCACGTAGACGAGCGCGTGGCCCGACGCTTCGAGCAACACGACCTCGTCGTCCTCGCCCGCCACCTTGAAGTAGGCCCAGCCGCCGGCGAAACCCTCGACCGAGAACACGCCCTTCTCGTCCGCGCGCACCGACTTCCACTCCACCTCCTTGCCGCCGGGCAGACTTATCTTGTCGCCGGCCGCGGGCGCAGTCCAGGTTTCGGCCACGAGCTTCGCCTCGAGGGCATCGGTCCGCACCGGGCTCCGGCCCGAGCTCCCTAGCGCGGGGATCATCAGCCCCTCGACGAGGCGGATCTCGGGCGGCGGATCCTCCGGTTCCTGGGCGCGGGCAGCCAGCGAGGCCAGCAGCAGCGCGGCCGGCCCGACCGGCAGCACCACGAAGAAATCGCGGATTCGCATCGCAGTCCTTCCTCGCAGTGGCCATGACGGAACGTGCGGCTCGGCTCTTCTCCGCGCGCGCCGAGACGCCGCACGTCGG
>JAFGQW010000332.1 GCA_016935485.1 Planctomycetota bacterium | reverse complement strand
TGTTGCGGGAAGCCGGTTCGAATCAGCGATTCCACCGGCTTTCCGCCGCGCGGACCTGGGCAAGAAGATCCGCGAAAACCGGTAGTTATTCTTGCGCGGGCCCTAAGGCGGCGGGGCCGGCGGCGAACGGGGCGGGGGCAGCCGGCCCCCCGGAACCGCGGCGAGGCCGCACCCGTAATGGAAGGCCGGATCCGTCCGGCAAGCGCGCGCGCGCCCGACGGATCCGGTGCAGGTGCGACCAGCGGGCGCCCCGGGGGGGGCGCCCCCGTCGCGTCAGAGGATTTTCCGCAAGGCGGCTTGCTTGCGGGCTTCGAGCTTCAACTTCCCCTGGCCCGGCCGGAAGGCCTCCACCGTCACCGTGCCTTCGGCGGCGACCCCGCGCAGCACGGCCGCCACCTCCGCCGTGTCGCCGATGGCCTTGCCGTTGATCGTGAGCAGCACGTCCTCGCTCGCAAGCCCGAGGCGCTCGGCCAGCGTGTCGGGCTGGACCTCGCGCACCACGAGGCCTTGCCTGGTGTCGAGCCCGAGCTCTCCGGCCCGCTCCGGATTGAGCGGCTCCACGAGCACGCCGAGTCGCTCGCGCGGCGCCGGGAGGAGTCGCGGGGAATCCGGGTCGAGACGCGGCATCCCGCGGGGGAAACGGCGATCCCCCAGCCGGAAATCGAACCGCGGGCCGAAATCGAGCTGGAACGTGCCGTCGTCCCCGAAGCGAAGCCCGTACTTCCGAACCACCTCGGGGTACTGCTTGGCGAAGGCCTCCGGGCTTTGGGCCTCGTAGACCTCGACCGACTCCTTGCCGTCGGCGTCCTGCGTCTTCACCTCCACGCGGACGCCGTCCTCGGTCTGGCGGACCGAGATCGAGCTGCTGGAGCCCAGGATCCCGCCGCGGGGAAGGAGCGGCAGGGCTCCGCCGAACTGATGCTCGAACTGGCGGAAGTGCTCCTCGAGCTCGCGAAGCTGGTCCTCGAGGCCGCGGAACCGGTCCAGGAAGGGCAGGGGCCGCGGCGCGCCGGACTGCGGCGGGGTCGCCCGCGGCGCAGCGCGATCGCCAGCCTGACCGCGCCGGAGCCGGTCGATCTCGCGCTGGATCTTGCGCTGCTCGCGCTCCAGCTCCCGGAGCTGGTCCTGGAGGGCCTCGAGCCGGTCGCCCGGCGGGTCCGCCTTCTGGTCGTCCTCCTGGGGACCGACCGCCGCGCGGCTGTTCGGCGGCTGCGGCTTCACGGTCTCGTCCTGCGCGAAGCCCACCGCCGCAGCGGCGGCAATCGCCAACACAAGGCCAGGAATCACAAGCAGTTTCGTCATGGCGTTCACCTCCCGACAGGGGTCGTTCCTCGGAACCCGTCAGACTGGACCTACCTACGAATCGCCGGTGGGGATCGCTTCCGCGATCTTTTCGGCGGTCGGCGGCCACTCCCTGATGCCCACCGCCGGACTGCGTAACTGAAAAAAACGCCCCTGGGGCATTTTTTTCAGTTAGACGGGGCGCGCGGCCCGGCGTCGAGCCACATCCGGTTCACGGCCGACCGGCTCTCCCCCACGCTCGAGACCCGGATGGCCCGCCGGTCGTGCACGGGGCACTCCTTCTCGCATGCCCCGCAGCCGGTGCAGCGCTCGGGGTCGACGTGCGGCAGGCCGACCACCGCCTTCGAGCCATCCCGCCGGACGAACTCGGCCGGCGTCGTGTAGATCGCCTTCGGCGACACCGGGCAGACCTCCTGGCAGACCGCGCACGGCGTGCCGGTGGCCCACGGCAGGCACCGGCCCCGGTCGAAGAACGCGGTCCCCAGGCGCACCGGGTCGCCCTGCCACTCGCCCCGCCCCAGCTTCTCGTCGCAGAGAATCGACCGGATCGCGCCGGTCGGGCAGACCTGCCCGCACAGCACGCACTCCGGCTCGCAGGCGCCGGCCCGGAAGATCAGGATGGGCGTCCACAGGCCCTCGGCGCCGGCCTCGCCGAGCGCGGGGTGAATCGCCTGGGTCGGGCAGACGCGCATGCAGGCGCCGCACTTGACGCAGCGCTCGAGGAACTCCGCCTCCGGGCGGCTGCCCGGCGGCCGGATCACGTCGCGGGAACCCGCGCGCCGGTCGCCGCCCCCCACCCTCACCCCCGCGACCCAGAGCACACCGAGGGTGGCCGCGCCGATGAGCCGGCGCCGGTCGAGGTCCGGCGAGGGACGCCACGCGCCGGTCGCCGGCGGCAGGAACCGGAACGTGATGCCGCCCTCGGGGCATTGCTCCCGGCAGCTCATGCACCCGAAGCACTCGCTCTTGAGGAGCTGCCCGTCCGGCTCGCACGCGCCCTGGCAGTCGACCACGCACAGGCGGCAGCCGCTGCACCGCTCCGGATCGCGGTGAATCTGCCACAGACTGTACTTCCCCACCAGCCCGAGCAGCGCGCCGAACGGGCAGAGCGCCCGGCACCACAGGCGCGGCACGACGCGGTTCAGCGCCAGCGCCACGACGAACACCACCGCGATCCAGAACCCCCAGTGAAACCGCCGCGGCTCCACGGCGCTCGCGCGGAACAGCCACCACAGGCCCGCCGCGAGCGCCGCCGCGAAGGCGGCGTCGCACAGGTAGCGCCGCGGCTTGCCGCCCCCGGCGAGCCAGCGCGAGGCAAGCCCGCCGGCCCCGCCCGCGCCGGCAATGACCAGCGCCGCCGCCAGCCAGGCGTCGCCGGTTAGGCCGGCCGACTGCCCCAGCCACTGGCTCATCGGCTGGACGACCACCGCGATGGCCCGCGTCAGGAACGCGATCGGGTCGAGCCAGCCGATCTGCAAGCTGTGGCCCGCGGCCATCACCAGCAGCGCCACGAGCAGGTAGTACTTGAGGTTGTAGAGCGGACGGGGGCGGTTGGCCGCGATCCGGGCCGCCGCGGGACGCCCGTCGAGAAACGCCGTCGCGAAGTGGTGAAGACTCCCCAGCGGGCAGACCCAGCCGCAGAACACGCGCCCGAACAGCACGGTGATGGCGATCAGCAGGAGACCCCACATCAGCCCGGGGTGCAGCGTGTGCGCGGCAAGCCCGGTGCCCAGTCCGACGAGCGGGTCGAGCTCGAGGAACCACCGGACCGGGTAGCCCCCGAGCTCCGAGACGCTGGTCACGGCCACGAGGAATAGAAAGAGCGCGAAGAAGAAGACCTGATACAGGATGCGGATGCGCTTCATGCCGGCCAGGCGCCTCCTTTCAGCCGGTCCGGATGTCCGGCGGCCCGAGGCTCCGCCAGTCGCGCGTGCCGAGCCCGCGGGCCTCGGCCAGCGCGAGGTACGGCGCGGCGGCGGGATCCTTCCCGAGCAGCTCGAAGCCGAATGCGTCCAGCGCCACCTGGTCCACCCCCACCGCCAGCGTGTGGCCCGGCTTCACGTCGGCGGGACTGCCGCCGGTGGGGCCGTTGCGCATGAGAAGCCGCGTCCCGTCGAGCACCACCAGCGTCGGCGCGACCAGCGCGCCGAGGTCGGCGATCACCGCGTCGATCGCCTGGTGGAACCGGTTTCGCCCCCGGCCGAGGAAACCGTACCAGTTCTTCAGCGCGAGCGACGCGCCGCTCAGGTTGTGGTCCTTCGCCGTCGGCAGCCCGATCACCTTGGTCGCCGTGCGAAACGGCTCGAGCAGAAACTCCCACCGGGCCAGCACGGTGCCGTCGATCGCGATCTCGCGAAAGTCGCGCGCGCGCGGCAGCAGCACCTCGCCACCGCTGGCCTCCGCGGCGCGCCGCACGCGCGACTTGAGGAAGCTCCCCTCCGGGTTGCTGATGGGATTGTCCGTGACAAGGACGCGCGCCGCGCCCGCCTCGCGGCAGAGCGCCACCGCGGCGCCGACCACCTCGGGCGAGGTCGTGGCGCCGAGGGCCGGTGGGCGGTCGAACGCCACGTTGGGCTTCAGGAGCACGACGTCGCCGCGCTGGACGAACCGGCCCATGCCCCCCAGCGCGTCGAGCGCGGCGCGCAGCATGGCGCGGGCGTCGGTGCCGCGGGCGATCGCCATGCGGGGCACGCCCGGTGGCAGGTCCACCGCGAAGCTCGGCAGGCGAGCCAGCGCACCGGCCGGGGCCGGCCGGCGGCCGCGCAGCCACAGCGCCGCGCCGCCGCTTCCGGCGAGGATCGCGCCGGCCGCCGCGACCCGCTTGAGGAAGTCGCGCCGAGCCTCCGTCTGGCCGGGGTCGGTCGCTCCAGGCCTGGGCGTCATCTGGCCGCCCCGCCGCGGATCCGCGCGTCCACGCCGCGGGCGATCTGCTCCGAGAATCGCTCCGCGTCGGCGCCCTCGTCCGCGTTGAGCACGATCACGTAGTACCGCTCCGCGTGAAAGAACCAGCTCGCGCCGGCGCGGTACCCCTCCCGGCCCACGGCCACCGCCGCGGCGCCCGCGCCCCGCTGATCGGCGAAGATGGCCGCCGCGTTCGCGGGCGTGCCCATGTCGTAGAGGAAGAGCTCGCACCCGAACCGCTCGGGGTCGCGCGGCGCATAGGTCTGGGTCAGGAGCGCGCGGAAGCCGCGCTCGAAGTACGCGGGCGCGGCACCGTCGATCTTCTCGTAGAGCGTCGCCTCGTCGTAGTGCTCCGGCGGGTCAGAAGCGAGGCAGTACGCGCCGGCCGGCACCGGGGGCAGCCGCGCCTCCGGAATCGTTGCCGGGGCGGCGGGCGTCGGCGTGTTTGCTGAGGCCGCCGCCGCGGGTCCCCCGGCCTCGCTCGCGCGGGCCGTCGCCTCATCGCTCCGGCCCTCGAGCGCCACCCAGACGGCAACGGCGGGCAGCAGGAGGAGGAGCGCCGCGCCCACCGCCCGCGTGCGCACTGCAACCGCTCCTCGGCGCTCGGGCTCGGTTCTCGTTGCCATGGACACCTTCCGCAAACGGTCGCGGACCGACTCTACCGCGCCGCTCCCGTTCCGGCAACCCGCCTCGGCCGGCGTCGCCCGCGGCGACGGCACCCCGCTACGCGGGCGCGCCGACCTCGCGGTCGAACCCCGGGCGGACGAAGGCGCGCGCGCCCGGGAACAGGCTCTCCGCTCGCGTCCGCAGCCGGTCCAGGAGGACGACCAGGTCGAGCGTTTCGTCCCGGCGGTCGGGAAACGCGTCTCCCAGGCGCCGCCACGCCTCGATCGAGCGGTCCATGGACAGCAGCGCCACCTTGACCGAGCCGTCCGCGTCGTTCTCGGGAAGCGCGCCGCCGGCCGGATCCTCCTCCTCGGCCGCGCCGGTCACCGCCCGGGTGAGCTTGAAGAAGATCACGTGCTGATCCCAGCGCACGACCTGCATCGCTTCCTCGATCGCCCGGCCTTCGGCGGCCGGATCCGCGCCGGGAAGCCCCATCCGGATCGCGCGCGTGAGCGCCTCGATCTTGGCGCGGACGTCGTCCCTGGTCGCCAGGAACCAGTGGTCGACGGCGGTCGCGTACTCCACCGCCCCCTCCACGCAGTCCCGGACCTCGACCGAGTTGAGCGGATGGACGAGAAACTCGTCCTCGAGCTCGGCGGCATCGCACCCCGCCTCGAGATCGAGCGCCTCCTCGTCCGCGGCGATCTGTGCGAGCAGATCGGCGGCGACCCGCGCCGAATCCGTGACGGCCGCCGGCGTGGCGCCGCGTGACCGCGGCGGCTCGTGGCCGCCCGCGGCCGCCGGCGGCGGGTCCTCGATCCGAAACCGCAGGCAGCGGGCGGTCAGACCGCACCGCGCGCACCAGTGGTCGCAGTAGTGGTAGACCCCCGGAATCAGCCGGGGATCGGCCGCCAGGTCGCGGATCTGCTCTTTCTTCATGGCACGCACGTCGATTCCCTCCTGTGCATCGCCGGCTCTCGAAGGGTGCCCGCGGGTTCACGCCCCGGCGTCATCGCTACCCGGGCCATGATCCCCCGGACGAGAAAGCGGTCCACTGCGTCGCTGGAAAGCGGCCGAGGCGCGAGCGCGTGAAAGCGCGGAGTCGGACCGCACGGTGACGGTAGCATCTGCCGCCGGCCGCAGCGACCCGGAGGATCGCGATTCGCCGCAACGCGCGGTGATGGGAACCGCCGCGCTCGGGCGGAGTCTCTCCCCGGCGGCCCTCACGGCGGATCGTCTCCTCCGTCACCACGGCAACGGGCTCAGCGCCGCTCCTGCGACACGCTCGCTCCCGGGCAGATCAGCCCCAAGGACGATCCCGGCAGGAGTCGGTTACAGGAAATCCCAGCCGCCTTCCGGATCAGCTTCACGGCGTCATGATCGGCCAAACCGCAGCTTGGCCCGCAGCCAGCTGCTGAGCGAATCCGGCGGCTCGGGCGGTCTCTTTCTCGGCTTCTGGTTCAGGAAGATGAGCAGGTCGTCCGCCCTCTGCGGCCGCTGCAGCGGGTCCATGGTGAGGCACCAGTCCACGGCGTCGAGCAGGGTCCGCGAGTAGCGGCGCGCGAAGCGGCGCCTGGCTGGCTTGTAGATATCTAGAGCGGCCCGCTCCGGCGCGGCCGGCGGCGCGCGCCCGCACATGCAGGTGTACATCGAGGCGCCGAGCGCGTACAGGTCGGTCCACGGCCCGATATGGCGACGCTCGTGCTGTTCGAGGGGCGCGAAGCCGGGCGTGAGGGTATACACGTTGCAGCGCTGTATCCCCGTGGGCGCTTGCACCGCGCCGACATCGAACAGTAGCGGGCGGCCGTCGGGAAGCAGATAGATGTTGGCCGGCTTGATGTCGAGGTGGAGCCGGTGGTGGTCGTGCAGTGCGCGCAGGCCCTCGAGCAGCTGCAGGAACATCATGTGGATGGACTTCTCCGACAGCCCGCCGCGGTGCTGCTTGATGTAGCGGTGCAGCTCCTGGCCATCCTCGTAGGCCATCACGAGGTAGACCGTGCTGTTCTCGAGGAAGGCGTCCGTGACGCGCACGATGTTGGGATGCTCGATCTTGGCAAGCGCGGTGGCCTCGTCGAAGAAGAGCTGCCGGCCCTGCCGAAAGGCGCAAGGCGTGACTTCCGAGACGGTCTCGATGGCTTGGTCATCCATGCGCATGGCATAGCCGCTCGGCAGGTACTCCTTGATCACCACCGGTGCGTTGCGCTTGGTGTCGTGCGCGAGGTAGACGAAGTTGACGGGACCGTTCCCGCCCAGCGTGTGCTCGATGCGGTAGTGGTGGAGCAGATGGCCTGCTGGCAGCGCGTGCTCGGTCTCGAGGGCCACGGGGAATTACACCAGTCAATCGTGCAGGCCGGGTTCATCACCAGCCCGTGTGGCTAGTATAGGTAGCGCGGGCTTCGCCCGCCGGCCAAAGCAATCAGCCGTCCGCTCGCACCGCCGTACCGCTGGCACCGTGGGTAACCGAGGTCCCGTCGGGCTGCAGGTTCTCCGGAATCCCGGCTGCATGCTGGGCAGTCTTGCCGCGTGTCGTGCAACCACCGTTCGCGAATCAACTTGCGGATTCCCTCTCGGCGTGCACAGAGCGTCGCGGCGCCCTGAACCGGCGTGGCTTCCGGTCGCAATCGTGCCGCGGGCGCGCGCTCGACAGCGCCCACCGCCACCCGATTCCCCCGTGGACCGCCCCCTTTCCAGCCGATACCCTCGACCCGCACCCGGAACCGTGCTCGCTCGGGCCAGGCTCTTCGTGTCGGCGCGGAGTGCAGGGCCTGCCGCCACTACGGCGATGGCTGCGGCGCGGGCCGGTGCCCGGCGGAAGCGCAGCACGGGATCCGGAGGGTCAAGTCCCTCACGGGGCCTCGCGCTCCAGCATCCTGAACAGTCCGCACTCATCCCCGCTCGCGGTCCGCTTCACGGCGAACGGCACCAGCGAGAACCGGCCTGCGAGCTCGGCGGCGCTCCGGTCGGCTCCCCCCACCGCCAAGTCCGGTGCGCGGTAGGGCGGGCAGTAGTAGAACAGCCGCTGCGTGCGGAAGGAGCGGGAGACGAGCTCCTCCGTGAGCAGGGCCGTGCGCAGCCCTGCAACGGCCCGCACGAAGATCGGGGCCGGCGTGACGACGACGGCGTCCGCCCCCAGCGACGGGGCGGTGCGCTCCAGCCACTCGACCTCCGCGCTGCACTCCGGCCAGTACTGGTGCGAGATCGAGCCCGCGGACAGGAC
The DNA here is from genome assembly GCA_016935485.1 of Planctomycetota bacterium. Lineage (GTDB taxonomy): Bacteria > Planctomycetota > JAFGQW01 > JAFGQW01 > JAFGQW01 > JAFGQW01. The sequence goes on along the minus strand of JAFGQW010000332.1, from coordinate 14,443 downwards.
CACGAAGGCGCCGTAGAGGGCGCCGACGACAGCGAGCCCGGCGACTCCGAGGTGGCCGGGGCGCCGCGCCAGGAAGTCGAGCGCGGCGGCCGCCAGCGCAAGCTGGAAGGGGCAGGTGTTGAGGTGGAACCGGTGGAAATCGACGTAGTCGACATCAATCCTGTGCAGACAGGTATAAGCGAAGAGGTAAACGAGCCAGGTTCCGACCAGTGCCGCGGCCAGGATCCGATCCCGACGCCAGAGCGCGATCGCGCCGAGGATTGCCAGCACCGGCAGCAGCGGCGTGTTGAGCGGGTTGGTAAAGAGGAACCTCAGCGCGGAGAGGGGGTTCGCCGGCGCCGCCCGGGCCCGCCAGGACGAATAGGCCGAGAACGAGATCAGGGTGAGCGCCGCGACGAAGGCCAGGGCCCCGAGGACCGCCAGGATCCGCGCCCGCCGCGCCGCGCCGTCCTGCTCCCGCAGCGCCTTCAGCACCACGAAACCGCACACCAGCGCCGTGGTAGCCGCGTTGTCGATGCGGGTCAGGGCACACAGCACCGAGAGCGTGAGCGCGAGCCTCGCTGTGGACGAATCCCCGCGCCGCCAGTGGACCGCGAGGAACGTCAGCGCCAGCGTTGTCAGCAGGGTCGACGTCGGCTCGATCCCGGACGACCCTGAGAACTTGAGGTGGACAGGGTAGAGGCAGAGCAGGGCCGCAAGCAGCAGCCCGGACAGATCCTTTTCGAACAGCGCCCGGCCCAGAAAGAACGCGGCCGGCACGGTGAGGGCGCCGACGACGGCGTTGTAGGCCTGAACCGTCGCGCCCGTGGGCGGTGCGAGCCGGAAGACGAAGGACACCAGGTAGTGATGAACGGGCATCCACTTCGGGAAGTGCTCGGCCCGCGCACCCTCCATGAAATCGTCGAGCCGCACGAAGAACCGCAGCGTGTTCCGCAGGTTGGTGGCTATGTCGAGGTGGAAGAACGAGTCGTCGTAGGTGTAGTGGGTGTGAGGGACGACCAGCAACCGCAGGCCCAGCCCGACGGCGAAGAGGAGCAGCAGCCACAGCCGGGCGGGACCACGGCTGGGAGCCAGCGCCGCGGCCAGAGTGCCGCGCGCCCTGACGGCCACGATCACGACCCAGAGAAACAGTGCCGTGAGCAGCCAGAAGTCTAGCGGCATGGAAAGCCGTCGCATCGTGCCCGGTTCGTTCCTTTCCGGCGCTCCGCTGTCCCCCGAGTGGAGGATGATAGCCCAGAATCGCGGTGGACGGGAAGATGACCTCGAGATTCCATGCCGTGCGGCCAAGGGCGCGCGCAAGAGTGACTTCCCGGGCTTCGCCGCGCGGCTCGGCTTCTCACGTCCCGATCGTGAAGGATGGTGGGTTCGAGATCGACGCGATCCCGGACGGCGCCTGCGGATCGACCGTCACGAACGCCGTGTGGAACTGCGTCCCGACCAGCGGCGGGATGTTCGGGACGGGGATCGCCGCCGGCGCCCGGCCCGCGGCGGCGTTCACACCGTCACCGTGCGGTGGTTCCCCCGCAAACCGTCAGCGAATCTCGACGACCACCGGATTGGAGACGAAGTCGAAGCGGTCGTACAGCACGAAGGCGAAGTAGAGCTTGAGGCCCTGCGTGCCGGGGACGGCGGGGACGTTCAGCGTCGCGGTCGCCTGGCCCTGCCAGTCGAGGTTGCCGAGGAACCGGCTGAACATCGGCGTGTTGGCATTCTGGACCACCAGCGTGGTGAACAGATCGAAGTTCAGCGGCAGCGTCACCCGGTTCCCGGGCATGGGCATGCCGGGCGTGGTGCCGCTGAGGCTCCCGCCGATCACGTAGCCCCGGTAGCCGTTCTGGGATCCGGCGTAGAGGCCGAGCTTCACCGCGCCGCCGAGCTGGGAGACCGTCCGGGTGTCGGCGCCGAGGGCGCCGGGCCGGGCCGCCGCCGTCTGATCGACGTAGTAGGCCGTGAACGGATACTGATTGGGGGGCACGGAGTAGCCCGGCCACCCCGTGCCGTTGAAGACCGCGGCGATCACCTTGACGTTCGAGTGGGTGAGGCTCGGGAAGCCCTGCAGGCCGCCGTCCCACACCGTGCTCAGGTCCTGCTTCTGGCCGATGCCGACGCTGACGGGCTGGTTCACAGCGTAGCCGAGGAAGGCGTAGGTGTACAGAAAGGCGTTCGTGTCCCGCCAGCCCAGCGAGGACTGGATCTCGGTGACGTAGATGCGCACGTGCCCCGCATAGGCGGTCGAGCTGTTGTTCTTGAGCGTTGCCGAGAGGTACATCTTGGCCGGCCCCATCCACTCCACCTGGAGAGCAAGATCCAGGTTGGGCACGCGGCGGTACTCGCACTGGGGAAGGTTCGAGAGGTAGGTGGCCTTGGCGGCGGCAGCACTGCCGGCTCCCACGCACACGACGTAGCCGCCGTCGAAGTAGACGGTGGGGAATCCATAGACGTTGTACTCGTTCCTGGCGCGCGCGTACGCGGTGGCGTTCTTGTCGCACACGAGCGACACGTAGTGGAACGTGTCCTTGCGCTCCACATCGAGCTCCCGCAGCGCCTGATGCGCGCGCGCGCAGTAGGGGCAGGTGGTCGCCGTGGCGAACTCGAGGAGCGGCTTGTGGGTCGGCTGGGCCGTGGTGCGCGCGGCCGGGCCGATCGCCGTGAGGGCGCTGATGGCAAACACGCCGGCAAGAACACGGATCGCGGAGCGCTTCATGGCCGTACCTTTCTCTTGCGAGCGGCGGGCCGCCGGCCGCCGCCTTCCCCGCCCGGTCCTGGGCGGGTCCGGCGATCCGTCGCGGTCCCCGGGGCGGGAGCGCCCGCACGGGGTCCCGTTCGCTCGAATCTACTGGACACCATTATAGGCGCGGCGGGGCGGCGTGCGCAATCGGGTTCGAAGGGCCGGCCGCGCTGGCGCCCCCCCCGCCGCCGCACCGCTGGCCCCCACGCAGTGGATGCGCTCCTCGCGAGCGGGCGCCGCCCGCTCCGGACTACTTCTGGATGGTGAAGGGCAGCGGCGTGGACACGAGGTGGACCCCGCCGGGCGCGTGCGGGTCGAGCGTGATCCCGGCGGTGTAGATCGTGATGCCCGCCAGCGCCGGCTCCGGCGGGATGTGCACGAGGAGCGTGGCCCGGCCGGAGGCGTCCAGGATGCCCTGGTAGTTCACGAAGATCTGCGGCAGGAGGTTCTGCGCGGTGATCACCACCAGGTTGTCGAAGTCGAGCGGCAGCACGCGGTTGCCGGGCAGCGGAATGCCCAGCTTCGCATCCAGGCTCGAGGCGCACATGTAGGCCTTGAAGGGCGCGCCGGCGGAGTGCAGCCCGATCGCCATGTAGCTGCCTGGCTGGGGCTCGGGCGTGAGCGGCACGGTGACGAGTTCCGGCACGGCCGCGCAGCCGTTGAGATCCGCGCCCGGCAGGATGGCGATCGTGGTCAGGGCGTTGAGGACGTCGAGCCGGAACAGACAGGGCGTGTTCGAGCCCGGCGCCTGATCGTCCGCAAGGATGTAGGCGTGATCGCGATCCCAGTCGAGCCCTTCGCCCACGTCGCCGAACGCCGTCGTCGCGAGCAAGGTCGTCACCACGCCCGCGGCGTCCACCTCGAAGACGGCCCGCGCCATCTGGTCGCCGACGACGAAGGTCCCGGAAGGCCCGAGGTTGCCGCACTGCGGAAACGGCAGCGCGGTCGCCGAGGGCACCAGGGTGCGCACCGCGCCCGTGCCGAGCTGGATGAGCAGCGTGTGATCCCCCGTCACGAAGAGGTGGCCCGCCTTCTCGTCCAGGCCCAGGCCCCAGTTGCACAGCCCCGGCGTGGCGTGGAACGTGACCACCGCGCCGGCCGGAGTGATCTCGAGCACGGCCACCCCGCTCCAGGCCGGCACCAGGTAGGTGCCGGCGCCGGTCACCTCGATGTCCCCGACGATTCCGCTCAAGGGCCCGCCGCTGAAGACGGTGGTGACCTGCGCGGCCGGCGTGATGCGCACGACGGCGCCGGCACCCGTGCCGCAGACGAGGTTGCCGCTGGCGTCGAAGTCCACGCCGTGCAGCGCGGCGCCGAAGCGAAAGAAGGTCGTCACGGCGCCGCCCGGTGCCACTTCCCAGACGATGCCAGCCTCATCCACGACGACGTAGTTGCCCGGCGTGAGTTGCGCGCCAGCCAGACTGGCCGCCAGCGCCACCGCGATGAGCGCCCGCCCCATGGGAATCTCCTCTTGCGACGAACATACCCCCTCGGCCCGTCCGGTGAACTCGATTGTAGAAAAGTGCCGGCCGTCCGGTCAAGGACCGCCTCGACTCTTCACGAACGCGCTATACTATCTGGATTCCTCGGCCTCTGCCGCCGGCCGATCTCGATGTGCGCGTGCTGCGCGGGACCTTCGGGCAGGTCCGGGCGCGCGGCGGAGCGGCGACTTCCTGGATCCGGCGAGCGCATGACCGCAGATCTTCCCCGACCGCCCCGCGCGCCCGGCGGCACGCGCTGGCGGCGATGGATCTTCGCCCTGGCGGGGGCGGCCCTGGCGGCGCTCGCCGTCCCGGCCGTCGTCGCGCTCCTGCCGGGCCGCGGCGCCGCCGAGCGGCCGTGCGTGATCCTCATCTCGATCGACTCGCTCCGCGCGGATCACCTGGGGTGCTACGGCTACTTCCGGGACACGAGCCCGGTGCTCGACGCCCTGGCCCGGGAGGGCGCGCGGTTCGAGACGGTGGTGAGCTCCACGAGCTGGACCCTGCCGGCGCACGCCGCGCTGTTCACGAGCCTGCCGGATCGCGTGCACGGTTGCTTCGACGCGAGCCTCTGGCTCGACGGCAGCCGCACCACGGTGGCGGAGGTCTTCCGGGACGCGGGCTATGCCACGGCCGGCTTCTACTCGGGGCCGTTCCTGCATCCCGTGTTCGGGCTGTCCCAGGGGTTTGCAAGCTACGAGGACTGCACCTCCTACCCGCGCCAGATGATCGAGATGCTCGAGGGCGACCGCAGCGCCGCCGCGCTCGGCGACCTGTCGCACGAGGACGTCACCAACGAGATCGTGCTCGCCAGCGTCGACCGGTGGCTGGACGAGCACCGCGGCGGGCCGTTCTTCCTGTTCGTCCACCTGTGGGACGTGCACTTCCACTACATCCCGCCGCCGCCTTTCGACACGCTGTTCGATCCCGACTACGACGGCCCCGTCGACGGCATCTTCGACGTGAAGGTCCTCGAGCGGCCGCCGGACTGGACCGACCGCGACGTCGCGCATTTCGTCGCGCTCTACGACGGCGAGATCCGCTGGACGGACCACTGCCTCGGCAAGCTCTTCGAATCGCTCCGGCGCCGCGGGCTCTTCGACGGCACGGTGATCGCCGTGACCGCCGACCACGGCGAGGCCTTCTTCGAGCACGGGGTGCGGGGACACCGGCACTCGCTCTACGAGGAGGAGATCCGCATCCCGCTGCTGCTGCGCCACCCGCCGTCGATCCGCGCCGGGCTCAGCGTGACGCGGCCCGCGCACCTCATCGACATCGCCCCCACCCTGCTCGCCCTGGCGGGTGTGGGCGCGCTGCCGGAGGCGATGGGCCGGGACCTCACGCCGCTGCTCGCCGACCCGCGCGCCGAGTGGGTCGACACGCCGGCGGTCGCGGAGCTCCTCGAGCTCGAGGGACGACATCTCTCCGCGCTGCGCTATCCCGGCTTCAAGCTGATCAAGAACCTGTCCACCGGCGAGCGCGAGGTGTTCGATCTCGTGCAGGACCCCGGCGAACAGGCGGCGCTGACCGAGGCGGCCTATCCGCTCTCGCCGGCGGCGCTGGAGGCGGCCTACAAGGACGCGGCGCGCGCGATGGAGGCCACGTTCCGGCGCCTGCCGGTGCCGCGCACGCGCGACACCCCGGCCATCCCTGCGATGACCGAGGCCCACCTGCGCAGCCTCGGCTACCTCCGGTAGGGGAAAACGCCCCAGGGGCATTCTCTCCACTTGGGCGGCACCCGCCAGACTCGCGTTCGCGACCTGCCAGCCTGGTTCTCCAAGCCGGCGGCCACCTGCGCAGCCTACTGAATCGAGAACAGGAACGTGTTCGAGATGCTGGCCACACCCGAGGGCGCCGTCGCCTTCAGGGTCACGAACGCCGTGTAGATCCGGAGGCCCTTCAAGCTCGGGAGGTTCGGGATATGGATCGCCGCCTTGGCCTGGCCTTGCTTGTCAAGCACCCCCGCGTAGTTCGGGAAGATCCCCGGCAGTGCGTTCGCGACCGTCAGGAAGAGCAGTCCGTCCGGCGAGAGCTCGATGCGCCGCGCGTCGATCGCGATCGGGCCGTTGCCCAGCGAGCTCGCCAGCTGGTAGACGAGCCCACCGTCTGCTGACGACGAGAGCGAGAGGTTCACCTGCCCACCCGGCGTCGGCAATCCCCCGCCCACGAGCGAGCACATGCCCGCGATCTTCGCCACGAAGGCATCGTCGCCCCCGTTGTGCGTGAGATCCGGGCCGATGGCCACCGGGAACGTCGACTCGGTACTGCTCGACCGCCCGGCGATGTACGCGTTTCCGGCCGCGTCCATGGTCAGGCCCACGCCGATGTCGTCGCCGCTGCCGCCGATGTAGCCGCAGCAGTCGAGTGCCGTGCCGGCAGCGTTCACCTTCACCACGAAGGCATCCCGCCCCCCGTTGTGGGTCGGATCCGGGCCGCCCACCACGGGAAACGTCTGCTCGTCGCTCGTCGTGTACCCGGTGACATGCGCGTTCCCGGCACTGTCCACAGCGAGGGACCTGGCCCGATCTTCACCGCTGCCGCCGAGGTAGCCGCAGTAGTCAAGCGCGGTGCCCGCCGCGTTTACCTTCGCGACGAAGCCGTCCCAGCCGCCGTTGTAGGTGACATCCGGGCCCACCCCCACCGGGAACGTCGACTCGGCGCTTTGCGTGTCGCCGCTGACATAAGCGTTTCCAGCGGCGTCCACCGCGACGAACCGGCCCGCATCATTGCCGTTGCCGCCGAGGTACCCGCAGTAGACCAGCGCCGTTCCGGCCGCGTTCACCTTCGCCACGACAGCATCGTTGGCCCCGCCGTTGTAGGTGAGATCCGGGCCGACCAGGACCGGAAACGTCTGCTCGCGGCTGGCCGAGTACCCGGTGACGTAGACGTTGCCGGCCGCATCCACGGCGAGGTGTTGCCCGCGATCGTCGCTGTTGCCGCCGAGGTACCCGCAGTAGTCGAGCGCCGTGCCCGCGGCGTTCACCTTCGCCACGAAGAAGTCACGGTAGCCCCCGTTGTAGGTGAGATCCGGGCCGACGAGAACCGGAAACGTCTGCTCCGTGCTGGGTGTATCTCCCACGACATAGGCATGGCCCGCGGCGTCCACGGCGATGCCGAGGCACTGGTCAGCACCGCTGCCGCCGACGTAGCCGCAGTAGAGGAGCGCGGTGCCCGCCGCGTTCACCTTCGCCACGAAGGCGTCCTGCGCCCCGTTGTGGGTGAGATCCGGGCCGACCACGACGGGGAAGGTCTGCTCGGTGCTTGCGCTGTATCCGGTGACATAAGCGTTGCCGCCGGCATCCACGGCAATGGCGTAGCCCCAATCGGCACCGCTGCCGCCAATGTAGCCGCAGTAGAGGAGCGCGGTGCCCGCCGCGTTCACCTTCGCCACGAAAGCATCGTCGCCGCCGTTGTGCGTGAGATTCGGGCCGACCACGACCGGAAACGTCAGTTCGGCGCTGGTCGTGTACCCGGTGACGTAGGCGTTGCCGGTGCTGTCCACGGCGATGCCGAGGCACTGGTCGGTGCCGCTCCCGCCAAGATAACCACAGGACACCAGCACCGCCGGATCGAGCACGAGCGGATGCGCGGGATCGTAGGCGCCGAGCGCGAAGCCGAATTCCACGCTGTCGCCCGCCGTGTCCGGGTCGAGCCGGTAGGCCATCGCCACGGGCACGCGCCGGCCGTCGATCTCTTGCCAGGCGACCGGCGCGGCGTCCTCGAAGCTGCCGGCGGGAGTCGAGACCCGCAGCGTGCCGCCTTCCGTGATCACGACGCTGTCTGCGCCACGATAGCGCAAGCGGATCTGTGCCGCATCCGCCCCCGGCCCGACCACGAACTCGTACTTGAGCCGGTTCCCGGTGCTGGAATAGGCGAGATCGATGCCGGGCCAGAGGTCGCGGTACACGACCTTCGAGAAGGTGGGTAGCCCCGCCTTCCAGTTCTTCTTGGGCCCCTTGAAGTAGCTGAAGACCGCCTGCTGGCGCGCTTCGCCCTGCGGCACCACGTCGGGATTCGCCCCGACGAAGTCGAGCTTCACCGCCCAGGCCTCGTCCCCGTGGGTCAACCGGAACGCGATCCCGTCCGGCGCGAAGAAGAGCGTCTTGTCCGCGCCCGGGACGTAGTACCTCACCGCCTCCGGGTAGAGCCCCCGGTTCTCCACGAAGTAGAGCGGGAGCTTCCCGAAGGCGGCCTGCACCGCCGCGCCCGGCGCCGCGGGGACCGCCGCCGCGGCGTCCTCCTGCGCAAGCGCGACACCGGCCGCGACGAGCACGGCCGCGACGAGAAAGAACCGACGCCGCATCTCACACCTCCTGTCGTGACTCCATGTCCCACCGCGCGATGCCCCGTGTGCCCGTCCGCGCCGCGGGAACCACGAACACGGTCCGTCGCGCTCCGCCCGGCATCGAGCAGGAGCGCGTACCCGTCATGCCTACTGGATCGAGAACATGAACGTGTTGGAGATGTTCGCGATACCCGAGGGCGCGGTCGCCATCAGCGTCACGAACGCCGTGTGGATCCGGATGCCCTTCAGGGCCGGGAGGTTCGGAATGTTGATCGCGGCCTTCGCCTGGCCCTGGGTGTCGAGCACGCCCGCGTAGTTCGGGAACACCGCAGGCGGCGCGCTCCGCACGGTCAGGAAGAACAGCGGATCGGGAGAGAGCTCGAGCCGCCGTGTGTCGATGTGAATGGGCCCGTTGCCCAACGAGCTACCGAGATGGTACGGAAGACTGCCATCGCTCGGTGAGAGGAGCTGAAAGGCGATGCTGCCGCCAATGTTCGGATTGCCGGACCCCGACAGCGTGGCGGGTATGACCACAGAGAAGACCGTGGCCTGGCCCGCACCGGAAAGCCCGCCGGGGCTTGCCTTCCAGGCTCCGATGAGGAGATCGGCGAAGCCGTCCCGATTCACATCGCCCGCTCCGGCGACCGAGTACCCGAATTCATGGTTGGCGCCCAGACCGCTGAACGTGTGAAGCACACTTCCATCCTGGCCCGAGAAGACCAGGGCCTGACCGGTATGCGCCAGAGCGCCAGAGGCTCCCACAAGCAGATCGGGAAAGCCGTCTCGATTCACGTCTCCCGCTGCGGCGACATCCCCTCCGATACAGTCGCCCGCAAGGAGACCGTTGAAGGTGTGAATCACCGTGCCATCCTTGCCGGAGAAGACCGTCGCCTGACCCGCACTGGAACGGCCGCCCGGATCCGCCGCGTAGGCTCCGACGATGACGTCCGAGAACCCATCGCGATTCACATCGCCTGCCTCCGCCACGGCGTTGTACCCGAAGTAGTCCGAAGCCGCCAGACCATCCAGCGTGTACAGCGTGCTGCCATCCTTGCCCGACAAGACCCTCACCTGACCCGCGCTGGTCCGTCCCCCCGGATCGGCATGTGGCGCACCCACGATGAGATCGGGGTAGCCGTCCTTGTTCACATCACCGGCACGGCCGGTGCCGCAGCCGAACTGATCACCGGCGACGAGACCATTGAATGTGTAGAGGACACTGCCATCCTTGCCGGAGAAGACAAGCACCTGACCGGCATCGGTCCGTCCACCCGGATCGGCCCTGAAGGCTCCGATGGCCAGATCCGCATGGCCGTCCTTGTTCAGGTCGCCGGCCCCTGCGAGATTCCGACCGAAGAAGTCATTGGCCGCCACGCCGTTGAACGTGTAGAGCACGCTGCCATCCTTGCCGGAGAACACGGTCGCCTGGCCGGCATTCGTGACGGCGCCCGGGGCGGCCTTGTGCGCGCCGACGAGGAGGTCAGGGTAGCCATCGTTGTTGACATCGCCTGCTGCCGCAACGGGAAGTCCGAAGTTCTCGCCGGCGGTGCGGCCATTGAACGTGTGGAGGATGGTGCCGTCTTTCCCGGAGAAGACCGTCGCCTGGCCGGCACTCGACAGTCCGCCGGGATCAGCTTGATACGCGCCAATGATGAGATCCGGGAAGCCGTCCTTGTTGACGTCGCCCGCACTGGCAACGGAGAAACCGAAGCCGTCACCCGCCGCCAGCCCATTGAAGGTATAGAGCGTCGTCACGGTCTGGGCGGGCAGGTGCGCCGTGGCGACGAGCAGGCACAGGAAGACCGAGGACACGAAGACGGGTTTCATCAGGCCTTGTCCTTTCCCTGGGCCCCGTCGCGTCAGGATGCCCCGTGTGCTCACGGCGCGGCAGGACTTCCAAAACAGTCCCCGGCGCTCCCGCCCCGACACGAGCAGGAGCGCGCGGATCATGCCTACTGAATCGTGAACAGGAAGGTGTTCGAGATGTTCGCGACACCCGACGGCGCCGTCGCCCTGAGCGTCACGAACGCCGTGTAGATCCGGATGCCCTTCACGCTCGGAACGTTCGGGATGTGGATGGCGGCCTGCGCCTGGCCCTGAGCGTCCAGCACCCCCGCGCAGTTCGGGAAGACCCCCGGCAGTGCGCCCAGGATCGTCAAGAAAAGCAGCGGATCCGGCGAGAGCTCGATCCGCCGCGTGTCGATCGCGATCGGGCCGTTGCCCAAGGAACTCGCGAGCTGGTAGACCAGGCCCGCGTCGCCCGACGACGCTAGCGAGAGGTTCACCTGTCCGCCCGGCCGCGGCGCGCCGCGGCCGACCAGCAAGGTGCTCGCGATCTTCGCCACGAAGGCGTCGTAACCGCCGTTGTGGGTGAGATCCGGGCCGACAGTGACCGGGAAGGTCTGCTCGGTGCTCAGCGTGTCTCCGGTGAGGTAGGCGTTGCCCGCCGCGTCCACCGCGATACCGTGGCCCCAGTCGGCGCCGCTGCCACCGAGGTAGCCGCAGTACTCGAGGGCGGTGCCCGCGGCATTCACCTTCGTCATGAAGGCGTCGCAGACCCCGTTGTAGGTGAGATCGGGACCGACGGCAACCGGGAAGGTCTGCGCGGTGCTGTCCGTGTATCCGGCGAGGTATGCATTGCCGGCCGCGTCCACCGCGATACCACAGCCGTAGTCGTCGCCGCTGCCACCGAGGTAGCCGCAGTAGAGGAGCGCGGTGCCCGCCGCGTTCACCTTCGCCACGAAGGCATCCAGCCCGCCGTTGAAGGTGAGGTCGGGTCCGACGGCGACGGGAAAGGTCTGCGCGGTGCTGCCCGTGTATCCGGTGACGTAGGCGTTACCGGCGGTGTCCACCGCGATCCCGAGGCCGCATTCGTCGCCGTTGCCGCCGAGGTAGCCGCAGTAGAGGAGCGTGGTGCCCGCCGCGTTCACCTTCGCCACGAACGCGTCGTGGCTGCCCCCGTTGTAGGTGAGATCGGGGCCGACGGTGACCGGGAAGGTCTGCGCGGTGCTCACCGTGTATCCGGTGACGTAGGCGTTGCCGGCCCCGTCCACCGCGATGCCCGAGCCGTAGTCGGTGCTGCTGCCGCCGACGTAGCCGCAGTAGAGGAGCGCGGTGCCCGCGGCATTCACCTTCGCCACGAAGGTGTCGCCGAAGGTACTGCCGTTGTAGGTGAGATCGGGGCCGACAGCGACCGGGAAGGTCTGCTCGGTGCTGGTCGTGTAGCCGGCGAGGTAGGCGTTACCGGCTGCGTCCACCGCGATGCTGGAGCCGTACTCGCCACCGCTACCGCCGACGTAGCCGCAGTAGAGGAGCGCCGTGCCCGCCGCGTTCACCTTCGCCACGAAGGCGTCGCTGCCCCCGTTGTGGGTGAGATCGGGGCCGACGGTGACCGGGAAGGTCTGCGCGGTGCTGCCCGTGAATCCGGTGACGTAGGCGTTGCCGGCCCCGTCCACCGCGATACGATAGCCCGCATCCATGCCGCTGCCGCCGAGGTAGCCGCAGTAGAGGAGCGCCGTGCCCGCCGCGTTCACCTTCGCCACGAAGGCGTCGTAGTCGGCGCTCCAGGTGAGGTCCGGACCGACCGTCACGGGGAATGTCTGCTCGGTGCTGCCCGTGTAGCCGGTGACGTAGGCGTTGCCGTCCGCATCCACCGCGATGCTCGCGGGGTACTCGGTGCCGCTGCCGCCGAGGTAGCCGCAGTAGAGGAGCACCGCCGGATCGAGCACGAGCGGCTGCGCCGGATCGTAGTCGTCGAGACGGAAGCCGAACTCCGCAGCGTCGCTCGCCGCGTCTGGGTCGAGCCAGTACGCCATCTCGACCGGCACTCGCTCGCCGCCGACCTCCTGCCAGGCAACGGGAGCAGCGTCCTCGAAGCTGCCGGCGGGTGTCGTTACCCGCAGCATGCCGCCTTCCGTGATCCCGACGCTGTCTGCGCCACGATAGCGCAAGCGGATCTGTGCCGGATCAGCGCCCGGCGCGACCACGAACTCGTACTTGAGCTGGCTCACCGTGCCCGAGTAGACGAGATCGATCCCCGGCCAGAGGTCCGGGTAGACGACCTTCGCGAAGGTCCTGAGGCCGGTCTTCCAGTCCTTCTTCGGCCTCTTGAAGTAGCTGAAGACTGCCTGCTGGCGCGCTTCGCCGCGCGGCGCCACGTCGGCGTTCGAGCCCACGAACTCCAGCTTCACTGCCCAGGCCCCATCCTCGCCCTTCAGACGGAACGTGATGCCGTCCGGTGCAAAGAACAGGGTCTTGTCCGCACCCCGGACGTAGTACTTCACTTCCTCCGGGTAGAGCCCCCGGTTTTCCACGAAGTAGAGCGGGAGCTTGCCGAAGGCCGCCTGCACTGCCCCGCTGGGCGCTGGCGATGCTGCGGGCGCGGCAGACTCTTGCGCGCGCGCGACACCGGCCGCCACGACCACGGCCACAGGGAGAAAGAGTCGACGCCACATCTTCCACCTCCTGTTGCGACTCCATGCCCTGCCGCGCCGGGGCACGCCGTACCCGGACGGCGCGGCGGGAACCGCGGGTGATGATCGTCGATCGGTCGTGGGCAAGCCGTCCGTTGCGTGTCGATCGGCTCGGTCGTCGCTGCAGTTCGTCACCCATCGCGCAAGAAGTGCCGCTATTCTACCAGATCCAGCGCTGCCGGACGGGGGGATTCCCGGTCGGCTGTCATCCCCTGTCTTCTCCTGGCGGGCGGCGCGCGCCCGGCGGAAACCGGCCCAGGACGCCGCCCCGATTCGGCCGGCCACTGCTGGATCGAGAGGGGGTCCGGGATCCGGCCTCGCCGGATCGAGAAGTCCCCAGCTCCAGGGCGGGCTGGCGCTTGGCACCGGTGCGCGGTATGATGAGCGGTTGGATTGTCGCGGCTCGTGGGACCCGCGGGTTTCGTTTGAGAGAACGTCGGTCGGCCCGCACCCGGCGCCGTCCTGGTCTTCACGAAAGGAATCCTGTCATGAGGTCACCGCTCGTCCTGCTCGTTGTGCTGGGATGGCTGGCTCCGCTTGCCGGCGCCCAGGTCTTCACCGACGATTTCACCTACCCCAAGGGCCCCACGATCGGCCGCTGGAATCAGGATCGCGGCGTCTGGCAGGCGACCGGCCAGGAAGCCCAGGCCCAGGACAGCTTCCTCTGGCAGTACCTGACGCTCCCCAACCTCCTCTATCAGGACTGCGCCGCCGAGTGCACCGTCCTCTACAATCCGAGTGCCACCAACAAGCTCCAGTTCGGCGGGGTCGCGCTCCGCGTGAACGACGGCAAGAACGACAGCGATCTCGTCATGGTCAAGGTGCAGGACAACGACTCGAGCGGCGATTTCGATTCCATCTGGCTCTACGCGCGGCCCAGCGGCTCGACCTCCAAGACGAGCATTCCCGGCTTTCTCAAGGCGCGCGTGCGGCTCGCGGTGCTGGATACGACGGCGGTCGCGTTCGTCGACGACAACATGGACGGCACCTGGGACCACACTCTGAGGCTCGCGCTCACGATGACCGTCAAGCCCGGCCCGGCCGGCGTGGACGGCTTCGGCGGCGTGCTCATCGACGACTTCGCCTTCTTCGATGGCGTGATCCTCGACGATCCGACGAGCCCCGCGCCGACACCCGGCGCCGAGGTGCCGCTCAAGCTCCGCGGCTTTCCGAACGGCCCCTACCAGGCGGCCACCTCGCTCGGTAAGAGCGGGATCGTGCTCTACGATGGCCGTATCATCCCGCTGACCACGGACAGCGTCCTCGTGGCGAGCGTCACCAACACGCTGCCGATGATCTTCAAGAACTACCGCGGCGTGTGCAGCTCGAGCGGCGACGCCACGATCCGGATCGCCATCCCGAACATCCCGGTCCTGAAGGGGATCACGCTCTACACGGCGTTTGCGAACTACAGCACGTCGAGCCTGCTGAACATCTCCAACGAGCACGCGGTGACCCTCCAGTAGCGCGGCGCGGC
>JAFGQW010000331.1 GCA_016935485.1 Planctomycetota bacterium | reverse complement strand
TGTTGCGGGAAGCCGGTTCGAATCAGCGATTCCACCGGCTTTCCGCCGCGCGGACCTGGGCAAGAAGATCCGCGAAAACCGGTAGTTTTTCTTGCGCGGGGCCTTATCCACGGAGCTCGCCCGATGGGCGACTCCTGCTCCTTCCGTGGTCTGAGGGTGCACCGGCGGAGATCGTCGATGCCGAGAGCGGACGGGTACTGGCATCGCTTCCTTCCCCGGAGTCCACGGCGACCCGGTACTACGGTGCCGTCGGCGATGCAGGTCGCTGGGTGGTGCAAGGGCGAGGTGACGCGCGGCTCTCGTTGTGGAACGTGCAGTCGGGTATCGCGACAGAGTACTGCCTGGAGGAGAAGAATGCGCGGCCCGAGAGCCTTGCGTTTCTTCCTGGACTCGATGTCTGTGTCGTCCTGACAACGGGCGGAGTCCTGCTCCTCGATGTGCCGCGGAGGCAACGCCTGGGCGACTGGAAGTTGCCGGCCGGCGTCCGGTTGAAGACCTTCGTACCGAGCAGTGACCTTGCGGTCTCGCGGGATGGGACACGTCTTGCCTTGCGGGCGGTGGCCGGCGACGACGTCATGATCTACGTTCTCTCCGTGGGGAGATGAGGAGAGAGCCTGCCGCGGGAGCGCCTGCCTGACGCCGAAGGCAGCACGCGCGCGGTCCACCTGGCAGACCATCCAGGTGTTCCCATGGACCGGCGGGACCCCCACGACGTGGTCCGATCTTCCACCACCCGCCCGCTCCTCTCGACCCGGACCCGAAACCGCGATGGACGAGGTGATCCGCCGGGCAAGCAGGCGCCGTGCGCGCGGGGTGGCGATGGCGGAGCGGGCGACGTGGCGGCAGAGCTCCCGCCGGTGGACATGGCCAGCCTGGGGATCGACTTCAACGTGGCCTACCGGCACGGTGCGGCACCCCGCTTCGAGAGGAGCGACGCTCGCCGCCCGACGCGGAAGTCGCCGCACGGCATCACGGCCGGACGGACGCGTTCCGCGAGGTTGCACGATCCGACGCCGAGACGCGGCCGCCTTACGGTTCCTTGGGAGGTGGCGCTTTTTCCTGTGCCGGCGGGGTCTTCGGCTCCGGAGAGGTTTTCGGCTCCGGCGGCGTCTTCGGCTCCGGAGGGATCTTCGGCTCCGCCGGCGACTTTGGCTCCGGAGAGGTTTGCGGCCCCGGCGGCGTGCTCCGCGGCCCGAGCCGGTCGATATAGTACGCATCCGTGGGTATCGCGGAGTAGACCTGCTGCGAGTCGGCGACCCGGCTGAGCTTCTTCCACACCTCGCGCCGGCGGTCCTGACCGTAGGCCATGAAGGTGAATGTCTTCCACGGAAACACCCGGGCGTACTCGGTGGCCAGGACGGGCACACCGTCCTTCTCGTCCACGACCTTGCCGTAGAGCCGGACCAGTTCCAGAAGGCGGATCGACTTGCCATCGGCCGCGTTCGCCGGCTTCAGGCGCGCCGCGAAGTCCCCGCAGCCGTACAGGGACACCACCTGGAGGTGCAGATCGGTCATGCCGTCGAAATACTTGTGCTCAAGGAGCAACTGGACGCCGTCCTTCGTGATCTCGATCTTGCGGACGATGCCGAACCACGAGACGTACTTGCCCTGCCGCCCCCGAGGATCGTAGACCTCGAGGAAGTTCCCCGTGGTGCGCTCCTGCGCGTCGAGGCGGTCGTAGAAGGCCTTTTCCTTCCCTCGCGGTCCATACCTGCCGGTGCCCAGCCGCTTCGGGCGGACGACCTCGGCCGGCGCCTTCTCGAACTCGATCGCGGTCTTCTGGGCCCGTGCCGGGCCGGGCGCGAGGCAAACCAGCATCCAGGCGGCCACGACCGCGACGCCGGGCGGTCTCCACATCCTGGTTGCAGCGAAGCGGTTCATGGCATTCGCCCTCCTGCTTGTGGGTTTTCCAAGAGACGGCATCCAGCGGATGTCTCGGTCCAGGGTTCACGACCCAGGCGGATGATGGACCGGCTTTCCCGCAGACGGACCGCCCACACAAGGGCGTTCTTCGGCCTCACAGGGACAGGGTATCGGTTGGGCGGGGCAGGAGTCAAGGAAGGGCGGCGGGGCGGCGGAATCGCGGTTCGCCACAGCCGGGCCGGGTCGCGGGTTTGAGCCGAGAACGGATCGGGAGCGGGGACGGGCCCGGTCAGGCCGTCGCCTCGGAGAACGGGTCCGCGGGCAGGCCAGGTTGGCGTGCGGCGGACCCTTCGAGAGCCTCCCCTTCGAGAGCCTCCCCTTCGAGAGCCTCAGGGTCAAGAGACGAGTGCGGCGAGCCGGTCGAGGAGCGTGAGAAGTACGAAGACGACGGCGGGGGTCTCTTGACCCGCAGGTTCTCGAAGGGCTGGCGATGGCGGGGCCCCGAGGACCTGGGCTGCGACTGGAACGGTTGGACATGCTTCCTGATGGTCAACCTCAGCGACGACGACCTCGTGGTCCCCAGGCTCCGCGCCGGTGACGATCTGCCGCCGGTGCCGTTGATGCTGGGCGGCTTCGAGCGCATGGCGGCCTTCGGCGGCACCGGCCACGAGGTCCTGGATGCGCTGGCAGCCGGCGGGGTGTACGCCCTGCTCGTCCCCGAAGGCTGCACGCACTTCAGCCTCGCGGCCGAGGGCTGTGCCGTCGCCTACGAGCCGGACCTGGCCTGCGGCGAGGTCCCGGCCCTCGTCCCGGAACCGACGACGCTGTCGCTGTTGTTTGTCGCCGGCGTCACGCGGATCCGACGAAAACGCTGATCCCCCACCCACACCCAACCCGTGGCCGGGCGGCCCCACCCCGCCCGGCCACGCGCTCATCCGCACTCCACGAGAGACTCTAAGTCCTTCGAAAGAGCGCGGATTCACATCCGAAGTGCAACAGGACGTTCGAAGGGCACGTGCCAACCGGGGGACGGGATACGGTTTCCCAGGCGGCGGGTCACTTGCCGGTTTGGAGGGCGATCCGCCGAACCCGGGCGAGTTCCTCGCGCGTGTACTGTGTGGCGCGGTATACCTCGAAGTCCACCTTGGCGCCGGCGATTTCGATGATCGCTCGCGCCACCAGGTCGCACGTTCGCAGGGGCCAGGTGTTCGGGCTGTCCGGCTGGAGCTCAATCGCCATGTCCGTCTTTTCCAGCAGGGGCGCCAGGTGCGGCAGGACCCAGGGGTCGGCCATGTACCGGGCGTAGTCGAGCCAGTCGATGACGTCCGGACCCGATCGCTTGAGCAGGTCGCGCACGAACCTCTCGCGTGCCGGGTCGTGGCCCATCCGCGCCAGACCCACCATCAGGCGCTCGGTCAGCACGGGATCGGTCTGTTCCTTCCAGAACTCCACCCACGGACGGTCATCCACCTCGGGCGCCAGTTCGCCGGCGATCAGGGGCAGGTCCTCCCGGATGTACGGGGCGGGTGGATTGCGATACAGGAGGATCAAGTCGTTCTGGTGACCATGCGGAGGGTGGCGGCGCAACACCTGCAGCGCCTGGGCGACCACCCCGTCGTCGTCGTCGCTCAGGCACGTCAGCGCCGCCTCGGCGGCCGCGTCACCGCCGGTAATGCCCAGGCAGATCAGCGCCATGGCTCGGACCTCCGGGGCCGCGTCGGCTGTCAACGAAACCAGGGAAGGCGATGCCGCCGCGCCGAGTTGGGCCGCAGTCGCCTGGGCCTCCGGACGGTTCTGTCTCACTTCGACCAGCAGTCTTTCGATGCTCATGGTGTCCTGTCCGTCTTCTTGGCGGTATGGCGTCGCGATCCCTGCGGGTCGGGGCTCGCGACAAGCCAGCCCCGGCAGGCCGAGTCCCACCGCCAGGGCAACGCAGCGGACGCGTCGGGCCGTCAGTACCATGCGCCGCTCCTGTAGGTGCTTCTGGCCGTCCCGCACTCGCCGTCGGTGGAGTGATGGGCATGGTTCTTCATGGTGATCAGGCACCCGCGCACGGTGTGGCCGTATCCCACGTTGTTGGTGCGCGGCACGGTCAGCAACCCGGCGCCCCCGACGGCGTTCTCCAACCACGAGATCGGGTACATCAACTGCCGGCGCCCGAAGGTGTCGCGGACCGGGTTGTCGGCGTTGCGCTGCTGCACGTGGGGAAGCCGCAGGAAGTGGCCGATCTCATGGGCCAGCGTTCGGGCCACGCGCTCGATCTCCGTATCATTGGTGACCCCGTCGGCCGTGGTGATCACGCCGGTGTCGGTACCGACGCTGTTGGCCCGTACGCGGCTTCTCCCCAATCCAACCGTGTTCGCATTGGTGAATCGGGGAATGATGTACCAGTTGACTGCCTGGTCGTTGGTGCCGGCCGGCAATCCCAGGCGCGCTCGCTGGAGACCGAAGACGCTGGCGACTTCCGCGCCGCTGCCCAGATTCACCTGGTTCAGCGTGGCGACCCGCACGACGTCGGTATCGATCACGGGGCGGCTGGCCGCGTCGTAAACGACGTGGATGCCGCACGGCCACCAGATGGCACGGACACGTCGGAGAATCCGCTCGACGGGCAGATTCGGGCGGATGCCGGTAGCCGTCGCGGTGTCGCAACGGACCCGATGTGCCTGCACCGGGATGCGGTACGCGCCGAACACATGCGGCTCCAGGCGACCCAGAATGGGACCTATCGTAGAACCCAGGCGCACCTCGATCCTGCCCGGCGACCCGCGCGCGGTCAGGCCTCGGACGGTCAACACGCCGTCGTCCGGCAGCGGCCCGCCGTCGGTCGGGGCGACGATCCGCAGCACGCTGGGTTCCGTGCAGGTGACGTACAGCGGCGCCTCGGCGTCGATGTCCTCGCGTTCGACCTTGATCCGCATCTCCGAGTTGACCATGAGGCCGACCATCGGCCCGTACGCGGTGGTACTGCTCCATCCGGGCGGACGGGTCCCCATGGCGAACCCCCGGTCGTCGACCTCGGGCGCCGAGCGCCGGGAGAAGCCGGTGATGGCCCGCGTGAAGCGGATGGGCACGACGATCTGCTGGAGGTCCTTCGCATGGAACTCGATCATGGCTCACGTGCTCCCGCCGACAGCCAAGTCCAGGTTGCTCTTGGTGTCGTCGCCGACAAGGCTGTCGAAGGCCAGGGCCTGATCGATCTGGAAGTCCTGGATCGCCTTGTCGGTCTTCGACCCGATCGCCCCGTCGATGCCGTCGTGGTCGTCCCCGTCGTGGCCCAGGTGATAGCCCAGCAGGCGAAGCCGCCGTTGCACGCCGAGGATCGTGTTGTTGGCCTCCCACGCGTCGTCGCGGATGCCGATGCTGTAGCGGGCGACGGCGGTGCCGCCGCTCATGAGCTGCAGTTCCGAGGGCGTGCCGCCAGCCACGGGCACGGGGATTCTGCCGTTGTCGCCGGTGCTGCCGCTCTGCACGACGGCGCCGCCCGAGAGCACCTGGTACTCCAGGCCGCCGATGCCCTCGTCCCGGTCCCGCCCCGGCGACGTCTGGAAGAACACCTCCACCAGGCGCACGTTCAGCAGGTTCGAGTACGACGCGCTCCGCACCAGTCGGGATACGAAGCTCATTGGCCGAACGTCTCCTTGATCTTCGATCGGGTGGCCTCGTCCAGTTGGCCGGTCGGTTCGAGTCCCTGCCGCTGCTGGTACGTCCGCAGGGCCCCCGACAGGTCCGGCTCCACGTTGTACCCCATGTTGCTCAGGCGCTGCCACACGCCTTCCTCGGTGTCGATGGGGTTCAGGGAACCGAGGTCGAATGTGAACACGGTGGCGTGGCCGTCCTGGTCCACCAGGATCTTCCCGGACCGGGCGTCCGGCGAGATCGGCATCTCCGCGCAGCCCTCGCCGTCCGTGACGCCCGCGCTCCATTGGTCGTCGAGGCACAACCGGTACGGCATGTTCGCCAGCGGCTCGTCGTTGACCGCCAGGCGGAGCTTGATCTTCGCCGGCACGCCCTTGAGCCTGAAGCGGTGGCGCTGTTCGGTGGCGCCGTCCACCTGCTTGGTCGTCAGGTCGGGGACGTGAACCACGTCGCCCGGCATCAGGACGTTGGGGTCCTGGCGTTCGCGCTTGAGCCGGGCGTTGTCGGCGTGGTTCCAGAGGGTCTCCCAGAAGAAGCCGTTCTTGAACGCAATGCTGCTGATGCAGTCGCCCTGCCGAACTCTGTGGTCCTGCGGCATAGACCGGCCTCGCTCCCGGTCACTCGTCGGCGCCGAGGAAAACGGTCCGCACGAACCGGCGAACCGTCCCGACACCCACACACGAGATTGTAAGACCAACGGATCGCCCGCACAAAGCAGGTTTCGGCCTCAGGGCCAGGGTATCGGCTGGGCGGGTGGGGGTCAAGGAGTGGCGGGTCGGTGGGCTGTCCGGGGTGCCATCGCGGTGCGGAAGGGCCGGCAGGAGGCGGGCCTCGGCGCGGGTTTGGGCCGAGAAGGGACCCGGGGCGGGGACGGGCCAGGCCCAGCCGTCGCATCGGAGAACGGGTCCGCGGCGAGGTCGTGCGGCGGAGCGCGTGGCGGCGGGGCGGGGTCGAGGCCGAGCGATCGCCCCGCCACGCGCTCTCGTCAGGTCGGCGCCGTCAAGGCCTGGGCGCGAGGCCCGCCCGCGGTCTCCCGGCAAGCTGGCGCTACGGCCATCGCGACGGCTCCATCCGCCCGCCCGCCTTCGCGTGGTTGTCCATGTCGCGCAAATGGAACGGGATCGTCAGCTCCTGGCCGTTCCGCACCACCATCAGCTTGGCCGGGTCCCGGCGTCGGGTACCCTCGGTGAGGAGGCCTATGAGCTGGCCGAGATTCTCGAATCGCTTCCCGTCGACGCCGATCACGACGTCGCCGGCCTGGAATCCGGCCCGGGCCAGCAACCCGTCGGGAGAGTGGATCAGCACGAGCATGGCGTTGACTGGCTCGGGCGCGAAATGAATCACGCCACCCGCCGGAACGCGGATCGACATCTGCTCGGTGGGCATCGCCCCCAACGCGTAGTTTCCCGCCGGCACGTGGCGAAAGACCAGGCGACCTTCAGGATCCGCCTGCTCAGAAAGAACGAACCAGCGAGCCGTGTCCTTGCTTCGCAGTTCGAGCTCGCTTCCCGCACCGTCCTCGATCTCGACGTGCACGTCGTAGAGCGGCGGGACCGGCAGGGACCAGTGGTTCTCTCCCGACTGGAGAGGTACGGTGGCTCTGGCAATCTCGATCGGCAGGCCCTCGTCGGTCTCCATGTCCAGCACGAGGTCATGCAGGCCGGGCTGAACCGGTCCCAGGACGGCGCATCCCTGGGCGTCCGGTTCCGCACCGGCTGCCCACAGACTCATGGGTCCGATCGGGTGCCTCACCAGAGCGAGGTCGAGCCGGAGGTCCGACGCGAGCCCCGGCGCGCCTTGCAGGGAGACCTTCAACAGGGCCGGCGTCACGAACTGAAGGGCCACCGCGGCGTCGTCCCCCGGGCGGTACTCTCGCTCGACGCTGCCGTGCCAGGGCGACTGCGCGAAGACGAAATGGCGCAGAGGTCCCGGGTCGTCCTCGATCTCGGGGCTGTGCCGGATCCAGACCGAGCGGTTCCTGCCGGGAATGGAGGCCGGCGAGTGCGAGAGCTCGAAACTCGGGCTGATGGCTCGCGCGCTCACCGAGACGCCGGAGAGCGGTTCGTCCGGCGGTCCGAGCACCGTGACGTGGACGTAGTGGCGAGGATCGGGCGGCGGCAAGCGCACGTCCTGCTCGGTTTGCGGGGCGCGGATCGCAACCGATTCCACATGGTCTGCGAACTCGCGCGTGCGGCCCACGCCGATGGCGTGGAGCCCCGCTTCGAGTCCGTCGAACCGGTACGCGAAGAGCCGATCGGCCGAGACCTCCAGGTGTCGACCGAGTCCCGGCACCTCGAGGCTGCCCGGTACGGCACCGTGCTTCACCGGCACCAGCCAGACGTGGAGTGCGTGCGGTGCTTCGTCGTCCCCAACGATCACGCGTCCGTGAACGCCGACGGTCGGCGCCAGCTGCAGGATCAGTCGATCGGGACGGACTCCGGCCTGCACTGTGACCGGGACCGCCTTGGAGGCCAGGCCCTCGGGCGCCCTGGCCTGAAGATCGTGCGTGCCCGGCGCGAGCGCTACCTCGGGAGCGTCGTGCGACCAGGCGGCGGTCCGGTGGCTTTCGCCGCTGCGGATGTGGATCGCACAGGACGGCCAAGGCGAGCCGTCCGGAGAAAGTACAGCGACCGGAAGAAGCACGGACCTGCGGGCGACGAAGTCCAGTCGCTCGCCCGGCCGCACGCTCTTCCACGCCCCTTCCCGGACGGATACCACGTCATATCCGCGGCAGGACGCGCGAATCTGGTAGGGGCTATCGGCAAGACCGCCGAGTCGGTATTCTCCCTGCGCATCGGTCGTCGTTTCGCGGCGGGTGGCCGCTTGCCAGCGATGCAGGTGGACGACGTCCCGGATCCTCGTTTCGAGATCGGCCTCGGGATCGGCGGCCGGAGCCGGGCGATCGTCGGGCGAGGGGGGCCGGTTCGCGACCGCCTGGATCGTGACTCCCGGCACAGGTTGAAGCTCCGGAGTGACCACCCGGCCTTCGATCGTGCCGGTGGCGCCGGTCTCCGGGACCGGTGCCGATTCGAGGAGGCGCTGGAGATCCAGGAGACCCGAGCTCGCGAGAGGTTCGCGTTCGGACCTGGGCTCGGGTGCGGCGGTCGCCGACGCCGGGCCCGTCGCCGCGACCGCGGTTGGGTGTGCGAAGGATGTCTGCGACCCCGCATCCGGCGCGCGCGTATCCTCCGGCGCGATGTACGTTCCCAGCCACCACCCCGCAACACCACCGAGCACGAAGCAGACGACGGCGATGCCTGCCGATCGGCTCATGGCGACTTCCCCTTCCGGGCTGACGCAGAGGCCAATCTACTCGCCTGGACGCGCGCCGGTCAAGGCTTCACCGTCGAG
>JAFGQW010000330.1 GCA_016935485.1 Planctomycetota bacterium | reverse complement strand
TCGCCACCGCCCACTGCACCGAGGTGCGCGTCGCACTGGAACCAGCGCTCAAGGCGCAGTACGCCCTGGCCCCGGCGCGCGGGAAGTTCCGGCTCGCCTCGGAGAACCCCCAGAAGGCCGGGGTCGCGCGCCGGATCCTCGCGCACCACGCGGGCGAGCCGACGCTGGTCATCGGCGCGTACCTGCAGCAGCTCCGGCTCTTTGCGCGGAGCCTCGGGGCGCCGCTGATCACTGGCCAGACGCCGCAGGCCGAGCGGGAGCGGCTCTACGCGGCGTTTCGCCGCGGGGAGATTCGCCTGCTGGTCGTCTCCAAGGTGGCCAACTTCGCCATCGATCTCCCGGACGCGTCGGTCGCCATCCAGATCTCGGGCACCTTCGGCAGCCGCCAGGAGGAAGCGCAGCGCCTGGGCCGGATTCTCCGGCCGAAGTCCGACGGCGGCCCCGCTCACTTCTACTCGATCGTCACCCGCGCAACGCGCGATCAGGAGTTCGCGGTCAATCGCCAGCTCTTTCTCACCGAGCAGGGCTACAGCTACCGGATCCTGGATGCCGGCGAGCTGGACCGGGAGCTCGGCCAGCCGGCCGCCGTGCGACAGACCGCGAGGCCGACATGAGCGGACTGCCGCCCACCACGTCCGCGCGCGCCGGGGTCGCGCTGCTCCCCTTCCTCGAGGGCTGCCGGCTCGCGGAACTCGAGGACTTCTACCTGTTCTGGGTCGGCAGCGAGCCCCTGCCGTCCACGCACGCCGAGCTCGTCCAGCGCCTGGACCGCCGCATGCGCACGCCCGAGACGGTGCGCGCCAAGCTGAAGCTCTTCACGCGCGCCCAGCGCGAGGTGCTGATGGCGGTCGTCGCCGCCGAGGGGTGCACCGTGGACCGGGTCGCCATCCTCGAGGGAACACTCACGGACGGCGTCCCGGCCGGCGAGATCGACGTCGCGGCGCGCACGCTCCGCAAGCGGGGCTTCCTGGCGGAGGTGGCCGGCGCGGCCGGGAGAGGCGCGGTCTGCTGCGTGCCCCGGGAGCTCGGCCAGATCCTCGCCCGCCTCGCCCGCGGCTCCGACCGGCCGGCGCGGGGGCTCTTCTCGCTGGCGGGGTTCCTCGAGGGGCGGACAACCGACCAGCTCGTGGCGGCGGCGGGAAGCGCCGCCGGCGCCGGCGGGACGGAGGAGCGCGAGACGGCGCTTGGCACGCTGGCGGACCCGGCGCACATCCGGGAGCGGGTGGCGGCGGTCGCGGACGCGCGCGTGCGCGCGCTGATCGAGCGGGTGGCGCTCCAGTTCGGCGGCCTGCTCACCCGGAGTCTCTTCGCCCGGATCGAGGGGGAAGGGCTTGCCTGGAGCGTCGAGACGTTGCGGCCGCTGCTGGAGGGGCATCTCCTCGGCACGGCGGGCCATCTCGACTTCGAGCCCTTCGGCATCGCGCTGACCGAGGAGGTAGTGGTGCTGTTCGGCGAGGTGGTCCAGGCGCTGCTCGAGGCGCGCCGACCGGATCCCGCGCGCCTCGTGCGGCGCGTGAACTTCGGCGCGGACGCGCTCAGCGATGTGCAGCGGATCCTCTCGTTCCTCGGTCGGGAACGGGTGCGGGTCACCCGGAACGGCGCGCTCTACAAGACGATGCGCAAGCGCCTCCAGGCGGAGATGATCTTCCGCGAGACCGGCCGCCTCACGCGCGACCGCGTGCTCGACCTCCTGCTCGAGTTCCTGCGCGCCCGCGACTTCGTCCGCGTGCGATCGCACCACACGATCGTCCCCACGCGCGAGGGGCTTGTCTTCGGGCAGCTCGGCCTCAAGACGCAGATGAAGCAGCTCGTCCGCCACGTGCTTGGCCTGTCGTCGCCGCACGCCGGCGAGTTCCACGGGCTGGCTCTCCTGGGGCTCTTGCTCGAGCATTTCCGCGCGGCCGACCCCGACGTGTGGCTCGATCCGATGGAGCTTCCCTTTCGGGCGCGCAACGCCTACCTGGCCGAGCTCGAGGCGCGCGCCGTGAAGGAGGCCTTCCGGACGCAGTACGAGTACGCGCTGCACCCGCCGCGGCAGGATCCGTTCCAGATGGCGTGGCGGCTCCACGAACTGCTGACCGAGGGCTTCCTGCTGCTCGGGCTGGTCGAGGCGGCGAGCGTGGGGGAGCGCCGCGCCGCGATCCGGGTCACCCCGCTCGGCCGCGAGCTGCTCGGTCCCGAGGTGGAGCGCCGGCGGGCGCGGCCATCGCGGGCCGCCCGGGCCGGGGCGACCGCGCCGCCTTGCCTCATCGTCAACCCGGACTTCGAGGTGCTGCTCCATCCCGGGCCGGACACGCTCGAGGTCGTCCACTTCCTGGATCGCATCGCCGAGCGGCTGCACGCCGACCACCACCTCCACTTCCGGATCGTGCGCGAGCGCGTCCAGGACCTGGTGGGGCGGGGAGTGGGCGTGGACCCCGTGATCGCCACCCTGCAGGCGAGCGCGCATGCGCCGCTGCCGCCGAACGTGGTGACGACGCTCCGGGACTGGGCGGGCGGGGTCGACACCGTGGCCGCGCGCGAGGTGCTGCTGCTCGAGTGCGAGCGGCCGGAGGTGCTCGACCGCATCGAGGCGATGCGCGAGTGCCGCGCCGCGGTGCACCGGCGCCTCGGGCCGGACGCCCTGGCGCTGGACGGCCGCAAGGTGCCGCCGGATCTCGCCGAGCGGCTGCGGCGGATGGGGGTGTTCCTGCGGTGAGGCCGAAGGCGCGGCGCGGCGGCCGGGCGGGGCGGCGCGCGGGCGGGCCCGTGGCCGGGCGGCGTGCGCTCGGCGGGCGGCATGCGGCCGGGCTTCTCTCCCGGATTTGCTCCGGCCGACAAATGAGGTAGGATTCGGCTCCGGCAGCGAATCAGGGCGGTTCTGAGCGGCACCGGATTGCGGGAGTCCCCATGCCCGTGCTCGAAGCTCCCTCGGCGACGCTAGGCGAACGTTTCGTCCAGGTGCTGACCGATCCTGCGGCGCTGGAGCTGCTCGTCCTCGTGGCGCTGACCGTGCTGTTGCTGCTCGCCTTTCGCCGCCTGGGGCGGCTCGCGCGCGAGCTCAGCAAGCGGCGCGAGCTCCGCGAGTACGTCAAGGGGCTCAGCCACCTCGTGAACGGCGAGTACGCCAGCGCCGTGAAGTACCTCGCCCGGGTCGTGGAGCGCGACCCCGAGCACACGGATGCGCGCGTGGCGCTGGGCGATGCGTACTGGCAGCTCGGCGACGCCGCGGAGGCCCATCGCCACCACTACCACGTCGACCAGGTCTACGGCCGGCCGAGTCCGCGGGTCAGCCTCAGCCTCGGGCGGGACCTTGCAGCGCTCGGCCGCGCCGAGGAAGCGGTCGATCACCTCGCCCGGGCGCTTCACGGCGAGGTCGAGGAGAAGCCCGCGCGCGAGCTCCTGGTCGAGACGCTGGCGGCGCTCGGCCGCGAGGGTGAGGCAGTCGCCCATGTGAAGGGACCTGCCGAGCTGACGCACCCGCAGATCGGGCGGCTCCATGCGGCGGCGGGATTCCGCGCCCTCGGAGCGGGGCGCGAGCGCGAGGGCGTTCGCCATCTGCAGCGCGCGCTCGAGTTCCACCCCGGCCTGCTCGCGCCGCGGATGGCGCTGGTCGGGCGGCGCTGGCTCGGGGGCGATGCGGCCGGCGCGTGGCACGCGTTTCGTTCGCACCTCGGCAAGGTGCAGCAGCTCGCGCGCGAGGGCGTGGTGCTCGAGACCGGCGCGCCGTCCGGGGGGCTGCGGCGCGTGCTCGAGGCGGAGCGGCCGGGCGAAGTGGGTCCGGCGCTGCCGGAAGGCGACGAGGAGGCGCCGTCGCTGAAGGCGCTGCCGGCGAGCGTGGAGGTCGCGGAGCCCGGCGGCGGGGCACTCCCGGCCGCGACGGATGCGGCGCGCACGCCCCGGGACGTGCTCGAGCTGGGCGGCGATCCGGCGGCGGGGGACCTTGCGGCCAAGGATCTGGGCGCGATGCTCGAGGCGGTGGCGGACCGGCGGGCGCGCTATCGCTGTCGGCGCTGCGGGGCGGCGAGCGCACGGTTCGAGGAGCGCTGCCACCGGTGCGGCCACTTCGGGGCGCTCGAGCCGGTGCAGGCGGCCCGGGTGCGCACCGGCCGCGAGATCGCGGAGGTCATCGACGAGATCGAGGAGAACCGCCACTACATCGCCCGGCTCGTGGAGCGGCTGGTGGCCGGGGACGGGACGGCGGCGGCGCGGCTCATGCGGATCGGCCCGAAGGCGATCCCGGAGGTGTTCCAGCGCATGATGGAGGTGAGCGACAACCGGCCGCTCATCGCCTTCTTGAAGCAGCTCGGCCCGGAGTGCCTGGACCTGATCGGCAACGCCTACCTGCACATGCGCACCTTCGGGTCGCGGAACATCCTGCGGGAGGGGCTCGGCATCTTCCGCTCGTTCGACGGCATTCTCCGGGAGGTGCTCTCCTCGATGGGGGAGGGCGCGGTGCCGTACCTCCGCCAGTGCATCTCGCATCCCGACGAGGGGCTCCGTCAGGTGGCGCTCGAGGCGCTGGCGAACCTCGGGCGGGGCGACGTGCTCGAGGAGGCGGCCGACGTCGTGCCGCACGCGGAGCTCGTCGGCTGCCTCAATGACGCCAGCGACGCCGCGCTGCTCGAGGTGCTGCGCACGATCCCGGCGGGCGGCACCGTGGCGCGGAAGATCCTGCCCGATCGCACGTTCGTCCGCGAAGCGGTGCTGGTCCAGGCGCTCGACCGGCCGGAGACCGCGGGTCCGGCGGCGCGCGCGATCGAGCACCGGAGCTTCAGCCCGGTGCTCTTCGAAGGACTCGTGGCGCGGCTCGTCGGCCCGACGGCCGAGCGGGCGCACCACCTGCTGAATCTGTTCCTCACCGAGGCGCACGACCACCTGGTGCGCGTCTACACGGGGCCGGGGCTGGATGTCCATCGGCGCGCCGAGGTCGAGAAGCTGCTCGTGCGCTACGGCGCGCGCTCGGCCGAGAAGATCGCGGACGAGCTGCCGCTGAAGGACCCGGAGCGGATGGCCGCCGTGGCCTCGCTCTTCCAGCAGCTCGGCGAGGCCGGGCTTGCCGCCCTCGAGCGGCGCTACGGCAAGAGCAGCCGTTTCACGGTGCTCGGGATCGACATCGGGCTCGGTCTCGGGCGCGACCGGTCGAGCCAGCTCCGCGCGGATCTCCTCCGTCTGATGGCGGCCGCGGGAGGCGACGGGGCAAGACGGCTCCTCGAGAGGATCGCCGGCGAGGAGAGCGACGGCGAGCTCCGCGCGCTGGCGCGACGGCTGCGGGCGGGACTGGAGGAGGGTCGCTGATGCTCCGGCTCCTCGACGGCCTGCGGCGGCTCTGGCGCACCAAGCGCTGGGTGAAGTGGGCCGTCTACCTGCTGCCGGTGCTCGCGATCCTCGTGCTGCTCGGTCCGGCGCTCGGCGTCCTCCACCAGATCCTCAAGCTCACCGCAGGGTTCCTGCTGCCGCTGCTGCAGACGCCGGGCGGCCGGTTCCTGCTCGTGAACCTGCTCGTCGTCGCGCTGGTGCTGCTCCTCTACTGGAAGGGACGGAGCCGCGTGGCGGCGCTGTTCGCGTTCGCAGCGATGCGGCACTTCCTCCGCGGGCTGCAGCTCCTGTCCGGCGGCTTCACCCGGCGGGCGATACGGTCCTTCCAGCGGGTGCTCCGGATCGCGCGCTGGGTGAACCTGGAGCGAGCGCTTCCGGCCTATCCCGAGATCGCCGTGGACGCACGCGTGCGCCTGGCGATGTGCTGGCTCAAGCTCGGCGAGGCGGATCAGGCGCTGCGCTGCCTCGAGCTCGCCCGGAAGGACCGGCCGCCGCCAGGGGTGATGAAGGGGCTCCGCGAGCTACGTGCGATCGCGTACTACTACCATCCGACGATGGCGCGGGAGACGGCCGACAAGGAGCTCGAGGACGCGCACCGCCGGGACCCCGGGAACCCGCGCCTCTGCCGGGCAGTGGTGGACAAGTGCGAGACCGACGGCGACAGCGCGCGCGGGCTGGAGCTTCGCAAGACGATCTTCGCGGCGGCCGAGGGCCGGGATCGGGAGAAGGAGCGGCTCCGTCTGCTCGAAGGCTACCACGACGAGGCGCGCCGCCTCCTGGCGGCGGGCGATCTGGGGCGGGCACGCGGTCTGCTGCGGGACGCATCCACGCTCGCGGAGGAGTCCGAGCCGATCCAGCTCCTGCTGGGCGACGTGGAGCTGCGGCGGAGAAGCGACGAGGCGGCGCTGAAGGCCTGGGCGCGGGTGCCCGGTCCGGCGGCCCGCCGGCGCGTGGCCGAGATGCTCGCGCGGTTCGAGGATCCGCGGGAGCTGCTCGAGCGCTATCCCCAGCCCGAGCTGCTGATCGATCTCGCCGTCTGTCTGATCGAGCGCGGCGCGCAGGACCAGGCGCGTCGCACCCTCGAGAAGGCGCGCGAGCTCGGCGCCGACGAGGTCGAGATCGAGAAGGTGCTCGGCGATCTTGCCGTCGCCGCGTCCGAACCCCAGCGCGCGCGCCAGCACTACCTGCGCGCGATGACTTCCCTCTTCGGCGGCAAGCTCCTCGGCCCCGGGGCATAGCCGCGCGGCTCGCTCCCCTGTGCACGCCGCTCGCCGGCGGCTATACTTCGAGCCGAATCTCCAGATGCCAGAGTGGCGGAATTGGCAGACGCGACGGATTCAAAATCCGTTGCCCGCAAGGGTGTGAGGGTTCGACTCCCTCCTCTGGCAAGCC
>JAFGQW010000058.1 GCA_016935485.1 Planctomycetota bacterium | reverse complement strand
GTCGCGAAGATGCCCTGATCGCGGCCCGGCGGCAGGTGGAGCGCCGGCAGTCCGAGCACCGCCACCCCCGCGACGGTGAGCCAGAGCAGGACCAGGACCCGCCGCCGGCTCATCGCGCGTGTTCCTCCGCCGGCGCGGCTCGCTTGCGCCGGCCGGTGAGGCAGAGCGCCAGCCCCAGCGCGACGACCCCGCCGCCGCCGAGCCAGTCCCGCGCGCGCCGGTCGTAGTCGAGCCGCACCTGGACGGCGCCGTCCCGCGGCGCCTGGAAGGCAAGCAGTCCGTCGGCGGCGCGCCTCGTGGCAAGCGCCCGGCCTTCCTCGTCCGTCGCGCGCCAGCCGGGAAGATGGCGCGTCACCAGAGCGATCCATGTGCCGGCGCGCACGCCCCGCACGGAGACCACGCGGTGAAACGGCCCGCGGCTGACGACCTCGGCCTCGCCTCCTTCTGCCCGCACGGCCCGCCCGTCAGCCTCCGCGCGGAGGAACACGGCGTAGGACGGCACCCGCACGGCCCCCTCCGCCGGCAGCGGGATGAGCCCCCCGGACGCGGCATGAAGGCGCCGCCAGAGCCCGCTGCCTATCACGGGCAGCCGCCGCTCGAGCGCCGGCACCTCGCCGAGGCGGAAGTAGCGATCGGGCCGCGCGCCGAAGTAGCGTCGCGCTCCCGGACTCCACACCACGATGCCGCCCACCCCGTAGCGAGCCAGTGCGCGCTCGAAGGCCGCCTCGTCGACGTCCGCCATCGGGTCGCCCTGCCAGGCGCCGTTCACGACGAATGCGTCGCGCAGCCGGTGGTAGGGATACGGATCCCAGCCGGCGTGCGCGAACAGGTCGCGGCGCGCCGCCACGGCGAGCAGACCGCCCCGCTGCACCTCCGTGCCGGGGTAGATGTCGTAGGGCGCGGTGAGGTCCTTCAGCGGGCTCTGGCCCGCGGAGTTCTCGAAGAGCACCCGGCACCCGGGCAGGTCGCGTACCTTGCCGACCAGCGCCGGCTCGGCGACCTCGAGCGACGGCGCACTGTAGTGCGGAGCAGGCCGGAGCTCGAGGTCGGGCATCCCGACGACCGCGAGCAGCAGTCCGGTCAGCACCGCCCCGCGCCCCCAGCCGCGGCTTGTGCGCAGCGCATCGCCGGCAAGCAGCGCAAGAACCGGCGGGATCAAGAGATGGAGCCGGAGCATGGCGTGGCCCCAGGCTGGAATCCACGCGGCGAACATGCTCAGCCCGACCAGCACCACGAGCAGAGCGTGGCCGCCCAGGCGCACGCGAACGCCCGCGACCGCGAGGCCGGCGAGGGGTAGCCCGATCACGAGCAGCCGAAAGTAGCCCGGGAAGTCCCACAGCACCGCCGTCACCAGGAAGCGCGCGGTTCCGAGCGGGCCGGCCTCGGCGAGCGCGGCCAGCACCGGGGAGACGCCCATGAGATAGCGGACCGCGAGGAACTCCCGGTGGATCCAGAACTGCGCCCAGAAGGGGAGCGACAGACCGACGGCAACCAGCGCCGCGCCGGCGAGGAGCTTCCACGGGCCCACCCTGCGCTCGGCGGCGACCCTCGAGGCGCAGAGGATGGCGAGGAACGCGACGCTCATCGCCTGCTGTGCCACGTGAACGTAGACGCCCAGCCCGACGGCCACTCCGAGTCCGAGCGCCGCGAACCTCCCCCCGCGCAACGTGCGCTCCAGCAGGAAGAACTGGAGGAGCAGCAGGTCCACGGCGACCATCGAGTAGATCATGCCGAACCGCAGCAGATTCGCGCTGTAGGTCAGCACAAACAGCACGCCGGCCACGACGCCCCAGCGAAAGGCGACGCGCGCGCCGACCCCGGTGCGCGGGCGCAGCGCGGCCGAGAGCCCGGCCCCTACCAGCAGGGGAAAGGCCAGCCACGACACGAGATAGAGCACGTGCAGGGCGACCTCGCGGCCGAGCCCGAGCACCGGCCAGACCAGCGGCGCGAGCGTGCGCAGGTTGAGGAAGAGGCTTCGCCCTCCTTCCACGCAATCGTCCCAGCCCCACAGCCCGCCGGCCGCGATCGAGTCGAGCTCGCAGCCGGTGTTGTAGTGGACGATGGCGTAGTCGTCGGCGAGCACGGCGTGGCGCCAGGTGTCCGGCGGGAAGAGGAGCAGGAAGTGGCCCGCGAGGACCACGAGCAGCAGGCCGGCGGCGGCGCCGCCAGCGGCCGCGGGGAACCGGCGGCCCGCCGTATCGACCAGCCACCCCAGCACCGGGGGTCCCGCGACGACGGCCGCGCCCCACGCCCACCAGAACGCGGCGGTCCGACCGGGTGCGAGGACGGCGGCGCCGAGCGCCAGCACCAGGAAGACCGCCGCCGCCTGCCGGTTCGGGTGCGTCTCCGTGGCGCGCTGGCGCGAGCGCAGCCGGACCCGGGCGAGTCCCGCTGCCACGGCGACGGCCAGCACGAATACCGCCGCCCGCACCGCCCCCAGCCGGCCCGGAGCCGCATCCGAGGCGCCGCCCCCGACCGCGAGCAGCCAGGCGACACCCGCCGCCCCCGCCAGGACCGCGATCCACACCCTCGTCATGCCGCGCCGTTCCCGGCACCGGCGCCCCCGGGGCTCGAGCACAGCCGCCCCGAACTGGTTCCGATGCCATAGCTTCCGGAAAGATCGGAGGTTATAAGGGAAAGACTGCCATGGCAAGAGCCCTCCGGTCCGGGCGGGAAAAAGGCGCAACGGCCTGCGCCGGCGGCCCGTTCAGGAGTCTGTTGCCACCCGTACGAGGTGTGCTCGACCGGTATGCCGAGCCCGAGACATCGACGATCGACCGGGAGTGCGAACCCGCCTCCTCGGCCGGTCCCGTTCGAGGAGGTGGTCCGGGAATACGAGAAGGCGCTGTTCGGTGCCGCGCTTCGGATCGTGGGGGATCGGGACCTGGCCGAGGACGTGCTGCAAAGCGCGTTTCTCAAGGCCTACAACGCTCTTCCCTCGCTCAAGCCCGGATCGAACCTGCGGGCATGGCTCTATCGCATCCTCGTCAACACCGCGTACGACCACCTGGAACGACGGAAAACGTACGCGCGGGCGCTGGAAGCCGCGGCTTCGCGCGCACCGGCGGCGAGTCGGGGGTACGACGAGAGCGAGGCCGATCGCCAGCGGGAACTGTCGAGGAGTGTGGAGGCCGCCGTGCGCTCCCTGCCGGCCAGGTACCGGGACGCGTTGCTCCTGAGGAGCATCCAGGGGCTGTCCTACGCCGAGGTGGCCGAGGCGCTGGGCATCCCGGAGACCACCGCCCGTTCGCTGGTGCACCGCGGCAAGCAGATGCTCGTTCCCAAGCTCGCGGCGTGGATGGAGTGATCGGCGCATGAGGAACCGTTGAAGACGATGAGCTGCGAGAGATGCCGGGAGAGGTTGGGGTCGCTGCTGGAAGGCCAGCTCGACGGCCCGGACCGCGCCGCCATCGAAGCGCACCTCGCCGGCTGTCCCGCCTGTCGCGCCTGTCGCGCGCAGCTGGAGCAGGTGGACCGGCTCCTCGCCCTCGTCCCCGCGGAGGAGCCAGTGCCCGCCGAGCTCACCGCCGCCATCCTTCGCTCCGCGGCGAGACGCCCGGCCGGCGCCCCGCGACTCCGCCCGCGCACGCGCCGCATCCGCCCCCTGGTCTGGGCCACCGCCGCCGGCCTGCTGCTGACCGCCGCGCTGATCGTGCTGCTCGCCCGCCGCGCACCTCACCACGTTCCCGAGGAGATCCCGGGCCCCGTGCCCGCGCCGCGCACCGTCTCGGCCCGCCTCTACCTCAACGGCATGGTCGGCCACCTCGTGCCCGGAGCGAGCTACCGCATCTACGGGCCGCCGGTCGGCAACCTGCTCCACGACCTCACGCTGCTCGGCATCGAGCCCGCCCTGAGTCTCAACAACCTCCGCATCGGCCTGGACCAGCCGCACCAGGCGGCGACGGCCGACGAGACCGGGCGCATTCGCGTCGACCCGCCGCTGGGGACCGGGATGCACCTGGTGTTCGTGAGCCGCCCGGGCTTCGTCGGCGCCTGGGGATTGATCCAGCCCGCCGAGGAGCCCCCGGATCTCGAGGCGGTTCTCTTCCCGGCCGTCTCGCTCGAGGTCTCGGGATCGGTCCTCGACCGGACGACCGGGCGGCCGATCGCCGGGGCGATCCTGGCCACGCCCGACGGCACCGGGGTCGCCGTGACCGGGCCGGACGGCCGCTACCAGGCGCGAATGGAGGTCTTCCCGGACCGCACGCCGCACCTGTACGCGTTTGCCGCCCGGCACGCCGAGGCGCAGGAGGCGGTCGCGCGGGACGCAATCGCGCGCGGCGTGTTCCGGTGGGACGCCCGGCTCGAGCCCGCCCGCCGGCACGAGCTGGCGCTCCGGCTGGGGGACGGCGCGGGCGGCGTCGTGGCAGGCGCCGAGGTGCTCGCCTGGCCCGACCTGGAGGATTCCGCGCGGCCGGAGATCCCGCCGCTCCGGCGCCGCCGGCCCGAGCTGGGCGTGACCGACGAGACCGGGCGCGTGGTGCTGCACGATCTTCTGCCGTGCCGCTACCGCCTCGAGGTGTATCACCCGCGCTACGACCTCGAGGGGCCGCGCTACGTCGACCCGTCCGCGGGCGCGGAAGTCGGGCTGACCGGCCGGCTCGGCGGCGATGCCCGCGTGGTGGCGACGATCGAGCGCCCGGACGGCTCGCCGCTCGCCGGCGCCCGCGTGGTGCTGTCCCACACGATCGTGGAGGAGCAGCGCGCCCGCCCGCTCCGGGTCCGCTCCGGAGCCACGGATCTCGAAGGGAAGGTCGTCTTCCAGCATCTCCGTGCCGGGACCGCCGTTCTCCAGGTCGTCACGCCCGACGGAATCGGCTACCACATCGGTTTCACGATCGCCGCCGGCGACGCCGTCGTCTTCACCTACCCGCTGCCCGAGGCGAGCCGCCAGGTTTCCGGCGAGCTCGATCCGGAGGTGCGCGGCCATTACCGGATGCTGCGCGTCCAGGGCGCGCTGCCGCGGGTGACGGTCGGCCGCTGGAAGAGCGAGAGCCACGTGCTCGCCGTGGAGGTGCCCGTTGCCGACGACGGCTCGTTCCGCTTTCCGCCGCTGCCCTGGCTCGCACGGCCGGAGCTCCTCGGCCGGCTGGCGCGCGATCCGGGCGGTCCGCCGGTGGAGCTGAGCACCCGGCCCGATCCGGTCGCGGCCTTCGGCCGGGAGGCGCCCGCCTCGGTCCGCCTCGCCGTCGGTCCCTGACGTGCAGGACGACAGCGTGTGCAATCCGCGCTATCCTGACCTCCTCGTCTCCGGTATGTGACGCGGGATAGCAGGATGCACGTGCGATCGCTTGTCGCCTCGCTCCTCCTTCTTGCCGTGGCCCTGGTGCCCTGCGCACCGTTGATCGTCGCCGGCCGCCCCGGCGTCGGCCACGACCACGGCTTCCACCACGCGCACGCAGTGAGCTTTCGCCAGGGACTCGCCGAGGGCGTGCTCTACCCCCGCTGGGCCGCCGCCATGAACGGCGGCCTCGGCGCACCGACGTTCCTGTTCCATTCCCCGCTGCCCTACTACCTCGCCGCCGCCGGCGCCGGGATCACCGGCGACACGAACCGGGGGTTCTTGCTGGCGGCCGCGGCGCTGAGCGTGTTCGCCGCCGCGTCCCTCTACCGGCTGGTCCGCCGGGACGCGGGCCGCCCCGGAGCGCTCGTCGCGGCGGCGGCATTCAGCTGGATGCCCTACGCCCTGCTCGACCTCTACCATCGCTTCGCGTGGGCCGAGTTCACCGCCCTGATGTGGCTGCCGTTCGTGCTGCTCGCGGCGCGCCGCCTGCTCGAGTGCCCGCGGCCGCGGCACGCGCTCGCGCTGTGGCTCGGACTGGCCGCACTGGCCGCCTCCCACCTGGCCACCGCGATCCTGTGCGGCCCGTTTCTCGCCGCCTGGATCGGCTACGAGGCGCTGCGCCGCCGCCAGCCGCGGCCGTTCTTCCATGCCGCCGCCGTCACGCTCCTCGCCGCGCTCCTGCTCGGAGCGTTCCTGCTGCCCGTGCTGCTCGAGCGCCAGCTCGTCCACCTGGATTCCATCGCGGCGTCGCGGCACGGTCAGTACGGACGCGACTTCCTCTGGCAGGACGAGGTCGCGGCCGGTTTCTCGCCCGACTCCTTCAAGCCGACGGTGGCGCTCGCGGCGGCCGCCCAGCTGCTGGCGCTCGCGGGTGCAGGCATGGCGCTGCTGCTGCGCCGGCGCATGACGGGCGGCGCCGCCTTCCTGCTGGCTGCCGGGCTGGCGCATCTCTACCTGTGCACCGCGCTGTCCGAGCCGGTCTGGCGCGTTCTCCCCGCGCTCGACTTGTTCCGGCTGCCCTGGCGGACGCTCGGCGTGGTCGGACTGATCGCCGCCTGGTTGCTCGGACGCGCCGCCGACCGCGTGCTGCCGCCCCGGGGGCGGCCGGGCCCGGCCCTGCTGTGCGTGCTCGTGCCGCTGCTCGCGCTCGCGGGGATCTCGGCCCGCCAGATCCACGACGCCTACCCCCCGGGAACGGAGCGGCGCCGACCGCTCCGGGAGTCGGTGCCGACGCTCGACTACCTGCCGCGCGAGGTCCCGCTGGGCCACCTGCTCGAGCTGGCGCCCTACGATCCGGGCCGAAGGCTGGTGGAGGCGCGCGGCGAGGTCGCACTCGACTGGGTGCAGTGGACGCCCCACCGGCGGCGGGCCCGGGTGACGGCCGGTGCGGAGGGCGCCACGCTCGTGTTGCCCATCTTCCGGTATCCCGGGTGGACCCTGCATCTCGACCGGAGCCCGGTCGCGCTCGCCCGCCGCAACGCGCTCGACCTGATCGAGTTCCACGTGCCTCCGGGCCGGCACGCCCTGACGGTCGAGCACGTGCCGACCGCGCCGCGCCGCATCGGCCTCTGGATCACGTTCGCCGCGGCCGTGCTGGGCGCTGCCTTCTGCCTGGCGGTCCGCGGCCGGCCCGCGCCGCCGCCAGCGCCTCTTTTCGCGGGCCGCCGCCGGCTGCTCGTGTTCGGCGCCGGCGCCGCACTGCTCGTGCTACCCGTTCTCTTCCCGGCTCCGTACCGCCCGCCGCACGTCGTGGTCATCACGGCGCCCGGGCTCCGCGCGGACCATGCCGGTTTCAACGGCTACGAGCGGCCCACGACCCGCAACCTCGACTTCCTCGCGCTCTTCGAGGGCGTGCGCTTCCGGCGCGCCTACACGCCCGTCCCCGAGGCCGGCGCCGCCGCCGAGCGCCTGTTCGCCGCCAGCGGATTGCTGGCGCGCCTCGCCGAAACCGGCTACGCGGTGGGCGCGGTGCTCGGCGAGGACCTGCTGCGCGAGCGGCCGGCTCTCGCGCGCGGCTTCGTGGACGCGACGCGCCCCGACGAGGGCCGGCTCTCGGGCGCCGAGGTGGTGGCCCGCGCCTCGGCCTGGGTGCGCAAGCACCGCGAGCGCCCCTTGTTCCTGTGGATCCACCTGGCCGAGCCGGGCGGCCCGTTCGTGGCGGGACCGGAGCGGCTGTTCCGCTCGCCGCCCGGACGGCGAATCGACGCGCAGGCGATCCCGGAGCCGATGCGCGTGACCGACCCGGCGGGCCACGTGCTCACGGATCTGGCCGCCTACCGGGATCTCTACGACGAGGTGCTGGTCGGCACCGATCGTGTGATCGGTCGCTTCGTGAACGACCTCTACCGGCTCGACCTCTACGACCGGTCGCTCATCGCCGTGGCCGGGCTGAGCGGCGTCGATCTCGGCGACGGCCCCCAACCGCTCACGCCGGCCGGTTCGCTCCACGAGACCGAGACGGCCGTCCTCCTCGTGGTGAAGTTCCCCGGCAACCGCTACATGGGCAGCGCCGTCGACACGACGCCGGTGAGCGTCGAGCAGCTCGCGCCGACCGTCGAGGAGTTCCTGCGTCCCGGGGGCCGGGCGCCGCGGAGTCGCGGGCGCGTGGTCGAGGGCGACCTGCCGCCTCCGGAGATCACGGTGAGGCTGCCCGACGGATCGGCCGTCGAGCGCGTGTTCGAGACCTTCAAGGTGCGCTGGCGGGGGCACGACGCGCCGGAGGTGCTGTCGTGGGAGCCGGGCCCTCCGTGGGAGACGCCGCTGGGCGACGACCTGCCCGCCGCCGTCGAGCAGCGCGTCTCGGAGATCGCGCCGCCCCGCTGGTGACCCCCGCCCGCCCCCGCGAGCGCCGCCCGCCCGCGCCACCTCAGCGCGCGCTCTTCGCGCGCGTCACCCGCACCCCCGCGCACTATCTGAAAAAAACGCCCCTGGGGCGTTATTTTTCAGATCGCCGCCCGACCTGTCGCCGGCGTCAAAACGCGATCTCGACGACGGCGGTCTCCCCTTCGAGCACGGAGACGTTCGTCCGCTTGGCTCGATCGCCCTGCTGGACCTCGACGGTGTACGCTCCCGGGACGATGCGGGAGAACGTCACCGAACCCCGAGAATCGGTCGTTCCCACGCGGTGAATCGCCTCGTACCGGTAGAAGAGGCGAGGGGACACCGGGTCCTGCCCGTCGGCACGGCTCAGCGTGACCGTCGGGTGCGCAGACTTCTCGCGGTCGCGGGTCTCCACCCGTACCGCGCAAGCCCCCCACGCGCGGAGCCTCAGCCGAACGGGCGAGGTCGGGCCCACGAGGGCGGATTCCCGGACGGGCTCCGCCGGACACCAGTCGGCGTGAGACGCGCCGACCCAGTGTTCGCCTTCCTCCAGTCCACGGGCCCTCCAACACCCCGCGTTGTCGGTCATGACTCGCACCATGCCGTGCGGGATGTCCACGGCCGGTCGCATGGCGAGCCACACGCCGCTGCGGACCACAGGATTGCCGGCAGCGTCCGTGACCACGCCCTCCAGGGCCGCGCCGGCAAGGAGGCGGAGCGCGACGCGCGGCTCCGGCGACTCCGCACGGCATAGGATCGTCACCGGCCGGGAACGGAGCCCATCGCCCGTTGCGGCGTGGAGTGTCCATTCGCCCAGCGACAGGTCCACCGCGAAGCTCCCGTCCGACCGGCTGTGGTCGTGGCGAAAGCGCTGGTGCATGCGGGATCCCTTGTGCGGCGGTCCAATGCCGTGCACACAGAACGTGTCGGCCGGCGTGCCGTCGGCATCGTGGACCACGACGCCCGTGAGAATCACCCTCTGCCGGGGGACCCGGATGAGCATCCCCTCCACCGGCGGCTTGACGCCCTCGATCGATGCAGAACCGTACCGGGGCTTCGTGACGACGACATCCATCGCCTTGCCGCTCGCGAGCCCCTGGATCCGGAATCGGCCGGTTTCCTCCGCGACCGTCGCCCGGCCGCCCGGATCCAGGAACGCGCCCGACGGCCGCGCGCTGATCTCCGCGCCGGCGAGCGGTTGACCATCCTCCGTCGTCACCCGACCCTCGATCCACCCTCCCCGCTGCACGCAGACCCGGAGCTCCATCTCCTCGCCTGCGCGCAGCGCGACGTTCTCGACGAGGCGCTGCTCGAACTGGCGCTCCGCGATCCGCGTCACGCAATCCACCTGCAGGTCGTACACGCCCTCGGGCATGTCCGCCATGGCGAAACGACCTGCCTCGTCCGATCGGGCATGGCCTTCGATGGACGCGCGCGCTCTGGGTTCGAGCTTGAGCCGGGCCTCGGCGATCGCTCGCCCCTCCGCATCGACCACGGTTCCGCGGAGCGCCGCCGGGCGGCCAAGGCGGATCTCTGCCCAGCCTTCCCTTCCGGCCGCGATCGACACCGCGCCCGACTCGCTGATGGCGTAGCCCGAGGCCACGGCGTAGATCCGCACGCTCTTGCCCGGCGATGCAATGGAAAGGGCGAACTGCCCCTGCTCGTCGGTGACGACGACGCGGTCGCTCCAGTAGCGCAGACCGGAGGCGCTCGTCGATACCCGCGCGGCGGCGAGCGCGGTGCCCTCCGCGGCCACGACCCGGCCGCGCACCACCGGGCAGCGTTCCAGATGGACTTCGATCTCGTGCTTGCCGCCGACCGCGACATCGAACAGGAACAGCACGCCCGCCGGATCACGATAGCCGGCGGCCCGCGCGAAGAGCTGGTTCCTTCCCGGGGGCACGCCCCGGATGCGGAAGTTCCCGCCGAGATCGGTGGTCGCGCGATGCTGCAGCCCGCCGATGGGTCCATTCTGTCCCATGAATCCCTCGGACAGGAACACGAGCGCGCCGGGCAGGGGGATCCGGCCGTCCCTGGTGACCACGCGGCCCGTGACTTCGCCGCCCCTCGCCACGGTGTAGTCGCACTGCGCGACCTCGCCCTGCCGAACCTCCACGATCATGTCCTCTCGGCCAAGCGCCGTTCGATCCACGGGATGGACCCGCACCCGATAGCGCTCCGGTCGGAGCCCGCCGAAGTCGAATACGCCGCGCTCGTCGGTTCGAGCCTCCGCACACGAGGCCAGCCGGTAGACCTTCTTCCACGTCGTGCTCCCCGCGGGAGTATCCGGTGTGAGCGCGACCAGGGCGCCCTCGACGGCTTCTCCGTCCTCGTCGCGAACCTGCCCCACGAATCCTCCCGCCGGCCCGAGTGAGAAATCGTGCCGAGTCCCTGGTGCTGCGGGACGTCGTTCGGGAAACACGCCGGGCGCGCGCGCCTCCAGCAGACACTGCGTCATCACCTGCTCGAACACGTAGTAGCCCTGCTCATCGGTCGCGCACTCCTCGAGCCGCACCACTTCCGGCTCGCGGAGGCTCGGCCAGCGAAGCCTCGCCACAACCGCTCCCGGAATCGGTTGTCCGTCCTCGGTGGTCACGACGCCGCGGATAGCCAGCGGACTGCAGGCAATCGGCAGCGGCTCGGCGGCGGGATGGGCAGGAGGAAGAGCTGGCGCAGACGAAATGTCGCCGCTCGTCTCCTCCGCCGGCTGGCTCGGCAACGGTGCCTGCGGCACGTCGCCGGCGGCCGGGACTCGCAGGGGTGTGACAGCTGTCCGCGCCTTGGAGACCGGGAATGGATCCGTCGCTTCCGACAGTACCAGGAAGACGATGAAGCTCCCCAGGACCAGGACGACCGCCAGCGCCAGCACGAACGTCGCGAGCGTCCTGGGTGCCACAGTTCACGAACTCCGCACGGGACTGTCGGGACGGGAGCTTGCCGAGCTTGCCGCGGGCATTATCACGAACGAACGTCGCTGCGGTTCAGGATATCTTGAGCGGTGGCAGGAGGACTGCCCGGTCCGGTTTGGCCCCCGCGGGCGCCGCCCGCCCGCGCCACCCGCCCGCGCCACCCGAGCGCGCGCACTTCGTGAAAAAAAACGCCCCTGGGGCGTTTTTTTCAGATAGCCGCCCGACCGGCGAGGCGCGCGCGGAGCGCCGCCAGGTGAGCACGCGCCTCCGCGTGATACGGCATTTCCGCGAGAATCGCGCGGCACGCACGGACCGCCGCCGCGAGGTCCCCGCGGTGCTCCTCGAGCGCGGCGATGCGCGACCACGCCCAGATGCGCGACTCCTGGAACCGCGGCGCGCGCGCCATCTCGATCACCGTGCGAAACTCGACCGCCGCGGCCTCCAGGTCCTCGGGCCTGTCCCCGAGCTTCACGGCGCGCTGGAAGAGCAGGCGCCCGAGCTTCAGCCGCGCCAGCACGTGCCGCGGCTCCCGCGCGACCAGCTCGCGGAGCACCTGCTCGCCCTCGTCCCACGCGCCGCAATCCTCGCCGGCGTCCGCCACGCGGAGGTTCGCTTCGCCCAGGTTGAGGAGAGTGTCGAAGTACTCCGGGTAGATCTCCCTGGCAGCGCGGTACTGCGCGCGCGCGCCGCGGAAATCCCCCCGTTCCGCGAGCGCATTGCCGAGATGATTGCGCGCGCGGAAGTTCTCCGGAGCCACGGCGACCGCCTTGGCCCACAGACGTTCTCCATCCCGGTAGTCCGCGTTCCGCCAGCCCGCCCGCACGCCCCAGACCCCGAGCACGACGGCCGCGGCCACCGCGAGCCCCGGCCGGGCGCCAAGCCGCAGCCGACCGGCCGGAAGCGCCGCCGCCACGCCCGCCGCCGCCAGCAGCCCGACCGACAGCGTGAGCGGCAGGTAAAGCCGGTTCTCGCTCATCACGACGTTCAGCGGCACGATCGAGCTGGTCGGACTGAGCGCGAGCGGAAGC
The DNA here is from genome assembly GCA_016935485.1 of Planctomycetota bacterium. Lineage (GTDB taxonomy): Bacteria > Planctomycetota > JAFGQW01 > JAFGQW01 > JAFGQW01 > JAFGQW01. The sequence continues at coordinate 7,607 of JAFGQW010000058.1, read as the reverse complement.
CAGACCAGCGCCAGCCCGACCCGGAACCACCGCCGCCTCAAGCAGAGCAGCGCGACGCCGAGGTAGCCCACGAGCCCGAGCAGGCTCAGCCACACACGCGTCTCGCCGAGGCTGTGGGCGAGGGCTGCGTGGTGAGCCACGTTCAACCGGACCGGCCAGACCATGAGACCGACGTATCTCCAGAAGACAGTCGCCTGGGTCAGGAGGTTCGACTGGACGCTACGGCCCCCGGTGAGCTCGTGGCCACCCTGCAGGAAGCGCTGCGCCGTCAGATTGACTCCCGTCGAGCCCATCACCTCCTGCCGCACCAGCAGGTAGCCCCCGGCGAGGAGCACGAACGGCAGGAGCCACGCGCCCGCGCGCAGCAGCATCCCGCGAGCCCCCGGCGCGGCGCGCCTTACCGCGAGGAGCTCGACCAGGCCGAGCGCAACCGGCAGCGTGATCGCGATGGCCTTGCTGCCGAACGCGACCAGCGCCCCGAACAGGGCGAACGCCAGCCAGCCCGCGGCGACGCCCGCCCCCGGCGGCGCGCGGCGCGCCCGCAGGTAGCCGAGCAGCGCCGCAAGGTAGCCCAGCGTGGCGAGCTGATTGGAGCGGCAACTGACGTAGGTCACGCTCTCGGTCGCGAGTGGATGGAGCAGGAAGGCGAGCGCGCCGATCACCGCGGCCCGGAAGCGAATCGGTCCCGGACGCGGGGCGAGCAGTGCCGCGAGCAGCGCGAACAGCACCGCTCCGGCCAGGAGGTGCACCAGCACGTTCGTGATGCGAAAGCCCAGCGGGTTTCGCCCCCAGAAGAAGTCGTCCACCGCGTAGGTCAGCAGCAGCACCGGCCGGTACATGCGCGTGGCCGGATTCTCGTCGAAGAGCCCGGGATCGCGGAAGAAGTTGAGCGCGTTGTGGAGCTTCAAGTGGGGATTGCGCTGGATGGAGTGGAGGTCGTCGTAGTGAAACGGCGCGGCGAGCGCCGGGACGTACGCGGCGGCCGGAACGACGCCCAGCAAGAGCACGAGCAGCAGCACCGCTCCGGGCGAGCGGCGGGTCGGTCGGGTCTCGGTCATGGTGGCGCTCGAAGGTCCCTCCAGGCGGAAGCCGGTCCCCGGCCCGCAGGACGGCCCCGCGGCTTCGCCGCCCCCGGGGTTTTCGGCAACCGCGCAGGCGCAATGCAACCCGGCTCACAAGTGGCTTCGCGATAGGAGCTTGCAGCTGAGCTCCGGCGGCCCGGCAAGCCCTGCCGAGCCACCGACGCACCTGGCCGCCCCCCGGAGTAGGTCTTGAGTCCGTACGCAGCGTTGGCCGACAGAGAACTCCAAGGACGGAAGGCGCCCCCGGATCGGGGTGCGCACGTCCGTCGCCTCGCGGAGCGCGAACCGATGCAATCGACCACGGCCTGCGCCACGGCGTCCCGCCAGGACAGCGCCTCCTCCCACCTGCCCAAGGCGTCCGTCGTCATCCCGGCCCGCAACGAGGCCGAGCATGTCGGTTCCGTGCTCGCGGCGCTCGCGAGCCAGACCGTCAAGCCGGCCGAGATCGTGTTTGTCGACTCCGGCTCCACGGACAACACGGCAAGCATCGCCCGGCGCCACCGGGCGCGGATCTTCACCCTCAAGCCGGGCGAGTTCTCGTACGGCGGCGCGCTGAACTTCGGCGTCCACAACGCCGAGGCCCCGATCACCGTGTTCCTGTCCGCGCACGCGATCCCCGCCTCGCCGCAGTGGCTGGAGGCGCTGCTGGCGCCGTTTCACGACCCGAAGGTGGCGGCGGTCTTCGGCCGCCAGCTGCCCTACGCGTACACCAACCCCCTCGAGGCGCTCGAGATCCGCCGCGCCTACGGAGCCCGGCCGCGGCGCTACCGCAAGGACCCGCCCTTCTGCAGCGCCAACGCCGCGGTCCGGCGGTCCCTCGCCCTGCTGCATCCGTTCCGCGAAGACGTCGCCTACGGCGAGGACCTGCTCTGGGCGCGCGAGATCTGCCGCGAGGGCCACGTCGTCGCGTACGCGCCCCGGGCAGCCGTGTTCCATGCGCATCACGAGACGTTCCGGGAAGTCCTTCTCCGGCAGCGCCGCGAGACCCGCGAACGCGTGCTCCACCTGGACTTCGACACCTGGCTCGCCGAGTGGTGGATGGTGCCGGTCGGGCTCGCGTGGGGCGTCGGCCGGGACTGGTTCCGGCTGGCCGTCCGGGGCGCCCGGCTGCGCTGGTTCTTCCGGGCACCAGCCTTCCGGCTCGCGAAGGTGCTGGGAACCTGGCGCGGTTTCCGCGACGCCGACAAAGCCATGCGCTGAAGGGCCCGAGGAGCCTCCACCGCCCGGCCCCCAACGGCCGATAGGGAGAGCAGCATCGCCGTCTCGATCGTGGACGGCGCCGCCGTCCCGGCCAGGCGCCGGACCCGAGACCCGGCGAGCGCAGCGGACCGCGAGGCATCGTGCAGCATCGACCTTCCACCCTCAAAGCGACGATCCTGTCCCACGTCGTGGTGAACAGCACGGGCACGGTGCTGTCCCTCGCCGCGCATGCGGTCCTGCTCACCTGGCTGATTCGCGATCTCGGGCTGGCCGCCTACGGCGTGTACGCACTCGCCACCGCCATGGCGCTCCAGTTCCACCTGTTCGAGGACAGCCTGGGCTCCTGGATCACGCGCGAAGTGGCTCGCGAGCGCGACCCGGCCGCACTGTCGCCCCGTCTCGGCGGCGCCCTCGCGCTCCACGCCCTGCTCGGCCTGCCGGTCCTGTCCCTCGTGGCGGTCCTCACCGTCTTCGGCCTCCGCGGCCAGGGCCCGGCGGTCGTCGGCCTCGCGCTCGCCGTGGGCGGCGCCGGCTTCGGGTTCGAGCTCCTCGGCACCTTCGCCCGCAAGATGCTCGAAGGTCGGGAGCGGTTCGGTCTGATCAAGTCGATCCAGGTGACGTCCCTCCTGCTGCGCCTGGCCGGCATCGCGGCCGTGCGCTTCCTCGCCCCGGGCGCCGATCGCCTGACCGCCTACGCTCTGGTCTTCCTCGCGTCGGTCGCCTGCCAGACCGCCGTGTCCGTCCTGGTCGTGCGGGCGGTCTTCGGTCCCCTGCCGCGCCCCGTACTTCGCGGCGCCCTTCCCGTCTGGCGGGCCGCCGCCCGCTTCGGCGCGCCGATCTTCGGCGTCAAGTGCACGACCCTGCTCTCCGGCCGCCTCGATCTGTGGATCGTGGCCTCGTTGCTCACGCCTGCCGACGTCGGGGTCTACGGCATCGCCACCCGGCTCTACGGCCTCGTGCTCCAGGCCATCGAGGTTTCGCGCTCCTTCATCCTGCCGCTGGCAGTCCGGCTCAGGCACGAGCTCTCACCCGCGCGGTTCCACGACTTCTTCCTGCGCGCCACGTCGCTGTCCACGCTCCTCACGTTCGGCGCCGCCACGGTGGTCGCCCTCAACGCCGCGCCCGTCATCCGGCTGTGGCTCGGCCCGGCCGCACTCGCGGCCGTCACCCCGCTGTTGCTGCTGCTCGCCTTCGCCATGACCGCGGCATTTCGCTCGGTGGGCCAGACCGTCCTGCTGGCAGAGGGACGCTTCGGCGTGCTCCTCGCTCCGTTCGTCACGGCCGGCGTGATCAACTTCGGCGTGAGCGTCGCCGCCTCCCTCGCCTGGGGAGTGGCGGGCCCCGCGCTGGGCACGCTGGTGGGCGGCGCGGTGCTCCTGGGCTGGAACGTCCCGCGCATCCTTCGCGTGCTCGGCGTCGCGCCGGCCGCGTACGTGCGCACCACCGGGCCCGACGTCCTGGTGTGGCTCGCCGCCGCGGCCGCCGGCTACGCGATCGGCCTCGTGGTCGCGGGCGTGCCCGGTCTCATTGCCGCCACGACCGCCTACCTCGGCGCACACGCCCTGCTGTTCTTCACGTGCCTGCTGAACCGCGCGGATCGCGCCTTCCTGCTCGGCATGCTACGTTCCCGGGAGAGGAGCCTTGCCGCATGAGCTTGAGGGAACTGCGCGTCTTCCACGCCGCCACCTTCGGGCACAACATCGGCGACGGCGCGCTGGTCGCGGGCCTCCACGCGACGCTCGCCGAGGATCTCGACGTCACGCTCCGTGTCACGGAGGACGACGTCCTCGAGCACAAGCTGGCCGGCCGGACCCGGGCGCTGACCCCGGAGCGAATCGATCGCATCGACGCCACGCACGATCTCGTCCTGATCGGAGGCGGCGGGCTCATGGAGGGCGGCCCCGAGAACCGGCTGAACGGGCTCAACTACGGGTTCGACCCGTCCTGCCTCGAGCGCTTCACGATCCCCGTGGTCTTCTACGCCATGGGCTTCAACCAGTTTCGCGGGGAGCGCTTCCACCACCTCGACCGGCTGCGCGAGACGCTCGCGGTCGCCCGCCAGACGAGCGCGCTCGTGTCGGTGCGCAACGACCACAGCAAGCGCCGGCTCGAAGCGGCCCTGGGTCCGTGCCCGCACGTCCACGTGATCCCGGATCCGGGGCTCTGGGTCCCGACCGCCGGCGTGCGCCCCTTGCAGCTCCAGCACGACGCTCTGAACATCGTGCTCCAGCTCGCGGGAGACCGCCGCGGCGCGCGCTTCCCCGGAAGAGATCGCTGGCTTGCGTTCCATCGCGCGACCCGCCGCCGCTTCACCTGGCTGGGCCGGCTCGCGCGCGCTCTTGCGGACCTCGCCGCCCGCCGCCCGCTCAACCTCATCCTGTGCCCGCACGTCCCGGCGGACCACGCCCTCGTGGGCCAGTTCCTTGACGCGTGCCCCGCGCCACTGGCCCGCCGCCACACCACCAGCGTCGGCATGATGAAGGGCGTCGCGCAGGCGCCGGCCTTCTTCGACCTCTACCGGGGCGCGGATGCGGTCGTGGGCATGCGGGGCCACTCCGCCATCTGCGCGGTCGGCGCCGGCACGCCGTTCGTGGGCATCGGATCCCACGACAAGGTGCGCGGGTTTCTCGACGAAATCGGCCTGGCCGACCGCGTCGTGGAGATGGCCGCGGGTCCCGACCGGGTGGTCCAGCGCCTCGAGGCCCTGCTCGAAGACCTCGACGGCGAACGCCGGCGGCTGGTGGCCGTGCGCGGGCGCCTGCGCCAGGTGACCGCTGCGTTTCACGCACGTATCGGCGCGCGAATCGGTGCGTCGAGCGAGCTCTGCGTATGAAGACGCGAACCGAATGTCCGATCTGCGGCCACGGCGTGTGGCGCATGCTGTGCCGCTCGGGCCTCGACCTCGAGGGCGAGCGCGTCCGCTTCTGCGTGCGCTGCGGCGGCGTCTTCCTCTCCCCGCACATGGACGAGTCGGACGCCGCGGCCTACTATCGCCGGGAGTACTCGCGGCGCTACCGCGGTGCGGAGCGACCGGACCGCGCAGCCACGGCGCGACGGGACGGCATCGCCCAGGAGCGCTTCCGCGGGCTCGCCAGCCGCTTTCGCCGGGAGGGCCTCTATCTCGAGATCGGCTGCGGCGCCGGCAGCTTCCTGGCCCGGCTCGCCGCGGCGGGCCATCGCGCCGCCGGTGTGGAAGCGGCGGAGGGCTACGCCGCCGCCGGCCGCGAGCGCGGGCTGGCGATCGAGACCGGCACGTTCCCCCGCTGCAGCGGGCCGGCTCCGCGGTACGACGGCATCCTGCTCTTCCACGTCCTGGAACACGTGCCCGAGCCGGCGGATCTCCTGCGGGCGATCCGGGACCGCCTCGCTCCCGGCGGCTTCGTGGCGATCGAGGTGCCGGATGTACTCGTGGCCCTCGACGGCAAGTTCCGGCACCGCTACTTCCAGCGCCCGCACCTGATCGATTTCCACCGCGCGAGCCTGGAACACCTGCTCGCACGCACGGGACTCGCGGTCGAGTCGGCCATGTACGGACCGGCGGGCCGCGCACACCACCTGCTGGTCGTGGCTCGGGCCGGAACGGTTCCGCCGAGCTGGCACCCGCCGGATCAGGTCCGCACCTGGTGGCGGCGCCTGCGCCGCCGGATCGTGCTCAGCCGCACGCTGGCGCCGCTCTCGAACCTGGGAAGCCGGCCATGTCTCGGCACGACGTCCTGAAAGCGCTCGATCGCCGCCTCGGCCGTTCGGCCGTCCGGCACTGGGCGGTGCAGGCGCGCAACGCCTTCGTCGAGCTCGCGGGCGTGCGGCTCTTCTCGCGGGTCGTCGGGAGCGACCACGGACTGGGGGAAGCCCGGCGTCTGGCCGGCGCACGGCGCCGTCGCGCTCGCACCGGCGTGCGCCCCGTGCTCTTCCTCTCGCCCTTCTACTGGCCGGTGCACCTCGCCTGGGAAGTCACGCTCGAGCAGGCGGTGCGCGCCGCCGGGCACCCGACCGTCGTCGCCGGCTGCGGCGGTCTCTTCCCCCAGTGCGACGCCTTCGTCTACGAGAAGAACCGCGCGGCCACCTGCGCCACGTGCCGCTTCGTGCACCGCAAGTTCTTCGAACTCCTCGGAGGCGAGCCCCCGCTTCGGCCCGCGGACCTGGTCGATCTCGACCAGCTCCGCGCCGAGGCCGCGGCCCATGTCGCGGGGCTCGATTCCACCGCCCTGCGCTCCCTCGAGGTGGACGGGCGTCCGGTCGGCGCCTGGGCGCTCGCCTCGGTCACCCGCCATCTCCGGACCGCCGGGCCCGGCCCGGGCGACGAGGCCATCGACCGCGATTTCGTGGCGTCGACGATCATCGCGCTCCGCGCCTACACGGCGCTCCTCGACCGGGTGAACCCCAGCACGGTCGTGGTCCTCAACGGCAAGTTCTTCGCCCAGCGGGTGATGCTCGAGCTGGCGCGCGAGCGCGGCATCGAGGTCGTGAGCTACGAGCGCGGCAACGTGAAGAACACGCTCGTGTTCGGCCGCAATCGCCCGGCCGTGCCGTTCGATGTGGCCGCCCTCTGGCCGGCGCGCCGCATCCACCCGCTCACCGCCGCCGAAGACGAGCGGCTCGACGACTACCTCCGGGCGCGGATCCGACTCGGCAATGCGCAGGTCCCGTTCTTCGACCGCCCGATCCACAGCCTGGCGACGATCCGCAAGGTGCTCCGGCTGGACGACCGGCCCTTCGACGTGCTGTTCACCAACCTCATCTGGGACTCGGCCGTCTGCGGCGAGGACCTGGTCTTCCCGTCCATGTTCGCGTGGCTCCGCGCCGCCGTGACGGAGGCAGCCCGGACCCCGGAACGTCTGCTCGTCATCCGGGCCCATCCCGCCGAAGTCAAGGTCTGGTGGCAGCCGACCCGCGCCACCGTCGCCGGGTTCCTGCAGGGCGCCTTCCCGAGACTGCCCGAGAACGTCCGCCTCGTCCCGCCGGAAAGCGAGGTCGATTCCTACGCCCTGATGGCGGCCGCCGAGACCGGACTGGTCTACACCTCGAGCGCCGGCATGGAGATGGCGATCGGCGGCCGCCCGGTGCTGGTGGCGGCGCGCGCCGTCTACCGCGGTGCCGGCTTCACGTTCGACCCCGAAACGCCGGCGGCGTTCGCGGAGCTGATGGCGCGCCGCGGCCGCCTGCGGATGAACCACCAGGCCCGGGAGCTCGCCCGTCGCTTCGCCCACCTGGTCTACTTCGAGGCCTCGGTGCCGATCCCGTGGGTCGACGAGCGCGGCGAGCTCGGCTTCCGGTTCACGGTCGAGTCGTTCGCGGAGACCCCGCCGGCGCTACCGTTCCTCGCGG
>JAFGQW010000329.1 GCA_016935485.1 Planctomycetota bacterium | reverse complement strand
TCAGTCGAGGAAGATCCGCGCGCGGCTGGTCATGCCATAGCTCGCATAGAGCTTCAGCAAAGCCGGATCGTCGAGCACGATCTTCACGGGCACGTAGGGCGTGCCGGGCATGTCGTGCGTCCGCATCTGGCCGGGGCGCTCCTTGACGGCCTTGAACAGACGCGCCACCCGCCCGCGAAGCACGTGCCCCGGCAGGCCGTCGATGCGGACGTCCGCCCGCAGCCCCGGATGCACGTAGGCGCGGTTCTTCTCTGGCACGTAGGCCTCGATCCAGAGGTCGCCGTCCTCGAGGATGTACATCACCGGGTCGTCGTGGTCCACGATCGCGCCCGGACGCAGCGGCTCCCAGAGCACGATCCCGGTCACCGGCGCCCGGATGATCGCGAGCTTGCGGTTCTCGACCGCCGCCGTGAGCGCGGCCTCCGCGGCCTCGAGCTCGGCCAACGCCGCCTCGAGGGCGTGCCGCAGCCGACGGGCATCCGCATACGGAGCGTATCCCTGGGAAGCGAGGTCCGCGTTGACTTTCCAGTCGGCCTCCCGCTCCCGGCACGTCGCGCGCGCGGCGCCAACCATCCCCTCCTGCTCCCGCACCCGCGCGTCGAGCACCTCGGTCGCGAGGCGCGCGAGCTCCTGGTCTCTCTTCACCGGATCGCCCAGGGAGACGAGCACGGCGCCGAGCCGGCCCTGAATCGGCGTGCCGATGGGAAACAGCCGTCCGTCGACCACGCCGCTGACCTCGATCACGCCGTGCTTCTTGATCCAGTAGAAGGACGGCACGCCGGCGAGGATCAGGATCGGCACGAGCCACCCGAACCACTTGCGCAGCCGGGGCGGCGGGCGCTCGGGCGCACGGTAGCGCGCTGCCACCTCCTGCGGGCGCCGCGCTTCGGGGCGGCGCAGTCGGACCCGCCAGCCGCTCACCATCGCCGCACCTCGCTCCAGAGGCCGGGCGGTCCACACCGCCCGGCGCGCATGCCGGGACCGACCCGCCCAACGAGCCCAGCACCTACCCGCCCGTCGCACCGGTCCGCGGCGCACCCACCGGCGGCACGCACCCGGAGCGACCCGCGTTTCACGACAGCGACGTCGGTGGGGCCGAGCAACACGTCACGGAGCTCCTTCAACATGGTTCCAGCGGATCGAGCCGGTTCTCCTCGGCCTCGTCCTCCCCGAGCTGCGCCCACCACGGGCGGCTGCCCTCCCGCAGCCGATCGCGGGTGCCCCGCTTCCAGGTCTCGAAGTCGACGATCCTGCCCTTGCCGGCCTCGCCCGCCGGCGCCGCCGTGCCGTCGACCGCCGCGGCACCGCTCTCCTCCTCCTGCTCTTCTTCCTCTTCCGGCTCCTCGTGCCCGGCCCCCTCCTCGTCGTCGCCGGACGGCTCGGTGTGCACCGCCGCCTCCGGGGTGGACCGCCCGATGCGCCCCCCACCGGCGCCCGGGCCCGCCGCATCGCCGCGTCCGATCCGCGTCGGCCTTGCGAGCTCGGGGGTCAGCGGCGCGTAGCTCCGCGCACCCAGCGCCGGCAGGAACAAGCCCGCCTCGTCCGCCGGCACGTACATCTCCGGGTCGCCGAGATACGCCGTGGGCGTCTCGTCCAGCACCCGCCCCAGCAGGGAATCAGCGTCCGCCGCCTCGTTGGGATGAACCGCCCACGCGTAGGACAGACCCAGACGCTCGAAGTCTTCCTCCTCGGACTGGCCGAACACCTCCGCCACCTTCCGGGCGATCCGCACCGCCGTGCGAGTGTCGGCGCCGGGCAGCAGCACCACGAAGTCCGCCGCCCGCAGGCGGCCGATCCGGTCCACCTCGCGCACCGACGCGCGGATCGTATCGACGACGTCGCGCAGCGCGCGCCGCCCCGCGTTCTGACCGTGCGCCGCCACCAGCTTCTCCAGGCCGCGCACGCCGATGCGCAGCACGGCCGTGGACTGCCCGAGCGTCGCGCTCCGCGTGACCTCGTGGTGCACCAGCTCGCGGAAGAACTCGGCGCGGTAGACCTCGACCTCGTTCTCGGTCAAGACGCTCCCCGCCGGCGGCTCCAGGAACGCGCCCGCCTCGGCCGCGAACCGCCCCGCCGCGGTCACGATGTAACCGTAGATGCGCCGCCGGTCGGCCTCCTCGGGAGCGAACGGATGGCTGCAGCTCCGGCAGCGCGCGGCCACGTCGGGCTCCTGGAACGCGCGCCCGCAGCTGCCGCAGGCCACCGTGTCCGGCGGCTTCTCGTGGTCGAGGCCCACGTGCCGCAGCGGCGTCCGGCACTTCGGACACTCCAGCCCGCCGGCGCCGCGGAAGTCCGCCGCCGGGCCGGTGTGCGCGCAGCGGAAATGGTGGATCATCTCGACGGAGCTGAGATCCGCGGACCCGCACGCCGGGCACACCTCGCGCAGGTGGATGTCGTGATGGCTGCAGAAAGGACAGACGAGCACCACGTCGTGGAAGGTGCGCTCGAGGTAGCCGCGGGCATGGAGAAAGTCGAGGTCCGCCAGCGGGTCGTGCTTGAGAGCCTCCTCGGCGGACGCGGCGGTCGTGGCCGGGTAGGCGAACCCGCACGGCACGCGCCGGTCGTAGACGGGCAGCAACGAGCCGGGCCCCTCCCGGAGCGCGCGGCGCAGGATTCCGAGCCGGCGCCGATCGTCGGGGCCGAGCTCGGCGGGTGGCGGCCGGGTGTGGACCGTGGCGCGCCGGATCAGCGCCTGGACGCGCGCGACGAGCTCCTCGTACTCGAACGGCTTCGGGAGAAAATCGTCGACGCCCTGGCGCAGGCACGTGATGCGGTCCTCGACGGTGTCCTGCCCGCTGACCATCAGAATCGGCACGTCGGCCGTGGCCGCCTGCCTGCGGAACCGTTCCAGGACCTCAAGGCCGTCCATGCCGGGCATTCGCATGTCGAGCACCACCGCAGACGGAGGATCCGCCGCCGCCAGATCGAGCCCCGCCGCGCCATCCGCGGCCGCGGTGACGCGGTAGCCGTGGGCGGTCAGGCACGCCCGGTACAGACCGAGCATGTCCGGCTCGTCATCGATGACGAGCACGTGGTCCTGGACCGCCGCCGGTGTCGGATCGGTGCCGCCGGCGTCGGCCGGTTCCTCCTCGACGATCAAGATGGACGGATCGCGAAGCATGTCTCCGTTCGATCGCTCCTCCCGGTTCGCCGTCGGCGGGGCGCCTTGGCGCGCCTCGCCGACGGGACTGGAGCGTCTCCCGGACCGCGGCGGCCGGGGCGCTGGGCGGTCGTCCCGAGGAGACGAGCACTGTCCTTCCCGCGGCCTGCGGCCTGACCCCACTCCGGACGGAGTGCGAGCGGCCGGCAGGTCCGGGCCTGTCCTTCTCTGCAGCGCTTGCAACCTGCGTCACTGCAGGTTCAAATGATCTATCGACGTGGCGCCGGAGGGGCTCAAGGCCGCCGTGTGCGAGCGGGAAACGATTTCCCGCGCGGGAGAACGGTCTTCCCGGACGCGGCGCGGGAAGCGCGGCGCCCCGCCCGCCCCGCGCGGGCCCCAGGGAGGCCGAGTCATGCCCACGGAGGACGCAGCGCGCCCCCCGGCGAGCCAAGGGACTGTCCGCGTGCTGTTTCTCTGCTACGGCAATGCGTGCCGCAGCCAGATGGCCGAGGCCTACGCGCGCGCGCTGGCCGGGGACCGGCTCGAAGCCCGCAGCGCCGGGGTGAGGCCGGTGGGCTTCGTCCCGGCGGAGGTCGGCACGGTGATGGCGGAGGAAGGCATCTCGATCGACGGCCAGTACTCCAAGTCCCTGCACGAGCTCGGCGGGGAGCCGTTCGATCTGATCGTGGATCTGGCGGGCGTGCTGGCGGAGAAGGCGGGCGGAATCCCCGTCCGATCCCGGCCGGTCGTCGATCCCTTCGGCGGGGATCTGGACGACTACCGGCGCACGCGGACGGCTGTCCGCGCGGAAATCGAAGCGCTGCTCGCGGACCTGAAGAGCTCGAGTGAAGAGGAAGCCGGCCCCGGCGCTGCCGGGGCTGACCCCGCGGAAGAACCGCGGACGACCCCGGAATAATGCGCTGCCCGCGACGTAGCGCGGCCTTTCCAGGACGAACTCCGGCAAAGCCACCGCCATGGCGATCTCGCAGACCACCCGGCATTGCGCTGCCTGCGGGGAGCGCACGCTCCATCAGAAGACGGTGTTCGGCGCCGGCTGGGGACTGGCCTTGACCCTGATCACCGGTGGGCTGTTCCTGCCCATCTGGTTGCTGCTCGTGATCGTGGATGCGGCCAAGCCGTATGTCTGCGTCCTGTGCCGAGAGCTGCCGCGCCCTCCCTCGATGTGCGTCCGCGGGGCAGCGGAGGAGCGCGGCCACCGGCACGCCTTCCCACGGTGTGCGCGCCGGAGCGCAGGGCATCATCACGCGCAGGCGGGCCCGTTTCCGGGCGCGGAGCACCAGCGCTGCCCCGCGTGCGGGGCAGCGCTGCCGCTCCGCGCTCGCTACTGCCGCGACTGCGGCGCACCGCTCGCCGAGTAGCGGCGGCGGCGGCAGAGCGGGGAGGGCCGCCGACGGTAGTGGCGCGGGTTCGCGCCCTGCCCCTTCGCGCCCCGCAGCCGCGACGGCGCCCGCGGAAAACGCACGTCGGATCTGTCCTGTCCTCTTTTGCCGAGCTGTCCGGGAAGCTCGCCGGAACCTGCGGGCCGGCGCGAGATTGCGACCGGTTTTTCCGGGCGCTTCCCCGCGACCCGTGCCGCCAGACAGGTCGCGAAAGCGTAAAATCTTTGTAAACCGGCCGGCGCGGTGTTGCTTTTTGCGGCGATCCCGCCGAATCTTGAAGCAGTTCGTTAGTCGAACCTCGAGTCCGATGCCGGAAGGCACCGGACGCAAGTGTACTTGAAGGAGCTGACGAGATGCGGAAGGCCTGGACAATCACGACGGCGATGGTCGCGATGGTCTGCTTCATCGCCGTGGACTTCGCGTACGGCAAGGGCTGAGGGGGCGGCGGCGGACGCTGCGGGCCCGCTACGGCTCGCATCAACACCCCCTGGACTTCCCCGACGTTCCCCGCCAAGGGTGAGTCCCAGGGCGCCAGAAACTTCGAGACGATCAACGAGCTCAAGGACGCGGTCGCCAGGGGCTGCCTGACGCTGATCTACCTCGTGAACTCGGCCGACGGCAAGAAAGTGACCACGTTCGAGAGTGCGGTGCTGAAGAAGGAAGAGGTGGCGATCGCGCTGAAGATCTTCCGCTGCCTGAAGTTCGACATCGCCAGGGACAAGGTCGCCAAGGAGGTCTACGGGGACAAGGTGCCGCTGTTCCTCGCGTACGACGCGTCCGGCAAGCTCGTCGAGGAGCTCCACGTGCCGGACTACAAGTGCAACTCCACCGCGCTCATGGGCCTGCTGGTCAAGGCGACCCGGGGCCACGGAAAGCTACCGCTGAAGACCTTCATCAAGAAGTATCGCGATTTCCTGGGCGATCTCGACAAGCTCGAGGGCAAGAAGGACGTCCTGACCAAGAAGAAGCAACGGCTTCTCGGGACGCCGCCGGCCGCGGCGGCCGCCGGCAAGCCCGCGGCCACCGCGAAGCCGCCCGCCAAGCCGCTCAGCGGCCGGGACCAGGCGCGGCTGAAGGGCATCGAGAAGGAGGAGGCCGACCTCGCCGAACAGGAAAAGAAGCTCATGGCGGAGGAGCAGCAGATCCTCGCCGACGCCAAGGTCTACGACCCCGCGCGACCCTCGGAGGAGGACGCGAAGAAGGCCGCAGCAGCGGCAGGCGGAGGCTGAGGCGACAAGTGAACCCGTGCCTGCGCGGTCCGCGCAGGCTTTTTTTGTGCCCGCACGGGGCGTCGGAACGACCCGCGGAGCCGCGCGACCAGGGCTCGGAGCC
>JAFGQW010000328.1 GCA_016935485.1 Planctomycetota bacterium | reverse complement strand
CCGCCTGCGCCACCCGCACCCGCACCTCCCGGCACGGGGCCTGACCCCCCGCGCGCGCACTTCGCGCGCGCCACGCAAGCGGGCGCACTCCGCCTGCGCCACCCGGACCCCCCGCGCGCGCCACGGGACCCCTTCGTGGTTCTCTTTTTCTTCTCTGTCACGCCCCCCGCCCGCCCGCCCGCGCCCACCAGGCAAGCCGCAGCGCGAACGCCGGCATCGACTCCTCGAGCGGGGTCCACCGCCGGACGTCGTAGGGATTGCCGCCGGGCGGGTTTGCCCCGAGTCCGCGGGACGCGCCGCAAGCGAACCCCTCCTGGTCGACCAGCGCCTCGATCGCCGGATCGAAATCACCAGGCAGGCCATTCGGATAGGCAAACGTCTCGCACGGCTCGCCCGTTTCCGCCTCGATCCGGCGCTTGCTCTCGCGGATCTCGCTCCGCGCTTCCTCGAGCGGCAACCGCGTCAGGATGGGGTGGTTCACGGTGTGGGCCCCGAAGGCGACGCCGCGGCGTGTCATCGCCCGCACATCGTCCCAGTCGAGCATGTCCCGTGCCAGGCCACGGTAGTCCGCCACGCCGGCCACCCGGCGGAGCGCCTCGATCGCGCGCTGCTTCTCGAGCTCGGGCACGGCCTTGAGCGCTTCGCACACGTCCCCGACGACCGCCAGCCGCTTCGCCCGCGTCTCGAGCCGGAGCGTCCGGCACTGCCCGCCCGCTTCCAGCTCCAGGCTCCGTCGCTCGGTCCGCTCGAGCACCCAGGCGACGCGATCGTGCCACAGCGGCTCGCCCGTGCCGATCGCCGCCGTGGTCAGGAAGATCGTTGCGGGCAGCCGGTGGCGCGCCAGCACGGGCAGCGCCACGAGCAGGTTGTCGCGGTAGCCGTCGTCGAACGTGATCGCCGCCGCATCGCCGACCGCCTCGCCGTTCCGGGAGCGCCGGACCAGCTCCACGAGCGGCAGCACCCGGTAGTGCCGCGCCAGAAACGCGCACTGCCGCTCGAACGCGGCCACCGGCGTGCCCGCGAAGAACGGGCCGCGCCCCGCGCCGATGCGGTGGTAGCAGAAGACATGAAAGCCCCCGCCCGAACCCGGCCGCGCCACCGCCCGCCGCAGCGCCGCGGTCACCCCGGTCACGCCGGCACCCTGGGCGAGGAACTCCATGAGCAGCCGATTCACGACAGCGGCTCCCGAAAACGTCCGACGAGTCTACCCGGAGTGCGCGCGCTACCGGCGAGCAGCGCCGCGCGCCGCCTCCTCCACCAGGTCGTCCACGTCGCCGGCCACCAGGAAATCATCCAGCACGAGGTACGGCAACCGCCCCTGCCGGAACGCCCGCAGCGCGTCGTGCGGTGTCTTGACGATCGGCTCCTCGTGCATGTTGAAGCTGGTGTTGATCAGCGTGGGGATCCCGGTGCGCGCGCGGTACGCGGCGAGGATCCGGTAAAAGCCCGGGTTGCGCTCGGAGTGCACCAGCTGGGGACGAGCCGTGCCGTCGACATGCACCGCCGCGGGGCTGGTCTTCTTCATGTAGTCCGTGCAGTCGAACGTGATCGTCATGAACTCCGCCGTGTACTCCGCGCCCCGGTGGTTCACGTAGCACCGCGCGGCCTCCTCGATGAGCGTGGCGGGCGCAAACGGCATGAACTCGCTGCGGCCCAGCCGGTGGTTCAGCCAGTCGTTCACGGTCGGGTCGGTCGCGGGATAGAGAATCGACCGGTTTCCGAGGGCGCGCGGCCCGTACTCCATGGCCCCCGCGTAGCGCGCCACCACGTGGTCGGCGGCAAGGAGCTCCGCAATCCGCTCCGCCGGGTCGGCCATCCGCTCGTACGCCACGGCCTCCGCGCGCAGCAACGCCTCCACCTCGCCGTCGCGCGTCGGCGGCGCCAGAAACAGGTTCTCGAACCGGGAGGGCCGCACCCGGCCGCGGCGCGCCAGCACGGCCAACCCCGCACCCACGCCCGTCCCGCCGTCCCCCATGCCCGGGTGGACGTAGACCGCCTCGACCCCCGGGATCTCGTAGACCCGCTGGTTCAGCTTCACGTTGGCGAACACCCCGCCCGCCAGCGCCACGCGTTTCATCCCGGTCTGACGCACGTAGTGCGCTACGAACTCAGTCACCACGCGCTCGAGCGCAGTCTGGTAAGCAGCAGCGACCTGTTCCCGCGGATACTCGCGGCAAAGTGCCCGCGTGAAGCGGTTGTCGAACGACCCGATCCAGCGGAAGTCGCCGGGGCGCTGCCGGAACCGGGCCATCACCTGCTCGAGCAGCTCCCCCGGCCGGGCGTAGGCCGCCAGCCCGACGATCTTGCCCTCGTGGCGATTGGGGGTGAAGCCCAGCGCCGCGGTCACGCCCGCGTAGAACATCCCCATGCTATGCGGGAAGGGGATGTCCTTGATGCGGCGGATTCCGCACTCGGCGTCGGCCACGCTCACGCTTCCGGCCAGCCCGGATCCGTACCAGTCCACCGTGACCACCAGCGCCGCGGGGAAGTTCGACGTGTAGAACGCCGCTGCGGCATGCGCCTCGTGGTGCTCGACGATCTCTTTGTTCGCGAGGAGACCGAGCGCGGCGAGCTCGCGGTCGAGCTCGCGGTGGAAGCGGCGGTGAAAGCCGATCGCTTCCCGCGTCCACAGCGCGTGGCGCCCGAGGTGGACGAACTTGCTTCCAAGCGGCAGCGGTGCGAACAGGCTGGGTCCCAGCTCGCAAAGGAAAGCGGCGAGGATCTGGCGGCTTTCCTTCGGCCAGGGGCTGAACGGATAGGCGACGACATCGATGTCGGCGGGCCTCAGGCCGGCGCGATCCAGGATCTCGGCAACCGCGCGCCCCGGAAACCCCTTGTGGAGCTTCTCGCGGGAGATGCGTTCTTCCGCGATCACGTAGCGGAGCCGGCCACCCACGAACAGGGCCGCAGTGGCATCGTTGTCGAGCGCGGAGATCCCAAGCACGTTCATCGGGCCCGCTTCCCCCGGTCGGTCGGTCCGGTCCATGGCGTGGACATCATCGCTGGATGTCTCCTTTATCGATCAGATCCTCGAGATTCCTTTGGAGGGTGTCCAGGCGGTCCAGAAGCTGGCCTTGCCACAGGTCGGAGATCACGTGGTCAAGGAAATCGAGGGGCAGCGCCACCGCGTAGAACAGGAACAGCGCCATCTTGTAGCCCAGCCAGGCCGGGATCCCCGCCGGCACGCCCACCAGCACATCGAGGAGCGCCGCCGCCAGGAACCCGACCAGGTAGAGATCGAAGTTGAGGACGGCCTGGCGGAGGGTGCCCAGAGGCGAAGCGTGGCGCGCGCCGGCCCCGGCCGGGCCGCCGGGCGGGCCGCCGGCCGCTCGGGTCCGGCCGAGGAAGCTCGCCACCACCGTCGCGTCGCGGTGCTCGATGAACTTCGCGGCGAAGATCAGCCGGTGCAGATCCGTGGCGATCTTGGTGAGGACGACGGCGAGCAGGGGTGCGATCGCGACGAACACCGGCCACGGCGCGGCCACCGCCGGGTCCCGGGCGAGCCCGATCCCGAGGCACAGGAACATGGCCGGCTTCACGAGAAGGTGGGCGAGGTAGTCGTAGTAGGCGGCCTTCACATGGCCGATCCGGTGGTAGCGGGCGAGCTCGCCGTCCACGCAGTCCAGGATGTAGTAGGTCTCGAGCAGGAAGAATCCGATCACGGGCGGCCACCCGGGAAACACGAGGAGCGCCGATCCGACGAGCCCGTTGAAGAGCACGAAGAAGCTCGCCACGTTGGCGTGCCAGCCGCGCCGCAGGAAGAACCGCGTGATGAAGATCGAGAGCCGGGATCCGTACAGCCGGCCGGTGAGATCGTTTCGATGCGCAACCGGTTCCTGGACCCGGCGGCGAAGCTCCGCGATGGACTCGATACCGGGCCGCGGCGGCGTCGGCGGTGCTCTGTCGGTCGCAGGCGTGATGATCCGTCCCCCTATCCAGCCCCGGGCAGCGCGCGTGCCTGAGATCACCTTCCCATCGACAAGAAGAGCGCTGCACCCGACAAGTGCGCGCTTTCCCGCGCGGATACCGGCCGGGCCGAGGCGATCTCGCCCCGGGACTTCTCCGGCCGGGGCGGACACCGGCATCGAGCGCCGGCCGCAGCTTCGAGCGCGCCCCCGACGCAAGGGCTTCGGGCGCCAAAGTGTAGTCACTCGCCTCCCGTTTCCAAATCCGCGCGCCTGCCTCCGCCGGCGCCCTGCGGCGACGGGGGGCGCGCAAGCGGCGCCCCCACGCGACCCGGCGGCCGGGCCCGCGGCGGGCGGGGTTTCCGCCGGAACGGTTGACCTTGCCGGGGGAGAAGGCCAATCTTTCCGGACCGGACGGGAGAAGAACCGGACTCGCGCGTCGGCAGGCGGCCTGAGCGGCGCGCCGCCCCCTCCGGCACGCTGGGCGCTTGTCGCCGGCCTGGCCGGCGGACCGGCGCAATCTGGAGGTTCTCGATGCCGACGGACGCCAACGATTCGATGGACTCGGCCCGGAGCGACTCCAAGGGCGAGCAGAGCTGGATGAGCCGGGCGCTCATGAAGAGCCGCACGATCGTCGCCAGCCGCCAGGTCTCCGACCGCATGGCGCAGGACCTGATCACCCGGCTGCTGCTCCTCGAGCAGGACGACGGCAAGGCGCCGATCACCGTCTACATCAACTCGCCCGGCGGCAGCGCGGACTCGGGATTCGCCATCTACGACACCATGAAGATAGTCAGCTGCCCGATCCGCACGGTCGTGGTGGGGCTGTGCGCCAGCGCCGGCGTGATCCTGTTCATGGGGGGCGACAAGGGGCAGAAGTACGCCACCCCCTACTCGCGGTTCTTGCTCCACCAGCCCTCGACCGGAATCGTCGGCCCCGCCAGCGATCTCGAGATCACCGCCAGGGAGATCCTGAGGATCCGCGAGATCTACGCCGAGATCATCCAGAAGGAGATGGGCGTCGACAAGGAGAAGCTGCTGGCCGACGCGAACCGCGACTTCTGGCTGGGCGCCCAGGACGCCAAGAAGTACGGTCTGGTGGACAAGATCATCGCGAGCCGGAGCGAGCTGTCCTGAGCTTCTAGAACGCATTAGGATTGCCGGTGGGCTTTCGGCCCGGGGGACCGCACCGATCGGGAGCGAGGGTGTCCCGGGGGAAAGCCCTGGTCCGGAGGGCTCGGGGCTTTGCCCGGGGAGCCTCTTTCCGCCGGGGGGCCGGGATGGGCCTTTGGCCGTCGAGTCGGTGAGAACCATGGCCTTCAGCAGCGTTCCGGAGATCCTCGAAGAGATCCGCGCCGGCCGCCCGATCGTGCTCGTCGACGCCGAGGACCGCGAGAACGAGGGCGACCTGGTCGTGGCCGCCCAGCGGATCACCCCGGACGTCGTCAACTTCATGATCACCGCGGGCCGGGGCATCGTGTGTCTCGCCCTGGACCGGGCCCGCGCCGACCGGCTCGAGCTGCCGCTCATGGTGCAGCACAACACCTCGAGCCTGGGCACCGCGTTCACCGTCAGCATCGACGCGCGCGAGGGCACGACCACCGGCGTGTCGGCCGCCGACCGGGCGACGACCATCCGGAAGGCGCTCGATCCCGACTGCCGGCCGGGCGACCTCTCGCGGCCCGGCCACGTCTTTCCGCTGCGGGCGCGCGACGGCGGCGTGCTGGTCCGGGCCGGGCAGACCGAGGGCTCGGTGGATCTGGCGCGGCTGGCCGGGCTCGAGCCCGCCGGTGTGATCTGCGAGATCCTCAAGCCCGACGGCACCATGGCGCGCGTGCCGGAGCTGGTCGAGTTCACGCGCAAGCACCGGCTGAAGATGTGCACCGTGGACCAGATCATCCGCTACCGGATCGAGATCGGCGACGGAGTGGCGCGGCACCAGACCACCGTGAACCTGCCGCTGCGCCAGGGCCGGTTCGAAGCGCACCTGTTCGTCTCCGAGGTCGACGGCAACGCCCATCTCGCCGTCACCATGGGGCTTCCCAGCCCCGGGTTCTCCGCCAACGGCAAGTCGGTCATCCAGGAGCCGGTGCTGGTGCGGATGCACTCGGAGTGCCTGACCGGCGACGTGTTCGGCTCGCAGCGCTGCGACTGCGGCGCCCAGAAGGAGCGGGCGCTGGAGCTGATCGCGGCCGAGGGCCGCGGCGTGCTCCTCTACCTCCGGCAGGAGGGGCGCGGAATCGGGCTGTCCTCGAAGCTCAAGGCCTACGCACTCCAGGAGCACGGCCTCGACACCGTGGAGGCCAACGAGCGCCTCGGGTTCCCGCCCGACGCCCGGCACTACGGCATCGGCACGCAGATCCTCTACCAGCTGGGAATCCGCCGGGTGCGCCTGCTCACGAACAACCCGAAGAAGGCCGAGTCCCTGGCGGCGCAGGGCATCGAGGTCGTGGAGCGCATCCCGCTGGAG
Organism: Planctomycetota bacterium; assembly: GCA_016935485.1. Classification (GTDB taxonomy): domain Bacteria; phylum Planctomycetota; class JAFGQW01; order JAFGQW01; family JAFGQW01; genus JAFGQW01. Next base: position 7,568 of record JAFGQW010000328.1, on the reverse strand, counting down.
ATCAAGGCCAACGGCCTCAACGACAGCTATCTCCGCACCAAGCGCTCCAAGCTGGGCCATCTCCTGTCGGACGAGGTCTTCCAGTAAGCCCCCGTATCTGAAAAAATCGCCCCAGGGGCGTTTTTTTCAGATAGGCCCCCGTAACTGAAAAAAATGCCCCTGGGGCGTTTTTCACCCGCCGGCCGCTCGCGGGGTGGCGGCCGGCGCTGCCCCTGGATTGCAGGGAAGAACCCCATCCCCCGCCAGGTCTAAGCGCCATGCTGGACGTCGAGTCCTCGCCGGACGATGAGGTCGTCCGGGCCGTGCTCGCCGGCGATGTCGACTCGTTCGAGATTCTTGTAAATCGCTATCAAGAAAGAGTTTATAGCCTCGTTTGGGGCATGGTCCGGGACGTCGGCCACGCCGAGGACGTGGTTCAGGACGTCTTCCTGAAGGCGTTCCGGAAGCTCAAGGACTTCGAGCAGAAGTCGCGTTTCTACACCTGGGTGTACCGGATCGCGGTCAACCGCACGCTGGACTTCCTGAAAGGCCGGGAGCGCCTGCGCGCCGCGTCGCTCGAGGAGCTGCCGCAGGCGGAGCCCACGGCGGCGGCGGTCGAGACGGATCCGGCGACCCCGCTGCTCGAGCGCGAGTTCGTGGAGCAGATGGAGGCGGCGCTGGCCGGCATTCCGCCGAAGTTCCGGGAGATCCTGGTGCTCCGCGAGGTGCAGGGCCTGAGCTACGAGGAGATCGCCGAGGTGCTCGGCTGCTCCAAGGGAACGGTGGAATCGCGGCTGTTCCGGGCGCGGGCCCGGCTGAAGGAGAAGCTACGGCCCTACGTGAACCCGTGAGAGCGGGAGAGGCGGCGCGCGGCCGCGCGGGGCTGGAAGCGAGTGGAGCGAGATGAACGACCGGACGTCAGGACCCGAGGATCGCTGCGTGAGCCGCTATCACGATGGCGAGCTCGCGCCGGCCGAGCGGCAGGAGGCCGAGCGGCGGATCGCCGCATCGCGCGCGCGCCGGGAGGAGCTCGCCTGGTACCGGCGGCTCGGCGGCGCGCTGCGCCACGGCGCCCCGGCGCAGGCACCCGCAGGGCTGGCCGCCCGCATCATGCAGCGCGTCCGGCAGCTCCGGACGGCGGACCCCCCGCTCGTCGCCCTGCTGCCGGCCATGACGCGGCTGGCGGCCGCCGCGGCGCTGCTGACGGCGGTCGCCATCGGCGGCTTCCTGCTGCAGCGCGCGAGCCGCGCCGCCCAGCCGCGGACCGACCGCGAGACGCGCCTGGTGTGGGCGGGGCCGCCCAGCCTGCTGACCGGGACCGAGCTTCACATCCGCGTTCCGGACCCGGTCAGACCGTTTCCGTGAAAGGGAACCGAGCATGATGACGCGACTGTTCCGGGCCAAGGTCGCGCTGGCCGTCCTGTGCGTGCTCTTCTTCCTGCTCGGCACAGGCTCGACGATCGCGGTCGCGCCGCTCATCTCGCTCGAGAAGTGGTGGACGCGCCAGACCGCGCCGGCCGACCCCGAGCTGGACAAGCGCCTCGGGCTCACCGCCGATCAGATCCGCCAGCGCGACGCGCTCTATCGCGAGTGGGAAGCGGCGAACAAGCAGATCGAGATGGAGATCCGCCGCACCTACTACCCGCGGTTCCAGGCCGTCGCCAAGAGCATCCAGGAGCGCTACCGCACGATTCTCACGCCGGAGCAGCTCCGCCTCTTCGAGGAGCTGTCCACCGGCGCCCGCAAACCGGCCGACCGCGACCGGGAGCCGCGCTGATCCACGACGGAGGTTCCATCGATGGCCAGATCGATCGGTCTCGACCTCGGGTCGCACTCGGTCAAGATCCTCGGGCTCGAGACCGCCGGCAAGCGCTTCCGGATCACCCGGTTCGTGGACCGCGTGCTGCCGCGCACCGTCGAGGAGGGCGACGCGACCGCGGTCGTGGCGCGCGCCTTCAAGGAGCTCAAGCTCCCGCGCGACCTCGTGGTGATGGGGTTCGACGCCTACGCCTCGATCCTCCGCGAGATGACGGTGCCGTTCCGCAACCCCGACCAGATCCGCAAGATCATCCGCTACGAGTCCGAGGGGCAGCTCTTCAGCTTCGGGATCGACGAGGTCGTGGTCGACTTCGTCAAGGTGCGCGAGAACCCCGACTCCTCGGACCTGATCGTGGTGGCGGTCGTGAAGCAGCTCCTGGCCGAGCGGCTGCGGACCGTCGAGAGCGCCTACGTCGACCCCATCTCGGTCGACCTCGATCTGCTCGCCCACTACAACGCGCTCGCGATCACCCCCTATCCCGAGCAGCACCCGACGCTCGGCCTCCTCGACGTCGGCTATAAGTCCACCAAGCTGCTCGTGGTCGAGAAGGGCCGGCCGGTGCTGCTCCGCGGCACCCGCGTGGGCCTGGGCTCGATCGTCGCCGCCGTGCAGCAGGAGACCGGTCTCGGCCTCGTCGCCGCGGAGGACAAGGTGGCCGGCCGGCTGGCCGCGCTCGCCGAGGCGCTGGAGGTGCCCGACGCCGGCGACGACCTGATGGTCGTGCTCGGCGACGATGAGGAGCTGCCCGAGGCGTCCGACCTCCACCGCGGGCCGGACGATCTTGAGGACGAGCTGGTGGCCGACAAGACGGCGGCGGTGCGGGCCAAGGTGGTGCGCGAGGTCAATCGCTCGCTCGCCGGGCTGAAGACCGCCGCGCCCGTCGAGCTCCTCCTGCTCACCGGCGGCGGCGCGCGCATTCCCGGGCTCGCGCGCGCGCTCACCACCTCGCTCGGCATCGAGACCCGGCCCTTCGACATCCTGAGCCACGTCGACCACCCGTTTGCCGCGGAGGAGCGCGCCGCGGTCGAGCCGTTCGTGCCGGTCGCGATCGGGCTCGCGCTGAAGCAGCTCGGCAAGAACGCCTCGGGGACCGAGTTCCGGCGCGAGGAGCTGGCCTTCCAGAAGCGCTTCGAGCAGGTGAAGGTGCCGCTCACGATCTGCCTCGGACTCATGCTCATGTTCCTGGGGCTGGTTTTCTACCGGTTCCGCTCCGAGTACAAGCTCCGCCGCCAGGAGTACGACATCTTGACCTGGCAGATCGTGAACACGCTCGCCAACGTCATGCAGGAGCGGCCGTTCCTCAAGTACGTCGACGAGAACGCCAGGGACGAGAACGGCAACCCCCGCGTGGTGCTCGAGCGGATCCGGAGCGAGCGCCTCGGGCGTCACCGCAAGCTCCGCGGCGACCTCCGGAGCCTCCGCGAGGATCTCAACCGCGAGCTCGGCAAGCTCTCGGATACCGAGGAGCATCGCTGCGCGCTGGACACGTGGAACGAGGTGTGCCAGCGGCTGCGCGCCGCCCACGAGGCACTCGGCACCGATCTGTCGCCGATCGTGCCCTACATCCGGTTCGACCAGGACGGGGCGAACTGCAACCTCATCGTCCGGGACTACCCCGACGTGGAGGCGCTGCAGCGGGCGTTCGCGGCCTCGGACAAGCTCCTCATGGGCGAGGCCCGGGGCGACAAGCCGCCGCCGAAGGGCGGGGTTCCGGGAGCCAACCCGCGCGTGCTCACCCAGCAGCAGTTCACGTTCAAGACGACGTCGCCGCGACGGTAAGGAGTCGGTGCCGTGCTCGGATTCCTGCGTGACTTGAAGGACCCGTGGAAACTCCTGGTGAGCGCGCTCGTGGTCGCCAACCTGACCGCGGCGGTCGCGGTGGCGATGATGATCGGCAACCGGAAGACCGCCCACGCCGCGCTGAACGAGGCGAAGCTGATGCTCCAGACGCCCACCCGCGCCAGCTCGGCGCGGGATGGCGTCGTCTTCTCCGAGTTCCGGGAGCTCGAGAAGATCCGCGCCATCACGCGCGGCTCGGAGCTCGAGAGCACGAGCGAGAGCGACGTCCGCAAGTACATCCACAAATGGGCGAACACCGCCAACCTGCCCACGCAGCGCCAGATCCAGTACAAGGTGAACACGCTGCGCCGCGGGATCAAGGAGCACATCTGGACGCTCAGCTTCACCGAGAAGGAGCCCACGATCACCCGCGAGCAGCTCGCCTACTTCCTCTTCAACATCAAGGTGCTCACCCCACAGCTCAAGATCCAGAGCATCGTCTCGGGCCCCTCGACCGAGGACCACGAGAAGGCCGACCAGTGGAAGCCCCAGGTCGTCTTCGTGCTCACCAAGGAGGAAGCCGAGGAGACGTAGCGCCCGCGGGCGCATTTCGCCCGCGCCACCCGAGCGTGCGCCCTTCGCGCGCGACACCCGCACCCGCACCCGCACCCGCGTTTTCCCGTTTTTCCTGCAATCCGCGTCCGCGGATTTCCCTGTACCCCGGGTGGGCTCCTCACCCGGGTGATGTGCGGGTTCACGCCGCAGCGGTTCGCTCCAGGCTCCAAGGCCTGCTTTCAGGAAAGGAAGTACCCATGAACCGACTCACCCTCTTCGCCATCTTCTGGCTCACCTCTGCCCTGTTCATCGGCTCCGCCGCCACGCAAAGCACCGGGATGGTGGCGGACCTCTTCGGACAGGTCTGCATCTTTGATGCGGACAGCGACACGGTCATTGCCGGCATCCCGATCCCCAAGGGAACGTTGGATACCTTCCTCTGCGACTGCGCCATCACCAGGGACCGCAAGCTCGGCTTCGTGTCCGACTTCAACAACAACTGCATCTGGGTGATCGATCTCGCCCAGAATCCGCCCACACTCGCCGCCGCAACGAATCCGATCCAGCTCACGATCAGCCCCGAGGACCTCTCGTTCTCACCCGACGAGAAGTTCCTCGTCGTTTCCGGCGTGTGGTTCGAGACCGGGGTACCGGTCGCTGTCGTCGACATCGCCAACCGCACCCAGATCGGCACCTTCGGACTTGGCAAGAACACCTCTGCGTGCGCTGTGGAGGTCTGTCCCGATGGCTCGGTTCTGATCGCCGAACGGACAACGCGTAGCACCACGCAGATCCGACGCCTTCATATCGACGGGCTCGGCAATCTCACGGACACCAACGAACTCATCGCCGACACGGAAGCACCCGCCGTTTTCAACCTCCTGCACGTCCGGTCCGACGAGGAGGGCAACGGCCAGGAAACCTACGGCATCTTCGTCTCGCTGCGCCAGACCCGGGTCATCGGGTCGTTTCGAGTCCAAGGCATGAAGATGCTGTCCACCGCAACCATCGCCAACCTCTGGCCGTTCGACGCGGCGGTCAGCCCGCGCGGAAATCGGCTCTTCGTGAGGGAAAACGCGCAGCTCGGTGGCCCCGGCGCGGGCAGCGCGATCCTCGAGGTCTTCCAGTTCCACCGCGATGCGGGCTGCATCGGCAAGCCGAAGTCGACAATCCTGCTCGACCAGCTCGCTGCCGGGCTCTGGGGCGTGGAGCAAGTCGCTCTGCATCCCAGCGGCAGGAAGCTCTACGTGTCGGGCCTCGGGCTCCTGCCGGAGGTTCGTGTGTTCGACGCGAACAAGGGTGACTTGCTCGCCACGATCAAGACACCGGTCATCGGGGAGCAGACCTGCCTCACCGGCATCACCATCGTCGGCCCCGAAACCGAGGATTGAGCAGCACGGCGCCCGGTGAGGTCGGGCCTCGGACTCGCAGAGCACGGGTCCCGGGGCTCGGCCCCACTTGCTTCTTCGAAAGGTCCGAGCATGGAACCGGCATCGCCTCCCAGCTCGGTGCCCGGCACCGACCAGACCGCGCATCTCCTCCACCGCATCCAGGCCGGGGACCCCTCGGCAGAGAACCGGCTCTTCGCCCGCTACACCGGGCGCGTGCTGCAGCTGGTCCGCCGCAAGCTGGGCCAGCCGCTTCGCAGCCGCATCGAGTCGATGGACGTGGTGCAGGAAGCGCTCGCCGAAGCCTACACGCGGCTGAGCGCCTTCGACCCGCGCCGCGACGGGGCGTTTCTCGGCTGGCTCGGCCGCATCGTGAGCCACAAGGTCCTCGAGGCCTATCGCTACAGCTTCCGCGCGCGCCGCCGGGCCGACCGGGAGGTCCCGCTCGAGGAGGAGCCCGCCGCCCCGGCTGACGACGGCGACCGCGCTCTCGAAGCAATCCTCGTCGGCGAGGCCGCCGACCACCTGGTCCTGCTGCTCGGCACGCTCAAGGACTCGCATCGCAAAGCCTTGACGCTTCGCTACTTCGAGGGGCTGGACATTCCGGAAGTGGCCGCCCGCCTCGGCCGGAGCCCGGATGCCTGCCGGGTGCTCATCGCCCGCGCGCTCCACGCACTGCAGCATCGCGTCCGCCGTGCCGGCCTGGCCGACCGCGCCCGAGACTGAGACCGTCCGGATCCGCCTCTCCGAGCCTGCCCTACCCTCGCCCGCATTGCCGCCCGCCCCGACTTCGGGTAGCATCGTGGCCGCACGGGATGGTCGGTCTTCCGGGGTGACGATCCCCCCTCGCGGGCCAGGCCTCGAGCGCGACGGCGAGATCGCCCTCCGAGCGGAGTGGTGGCTGTGAGCACGGACGGGTCGGACCCGAACGAGATTCTGATCACGCGGGCCAGCGCCGGCGACGAAGAAGCGATCGGGGCGCTTCTCGAGCGTCACCTGCCCGCGCTGCGCGCTTATCTCCGGCTCCGCATGGGGCCGCACATCCGCCGCTGGGAAACGGAATCCGACGTGGCCCAGTCGGTCTGTCTCGAGATCCTGAAGAACCTCGGTGACTTCTCCTACCGCAGCGAGTCCGCGTTCCGGCACTGGCTCTTCACTGCGGCCCAGCACAAGCTCGTGGAGCGAGACCGCTACTACCGGGCCCAGAAGCGGGATGCCGCACGCCTCGACTCGGGGCCGCCCGCCACGGGTTCGAGCCACGATGCGATGGCGCGCGAGGTGTGCCGCGCCGTGGGAACGCCGAGCGAACACGCTGTCGGGCGCGAGACGCTGGAGCGTATCGAGGCCGCCCTTGACTCCGTCGCCGAGGACGCCCGGGAAGTGATTCTCCTGTCCCGGCTGGCCGGGCTTTCGAACGCGGAGATTGCCGAGTCCATGGGACGAACCGAGTCCGCCGTGACCACGCTGCTCTGCCGATCGCTGGCGGAGCTGGCGCGGATGCTGGCAGACTGAGCCGGAATCCCGAGTTTTCCTGCAATCGCGGCGCCTGTTTTCCCCTCAAGGGGGGGCGCCCGATAGTCGGCGTCCGACCCGACCGGGTCCCACCCGGGAGGAGGCGCGATGGTTCTCAGGCCCAGGCCGCCGGCCACAGACGAGGAGAGGACGGAGTCCACCCAGAGCCGCGCCGCCCGGATCCTGTCGGGCTGCCTCGAGGCGATCGAGAACTTCACCCGGGACCGGGTCGAGGAGGCTTGCCGCGAACATCCGGCCCGGGCCCAGGCCATCCGGGAGCGGATGAAGACGCTCCGGTCCGCCGGCCTGGTGGCCCGGGTGAGCCCGAAAACAGGCCCGTCTGCCTCGACCCACGATCGTCTCCTGATCGCCGTGAGCGAGCTTCACACGGACCGCGGCTCGTCCTGGCACGGGGCGCCGACGCTTGCCAGCGGCAATGAGACCGAGCCCCTCGAGCCGATCGGCCCGTACCAGCCCCTGAAGGAGCTCGGCCGCGGCGGGCAGGCGCTCGTGTACCTGGCCGAGGACCTCCGCCT
>JAFGQW010000057.1 GCA_016935485.1 Planctomycetota bacterium | reverse complement strand
GGAGGAGGACGAGGCCTTCTATCGGCTCGATCTGAAGCGCCGCTTTCCGGTGCCAATCGCGCTCGAGGCGTGGCCCGAGGACAAGAACGTCGGCGACGTCATGACGCCGGCCGTGCACTCGGTGCTCGACACGGCCACGCTCGGCGAGGTCACGAACTGCATGCTCGACAAGGGCATCCACCGGCTGTTCGTGCGCGACCCCGACAACAAGCTGCTCGGCATCATCACGTCGATGGACCTGCTCCGCGTGTTCGCCGAGCGGCTCGAGCCCAAGGTCGCCACCGAGTCCTGAGGACCGGGTCGGGCGCGGGTCCGCGGCACGCGCGACCGGAGCGCCACGACGGGCCGCGATCCCGGCGATCGATCCCGCGGTGCCCGTCCACTGCGGCTCCATGGGGGCGGGCCCGGCAATACCGTCAGCGGACTGGTCGCTAGCCCGCCAGGAAATCGCTTGATCGCAGGAGGCACCCGCAGCCCCGAATCCAGCTTCCCGGTCTCTGCAGTCCCGTTCTTCGGGTATCCTGGGGGCAGGTAAAACGGCCCGCCAAGGAGGTCGCGATGAAGGCACTCGGCGCGCTCGTGGGATCCGTCGTTCTGCTGCTCGGCGTGGCGGTTGCTGCCCAGGGCGACCGCTCCGCGAGTGCTTCCCTCCTCAAGGCCACCTTCGGGAAGCTCCCGATCTACTTCGTGGAGAACGGGGGCGTCTACCCGACGGAGGTGGCCTACTACGTCCAGGGCGCCGACAAGACGCTGTTCTTCGCCCGGGACGGGATCACCTTCCGGCTGAAGGGCCAGGACCGGGACTGGGTCGTGAAGCTGGAGTTCGTCGGCGCCAACCTGGATGTGATTCCGCGCGGCGAGGAGCAGCAGGAGGCGGTCTTCAGCTACTTCAAGGGGCCGGAGAAGGACTGGAAGACCGGGCTCAGGACTTTCTCGACGGTCGTCTACCGCGATCTCTGGCCGGGGATCGATCTGGTCTACCGCGCGGGCATGGGAGCGCTCAAGTACGAGTTCCTCGTCGCGCCGGGCGCGGACCCGGGGAAGATCCGGCTTCGGTATCGCGGGGCCAGCTCGGTGACGACGACCGAGGCCGGGGCGCTCCGCGTCGAGACGCCGGTCGCGGTGTTCGAGGACGCCCCACCGCAGGCGTGGCAGGAGATCGACGGCAAGCGGGTACCCGTCGAGATGGCCTACCGGCTTGATCCCACGGCGGAGAAGGAGATCGAGTTCGGCTTCGATCTCGGCGACTACGATCCAGCGCACGGGCTCGTGCTCGATCCGGCGGTGCTGGTCTACTGTGGCTACATCGGCGGGCTCGCCGACGATGTCGGTGTTGGCATCGCCGTGGACGGTGCGGGAAACGCGTACGTGGCCGGCAACACCGGGAGCGATACCATCACTGGAGCATTCCCGGTCGCCGTGGGCCCGGACTTGACGTACAACGGTCAGAACCAGGACGCCTTCGTCGCCAAGGTCAACGCGGCTGGAACGGGACTCGTCTATTGCGGGTACATCGGCGGATCCAACGGGGATGGGGCTGCAGGGATCGCCGTGGATGGCGCAGGGAACGCGTACGTGACCGGCTGGACCCAAAGCGACGAATCGACGTTTCCCGTACGCACCGGCCCGGATCTGACCCACAACGGTGCACGCGCCCCCGGTGGTGCGCCACGCGAAGATGCCTTCGTGGCCAAGGTATCGACGAGCGGCACTTCGCTCGTCTACTGCGGCTACATCGGGGGGGCAGGCGTCGACCGAGGCTGGAGCATCGCCGTGGACACGTCGGGAAGTGCTTACGTGAGCGGAAGTACCGAAAGCTCTCACCCGACCTTCCCAGTCGTGGTCGGGCCGGACCTGACACAGAACGGCGTCACTGATGCGTTCGTGGCCAAGGTGAATCCCCAGGGGACGGCGCTTGTCTATTGCGGCTACGTCGGCGGAGCCGGGTTCACGGTCGCCACTGGCATCGCCGTGGATGCGGCTGGGAATGCCTTCATCACGGGATACACGAACAGCACGGAAGCCACGCTTCCGGTCGCGGTTGGCCCCGATCTCACGTACAACGACAACCAGTGGGGAGTTGACGGCTTCGTGGCGAAGGTGACTGCGGCAGGGACGGCGCTCGCCTACTGCGGTTACATCGGTGGGACATCGTACGATTGGGGCTCTGCGATCGCGGTCGACGCCCACGGCGACGCCTATGTGGTCGGCCGCACCTATAGCACGGAAGCGAGCTTCCCAGTTACGCTCGGGCCCGACTTGACGTACAACGGCGGAGAGGGCGATGCATTTGTGGCCAAGGTGTCGGGCGCGGGAGCCGCCCGGGTCTACTGCGGCTACATCGGAGGAAGCCAGCACGAATATGGTTTCGGTGTGGCCGTGGACGCCCAAGGGGGAGCCCTCGTCACCGGGTGTACCAGCAGCACGGAGGCCACCTTCCCGGTGACGCTCGGGCCGGATCTGACGTACAACGACATGTTCGGTCGGTGGGACGCCCTTGTAGCCAGGGTGAGTCCGACCGGATTGGCTCTCAGTTACTGCGGGTACATTGGTGGGGCGCTTTGCGATGGCGGCAACGCGATCGCAGCCGATACAGTGGGCAATGCGTACGTCACCGGGTGTTCCAGGAGTGCCTTCTCGTTTCCGGTCACCGGGGGGCCCGGCTTGGTCCATGCGGCTATGCACGACGCATTTGTGGCGAAGGTGGCCCTTGTCGATCTTCAGGCAAGCGGGTGGCCGCAGGTGGGCCAGACGATCACCTTGCACCTGATCGCCACCGATGACGCGGGCTGCGCCTACCAGGTGGGAACATCTCTCGGACCCGGGTGGATCACCATCGGCAACCGGATCATCGGACTCGCAGCGGATCCGCTCTTCTGGGTGTCCCTGGGAGGTAGGCTTCCGCAGGTGTTCCGTGGCTATGCCGGCGTTCTTTCGCGCCACGGAACCGCTGTTGCCTCCATCGTGATCCCGAACCACAGGGCCCTGGTGGGGCTGCGGCTGCATTCGGCATTCGCGACCCTGACCGCGCCTCCACCTCCGGCGATCCGGTCGGTCTCGAACACGACCGTATTCACGATCATGCCCTGAGCGAGCGTGAACTGCACCGCGATCGCCGATCACGTTCTCAGGCGTGCGGCGATCCGGAACCTCGCGCCCTACGTGGCTCGATCCACCGCGCCGACCCCGCGACCGCCCCGCTCACCGCACCCCCCGGTCGAGCACCAGCCGCACCCGGGTCGCACCGTCGGGCAGCACCGGGATCTCCAGCGTCGCGCTGTGCCGGCGAAGCTTCATCGCCCAGAAGCGGTGCGGGCCGGGCCGGAGGTGCCGCATGGTGAACCGCCCGCCGGCGTCCGTGCGCGCCTCCGCGTACGGCGTGCTCGGGAACGCGCCGCTGCTCGACCCAAGCTCGGCGCGAACGCGGGCATCCTCCACGGGCGATCCGTTCTCGTCCACGACGACTCCCTCGACGCTGGTACCGCTCTCGAGCTGGAGCTCGATCCCGGTCACCGCCGCTCCGGGCCCGACCACCAGGTCGGCACGGCTCATCGGCGCCCAGTCCCGGCCCCCCACGACCGTCACCTCGTAGGTGCCCGGCGCGAGATGCGCGAACCGGTACGTCCCGTCGGACTCCGCAGCACCCAGGCGAATGCTCGGATCCGGGCCGTCCGTGCGCCGGAGGCGGAGCCGGTGGAGCGCGTCGCTGCGCGCTTCGGCCGCGGCGGGCCGGAAGACGCGACCCTCTATCGAGCCCGTCGGCAGCTCGAGGTCCAGCACGAACCGATCCGTCCGCGGAATCTCCAGCACGCGCCGCAGCGCCAGGTACCTCTGGCGCGGGTCCTCGACGTGCACGGTCACCTCGCCGGGGCCGGGCGCCACGTTCACGATCGCGTACCGTCCTTCCGCGTCCGTGCGGGCCTGCCCGAAGTCGTCTCCTGCGGACGCTTCGGCGCGAACCGCGGGCAGGGCGCGCGGCGCGACCCGCAACCGCACCGCCACCTGCGCCCCGATCACCGGCGCGCCCTCCGCGCGGACCACGCCCTCGACGCGCACTCCACGCTCCACCGTGAAGTCGCGGACCGCGTGCTCGCCCGCCGCGAGAGCGAGCGCCGGGCCGGCCGCCGCGCCGAGCACCCCCCCGGGCAGGATGGCCGCAGGAACGCGCGCGTGGTGCCGCCGGCTCGGAGCCACGACCTCGACGAAGTAGCGCCCGGCGGGAAGCGCCGAGAATCGGTAAGAACCGTCCGCGCCGCTCTGCTCGCGCCGGCGGACAGACCCCGTCGCAGCAAGGAGCCAGATGCTCGCTCCGGCCGCCGGAGCCCCGTCGGTGTAGCGAACGAAACCCGACAGCGTCGCCCCGCGCTCCGACGCCAAGACCGCGTCCGTGCGACTTTCGAGGCCGGCGCTTTGCGCCGCCCCGCGCGGCTCCGCCGGCAGGGCGCCGGCGGGCCGCTCCGGCTCGCGCGGCGGCCGCGACGCAGACGCGGCCTGAGGGACCGCCTCGAGCGGCGCCGGCAGGTCGGTCGCCGCCGGCGCGTCGGTCGCCGCCACCGGCCGGTCAGCGAGCGGCTCGCGCGGCGCGGGCGCGACCGCATCGGACTCGAAGAGCCCGAGCACGCCCAGGCCGCCGAGGAGCGCGGCCGGAAGCGTGATCCCCAGGGCGAGCGCAACGAAGAGCACAGGGCGAAGTCGCATGGAACTCGGGCGCGCGATGCAGGTGAACCGGTGTCGATCGGCTCCTGCCACTATACCCCGGCCGGCCGCCGCGGACCACAGCGCAGGCACGGCCCGCCGCGGTGCGCCCCCCTACCCGGCGAGAAGCTGCTGCTCGGCGTCGACCTCGTCCCGGTTCACGAGCGCCGCCGCGAGCTCCAGCCGCTCCGGAAGATCGCCGGCCCGGAGCCCGTGGAGGGCCTTCTTGAACTGGCGGATGAGCTGCAGGGTCAGCCGGAAGTAGCGCACCAGGTCGCCGAGTGCCATGTCGCCCGAGCGCGCAAGATCGTCCACGGAGGCGCCGGCGGCCCACAGCTGGATCGGCCGGCTCAGCCCCCACTGGAAGCCCCGGGTGAAATCGCGCAGGCCGAGCGCCCGCTCGATCGCGAGAAACCGCTCCAGGATCTGCTCCGCCGCCTGCTTGCGGCCGCCGAGCTTCTCGACGCGGCGCACCTCCATCGGGTCGCCGCGCCGCGGCTCGAAGACCACCGCCCCGAGCACCAGGAGGATGTCGATCTCGTCCAGAGCACGGAAGAAGCCGAACTCGAAGAGCTCTGCGAGCTGCACCTCGAAACCGTAGACCCGGGAGGCGAACCGCCCCTTCTCGGTCAGGCGCTCGCCGTCGATGTAGCCCGCCTTGCGGAGCACGGTGAGGCGCTTGTCCAGAAGCTCGCGGTCGCGCTGCCAGGCCTCCCCCCGCTCCTGGTAGCTCTTGAAGCTCGCGTCGTAGGCCGCGAAGATGTCGTGGCCGACGCGTTCGTGCAGGTTCAGGATGGCGGAGTAGCCGAGCTGGAACTTGCTCACGACCGGCTCGAGCTCGCCGAGGATGACGTCGCGCGCCGCGCCCGGATCGTCCCGCTCGAGGTCGAGGCACGTGACCACCAGCCCCTCCCGGTCGATGCCCTGGCGCCCGGCCCGGCCCGCCATCTGGTTGTACTCGACCGAGCTCATGACGTCGAAGCTCACGCCGTTGAACTTGTACATCGAGTGGAACACCACCGTGCGCGCCGGCATGTTGACCCCGAGCGCGAAGGTCTCGGTGGTGAACAGGAGCTTGATGCGGCCGGAGGTGAACAGGTGTTCCACCACCTCCTTGTAGGTGGGGAGCAACCCGGCGTGGTGGTAGGCGATGCCGCGGCCGATCAGCCGGCGAAACCGCGCGAGCTCCGCGGTCGGCGTCATGCGGTAACGGCGAACGAGCTGCTCGAAGTCGGCGAGGACCTGGCTCCGCTCCGCGGCGCCGAGCAGCCGGCGGTAGGCGTTGTCCTCGGCCCGCATCTCGCACTCGCGCCGGCTGAACGAGAAGTAGAGGCAGGGCAGCATGCCGTCCCTCTCGAGCCGATCGATCACGTTGACCGGCCGCGTCTGCCGGCGGCGGCGGATGCGGCTGCCCTTGGGGCGGCGGTCGAGGTCTTTGAGATCGAAGATCCCGTGGCGCGGCGTGAACAGGCGGTGGACGAGCGGCACGGGCCGCTCGCGCTGGCAGAGGGTCACCACCGGCGCGCGGCGCACCTGCTGCATCCAGGCCGCGAACTCCTCGATGTTGGGAATGGTGGCGCTCAGCCCGACGAACTTGATGCCTTCGGGCGCGAAGATGATGCTCTCCTCCCAGACCGTGCCGCGCTCGGCGTCGTCGACGAAGTGGATCTCGTCGAACACCACCCACTCGATCCCGGCGAGCCGCGCGGGGTCCTCGAAGAGCGTGTTGCGGAAGATCTCCGTGGTCATGATGAGCACCGGCGCCGCGGGGTTCACGGTCACGTCGCCGGTCATGATGCCCACGCGGCCGGGATAGGCAGCGGAGAAGTCCCGGAACTTCTGGTTGGAGAGCGTCTTGATCGGCGCGGTGTAGACCAGGCGCCGGCCCGCCTGGAGGGCCCTGTCGATCGTGTACTCGGCGATCAGGGTCTTGCCCGCACCGGTCGGCGCCGCCACCACCACGGACTTGCCGGCCTCGATGGCGGCGATCGCGTCGGCCTGGAAAGGGTAGAGCACGAAGCCCTTGTACTCGAGGTGGGGGTCGGTCATCGCGCGAGAAGTATAGTCGGCAACCGGGGTAAGGCCCTGCCTCTTGCAGACGAAGAGATCGGCAAGAGGCGGCGCCAGATGCCATCGCACAACCGGGGTCAGGCCCTCCATCGTGCAGACGCGGACGTCTGCACGATGGAGCGCCAGACCCCAGGGGGTATTGACCAGGAGATCTACCAGGCAAGCAGCGCGAGGCGATCCACCTGCGCTTCCACGGACCGGCGCGCGGGGCTCAGCCGGAGCGACGTGATGTCGAGCGCCTCGCCGACCCAGCCGGTCCGGACCAGCTCGATCCGCAGGGTGTGCCACCGGCCGTCGGCCGGCACGGCGAACCGAGCCACCCTCGGCACGCCGCCTTCGGAGCGATGCTCCGCGGTCCAGCGGAGCGTCGCCCTCGCCGTGCCCGCCGGCCGCGCGGGCTCCTCCCGGACGCGCAGCCGGATCTCGAGGGCCGCGTACCGGCGCGGCGCGATCGCCGGACCTTCCCAGCAGAACCACGCCGCACGGCCGTCCATCCGCCACGCGCCCCCGGCCGATCCCGGCCGCACAGCTCCCTCGACCCCCCAGGTGCCGCTGACCGCCGCGCCCTCTTTCACGAGGATCCGCGGCGGCGCGGGCCAGGCCAGCGCCTCGCGGATCTCCGCCGTCCACTCCCGGCCCGTGCGGCTCGCGCCGTCCCAACCGAGCATGCGTCCCCCCGCCCGCATCGAGGCGCCCACCTCCTCGGTCGTGGCCGTGCACCACGGGTAGCCCAGCCCGCGCGCACCGCCGACCTCGCGGTCGAGCAGCACCTCGATGTTGCGCTTCATCTGGTTCACCTCGAGCACGAGCGCCCCCTTCCAGTGCGTCGGCATGCCGGTGACCCACACGCAGCTGGTGGCGTCGAGCGGTCGATCGAGCCCGCGCAGCCAGCGCCCGAACGCCTCGACCTGGCGGCTCGCCTCGATCCAGCTCCCGGCGTGGAACGGCGCGATGATGGCGTAGACCACCAGCAGCAGCACGAAGGGCACGCGGCTGCGCCGCGACCCGAGCACGGCCCAGGCCGCCATGCCGAATCCCACGGCGGCCGGGTACACGTGATACGCCTTCAGCAGATCCCGGCCGAGGTCCAGATAGGGCAAGCTCGGAAGCAGCAGCGCATAGCCGAGCGCAAGGCCGCCGGCGGCGTGGCGAAGCCGACCGGGCACTGCCGTTCGCCGCTCCCGCCAGGCATTCGTGGCGAGGACCGCGGCCAGCACGATGAGCGCCGCGCCGAGAAACGCGCGCGGCACGCCGGTGACGGCGGCGAGGTTGAGCGGCAGCAAGCCGAGGTAGGGCAGGTCCAGGAGCGCCTCGGCGGCGATGCGGCCCGCGCTCAGCGGCAGCAAGATCGTGCCGTCGATGTGATCGCGGTAGCCGCCCAGGTCGCCGAACGTGAGCCAGCGAAACGCCAGGTAGACGCCGGTGAGCGCCACGAACGGAAGCACGCGGAGCAGCGCGCGGCCGAGCCGGCCGAGCACGCGCGGCGAAGCGCCGTCGCCGGCGAGCAGGTCGACGATCAGCAGCGCCGCCGGGATCGCGGCCGCCGACTCCTTCGACACCAGGCCGAGCGCCTGGAACGCGAGCGCCCCGCCGAGGAACGCGGCCCCGCCGCCGCGCCGCCAGCGAAGAAAGGCCAGCGCCGCGAGCATCGTGAAGGCGGTGGCCGCGATGACGTAGCGGTCGGAAGTCCAGTAGACCGCCCGCGCCGGCAGGGGGTGGAGCGCGAGCAGCGCACCGGTCACCAGCGCGGCAGCCCGGCGGCCGGTAAGCGCGAGGACCAGGCGCGCCGCGAGCAGCACCGCCGCCGCATGGACCAGCAGGTCCGTCGCGCGGAAGGCCAGCGGACAAGCGCCCGAGACGAGGTAGGTGAGTGCGTAGGTGGTCTCGACGAAGGGCCGGTAGAACTCGCCGCCCGGCGGCGGGCACCAGGCCCGCGCGAGCGCGGGGCCGATGCCGTCGAAGCGGAATGGGTGGAGAAAGTGGAACAGGTCGTCGTGGACGAACCCGATGCGGAGCGCCGCCAGGTGCGGCAGGACGGCGAGCGCGACGAGCGCGATGGTGCCGCCCGTCCCCAGGCGCGCGGCGACCCCGAGACGATCGCTCGGCGGGCCGGCGGCGCCGTCCTGCGGCTGTCGACGAGACGGGTCCGGCAAGCTCTCCGCCATGGGCTCCCAGGATGCCTCCCGCATTCCGCCGCCGCCGGTTGCGCCGGACAGCTTCCCCGGCATGAACGCTGCGCGCGGTTTTTACGCGGGGCTCACGGCGAGCGGTGGAACGGCACGCGAGCCGGGGTCGACCCAGGGTAGGAAAGCGCCCGGCGTGCGGTCAAGAGCCCGCGCGAGGCGGGCGCCGCGCGAGGCGGCGGCGAAGCTCAGCCGTCCTTCTTCTCGAGGTAGATGAGCTTCAGGTTGACGACCTCGCCGGCCTCGGGGACCTTCACGCGCAGCGCGGGCGCCTCGCGCCTTCCGTCGGGCGTCTCGCCGACGATCCTTTTGGGTCCGGGCGAGATGCCCTGGATGAGGAAGGTCGCGTCCCAGCCGCTCAGCCCGGCCTTCTCGACCGCGCCGAGGCTGCCGTCAGGGTTTTCCTGGTAGACGATCACGTGGACCCGGGGCAGGCCTTCGCCGTTTCGCGCGCGCGTCACCCCGCTCAGCACGGCGCCGACCGCGAGAACGACATCCTGCGGGGCGTTGTCCGCCGGGCGCCGGATGACCAGGTTCTTCCGCTCGACCGGCAGGTAGGCTGGATGGTCGAACACCAGGTCGAAGCGACGTCCCTCGTAGACCGGGCCCAGGCGGTAGGAACCGTCGGCGGCCGAGCGGCCGACGATCGGCCCGCCGTCCTCGCGGTCGCGCTCGACGCGGATAGTCGCGGCGGGAACCGCGGCGTTCATGTCCCGCGACTGGACGCGGCCGCTGACGAAGAACTCCTTGAGAAGCCGGATGTCCCCGACGGCAAGCCGCTCCTGGTCGATCGCCACCTCGAGCGCGCGCTTCTGGTAGCTCTCCTTCTGCACCTCGAGCTGCAGGCGCCGGCGCCGGAGGTTGTCGTCCGAGATCTCGAAGGCGCCCCGCTCGTCCGACACCACCGACAGCCGCCCGATCGTGATCGTGGCGCCCGCCAGCGGCCGGGCGTCCGGCCCGGCCACCACCCGCCCTTCGAGGGTCGCGTGGTAGCTCACGCCGAACATCTGGCCGAGCCCCGGGAAGAGCCCGTCCCGCAGCAGGTAGGCGGCCAGGACGGCGACCACGAGGAGAGGAGCGAGCATCCGGAGCCGGCGGCTCCTCTTCTTCCGCTTTCTCATGTCCGAGCGCTTCCCTGACGGCATCGGTCGGCGCGCCCCCGACCGCGGCGGCTCGCCGGCCGGACCGCGAGGCGATCGGGATCCGGAGCCTCTATCGGTTGCTCTCCCGCGCCCACCTGACAGCCTCTTCGCCCTGCGCCCGGGTGCGGCGGGCCGGCTTCGAGCGGCGCCATTGTGTCCGGCGGGCACGCCCTGCGTTGCCACGGGCCGCCGGATCAACGCAAGCGCGCCGCACGAAACGCCCCAATCCACTCACCGCCAGCCGGTTGCAGCGCCATGCTCGAAGGCCATCCGCACCGCTCGGAACGATTATCGCGCGCGGAAAACCCCGAATCAAGCCCGGCGGCCGCGGTTTCGATACGAATACGGGAAGAACGCGTCGGGCGATCTTCGCGACGAAGGCTCCATCCGCGGGAAGGCGCGAACGCCGTGTCCCTGCTCCACCGCCTCCTCAGTGTCGGCAGCAGCCTCTTCCGCGACGGCCGGGGCTTTCGCCTCGCGCTGGTCGCGGCGTACCTCGCCCTGGTGCTGCACCCGGACGCACCGCTTCGCAGCTGGCTCGGTCCCGACGCGCTCGTCCTCTCGCTGCCAGGATTCGTGGCCGCGCTTGCGCTCTTCGAGATCGCGTTTCACCGATGGTGCGGAGCCGACCGGTTGCCACGCGCGCTCGACCACTACCGCAACGGCGACCTCTGCCTGGCCCGGCGCGCGCTCGAACGGGTCGTGCGCCTGAACCGCCACCGCGGCGTGTGCGCTCGCGCGAGCGGCTTCCTGGCGGCCCTCCACATCGAGCAGGGCCGCTTCGCCGAGGCCTCCGGCTGCATTCTCGCCGCACGCAGCTTCGAGGAATCGCGCGCGGCCAAGGCACACCACCTCGCGCTGGAGGGCATGATCCACCATCTGCTCGGCCAGCCCCGCGAGGCGCTCAACCGGCTGGAGAGCGCGGCTTCGATGCGCCCGCGCAAGCCCGTCCGCGGTCTGATCCACGTCGTGCGCGCCGCGCTCGTGCTCTTCCACGAGTCCCGTCCGGAGTTCGCGCTCGCACAGCTGGACCGCGCCGCGGCGCTCCCCGGCCATCCGCTCGCGGACCGCTACTTCCCGGTGCTGTCCGCGCTGGCGCTCGCCGAGTCCGAGAACCTCGACGAGGCGCGGGCCATGCTCGCCGGCGTGCGCGGGCCGCTGCCGCTCGCGCCCTATGCGGTGGGCCGCATCCTCCAGATCGAGCACGAGCTCGAGAACGCGGTGGCGGCCTACGAGGAGGCCCTCGCCGCGCTCGGCGGCGAGTTCATCCTCTACCGCGCGCTGGTGCGGTTCCGCCTGGGCACGGCTTGCCTCGAGCTCGGCCGGGTGGAGACCGGTTCGCATGCGCTGCTGGAAGCGCTCGAGGGGCCGCTTCCCAAGCCGTACCGCCGCGTGGTCCCGAAGCTGGCCTTGCCCGCCGAGACCCCGTCGCGCGACCTGACTGCGCCGTGACGGCATGGCCAACGGCCTGAGCCGCGCTCTGCCGCCGGTGGCCCGGAGAGCGCGCGCCGGGAGCGGCTGACTCTTGGAGTGCAAAGTTCTCTTGCAGATCAGTTTGCGACGATCCTCAGGTTCCCGAGCCCCCGCCGCCTCTCTCGGTTGCACGCCAAAGCCGCCACGTCGGCTCGGCGGATCGCGGCAAGCGCCGATTCCGACTGCCGGCGCGACCGAGCTTGACTTGACGCGCCCGAGCGAGTAAGGAGGAGGGAACTTGACGCTTTCCCGCCCGGAGTCCATCGCCGGACGGTGCGCGCCCTTCCTCATCGGGTGGTTCCTGGTTCGAGTCCGACGCGAGCTCTTGCCAGTGCAGCGCTCCCGCGGACAGGGTGGCGCGCGCAGTCTCGGCGGCGTGTCGGTGCTGCGGCCCCGGGCGGCTCCCTGCGGATGTGGGGAAGGCCCTTGGCCTCCGCGGGGCAGGGACCTGTGGGTCCCTGGTTCGGGGGTTTGTCGATCGCGGATCGAGCGAACCCCCGAGGTGACGCATCTGCATCCCCACGGCGGAATCCCTCGGAGACCGGCAGACGAGAAACCATGGCGGACTTGAAGAAGCAGGAAGTCATCAGGACCCATCAGACCCACGAGAAGGACTCCGGATCTCCGGACGTCCAGATCGCCCTACTGACGGAAAGGATCCGACATCTCACGGAACATCTGAAACTGCACAAGAAGGACTTCGCCTCGCGGCGCGGCCTGCTGATGCTGGTCGGTCGCCGCACCAGGCTCCTCAACTACCTCAGGCGCCACACGCCCGCCCGGTACCAGACCCTCATCGAGAAGCTGGGACTGAGGCGGTGAAACCGCGGGCAGGGCGCCCGATCGGCGCCGCCGCCGGACGGCGGCGCGGCGCCCGCCGGTCTGCGCCGGCGCAACCGCAGCACGGCGCAATCCAGGCGGAAACGCGGAACTTGTCATCGAGCAGACGACCGGCCTTCGGGTCCGGACAGGACGTGACGCGAGTCCTTGAGAACTCGCTCCGGAGGTGTCCGGTGTCTGCCTTCCCGTCGCGAACCCCGCCCCGAGACTCTCTGTCCCTGCAGGCGGACGGTCCGTCCCGCCGGGCACGGTCCCGGGCGGCACGGCTTCGCGGCCAACCCAAGCGGCAAGCGGAAAGAGAATCGTAAATGGCCATACTCATCAAGCGCAAACTGAACGGCAAGACCCTGTCCCTCGAGGCCGGCCGCCTGGCCAAGCAGGCCAACGGCGCCGTCCTGGTCCGGTTCGAGGATACGGCGGTGCTGTGCGCCGCCACGATGGACGAGCCCAGACCGGGCATCGACTTCTTCCCCCTGACGGTCGACTACCGCGAGAAGATCTCGGCGGCCGGCAAGATCCCCGGCGGCTTCTTCAAGCGCGAGGGACGCCCCACGACCAAGGAGATCCTCACCTGCCGGATGATCGACCGTCCGACCCGTCCCCTCTTCCCCGACGGGTTTAGAAACGAGGTCCAGATCCAGTGCCTCGTGCTGAGCGCGGACGACGAGAACGAGTCGGATGTGCTCGCCATGCTGGGCGCCAGCGCGGCGCTCGCCATCTCGGACATTCCCTGGGGGGGACCGACCGCGAGCGTTCGCGTCGGGCTGGTGAACCGGAAGCTCATCCCGTTTCCGACCTTCAAGGAGATCGAACGCAGCGAGCTGAACCTGATCGTCTCCGGCACCGAGAGCGCCATCACGATGGTGGAGGCGGGAGCGCGGGAGCTGCCGGAATCGACGCTGGTCGAGGCCCTCGACGAGGCGCACCGGGTCATCCGCATCCTGGTGGGGATGATCCAGGAACTCGTGCACAAGGTCGGCCGGGAGAAGCTCGCCTACGAGCCGCCGCCCGCCGCCGAGGGGCTCGACCGCGTGCGCGCCTACCTCGAGCGGCGCCTGCCGATGGCGCTGACGATCGGCGCCAAGCAGGCGCGCAGCCGCGCGCTGCGCGATCTCGAGGACGAGTGCCTTGCGCACTTCGTCGAGGACGAGGAAGAGCGCGCGCAGCGCGCCGCCGAGTTCGGCGTCATGTTCGAGGCCGTACTCCGCGACGCCGTGCGGGGCATGCTGCGGGAGGGCGCGCGCGTCGACGGCCGCGGCCTCGCCGAGATCCGGCCCATCACGGCCGACGTCGGCCTGATGCCCAGGACGCACGGCTCTGCGCTGTTCACCCGGGGCGAGACCCAGGCGATTGCGACCTGCACGCTCGGCACCACGGCCGACAAGCAGATCGTGGACGGTCTTCAGGAGGAGGTGAAGAAGCACTTCCTGCTGCACTACAATTTCCCGCCCTTCTGTGTCGGCGAGTGCCGCCCGATCCGCGGACCCGGCCGGCGCGAGATCGGCCACGGCGCCCTGGCCGAGCGGGCCCTGGAGGCGCTGCTCCCCTCGCAGGAGGCCTTCCCCTACACCATCCGGATCGTGGCGGACATCCTGGAATCCAACGGGTCGAGCTCCATGGCCACGGTCTGCGCCGGATCGCTCGCCCTCATGGATGCAGGCGTCCAGATCGAACGTCCCGTGGCCGGCATCGCCATGGGGCTCATCCGCGAAGCCGAGAAGTACTTCATCCTGTCCGACATCCTCGGCGACGAGGACCACCACGGCGACATGGACTTCAAGGTCGCCGGCACCGACCGGGGGATCACCGCCCTCCAGATGGACATCAAGATCAGCGGGATCCCGCGCGAGGTGCTGGCCGACGCCCTCGAGCAGGCCCGCGAGGGGCGGCTGCACATCCTGCGCGAGATGAAGAAGGTGCTCGCGCGGCCGCGCGCCAACCTCAGCCCCTACGCGCCGCGGTTCGTCATCCTGAAGATCAACCCCGACAAGATCGGACTCCTGATCGGACCGGGAGGCAAGACCGTCCGCAAGCTCCAGGAGGAAACCGGCGCGAAGATCGAGATCGTGGACGAAGCCGGCCACGTGGCGATCTACGCCACCAGCAGCACCAGTCTCGAGGCCGCCCGCCAGCAGGTCGACGCCCTCACCGCCGAAGCGGAAGTGGGCAAGCGCTACACGGGCAAGGTGATCAGCATCAAGGATTTCGGCGCCTTCATCGAGATCATCCCCGGACAGGACGGTCTGCTGCACATCTCCGACATGGGCAACGGCTACGTCAACCGCGTGAGCGACCTGTACCGACCGGGCGACCTCGTCGAGGTCGTCGTCGCGGACATCAACGACTTCGGGAAGATCCGCCTCGTGCTTGCCGAGCCGTCCCGGAAGGACCCGGAGCCCCCCGCCGACACGCGCGCCGACCGCGGCCGGCGTGGCCGCCCCTCCCGCGAACCGGCCAAGGTCGAAGTCGAGGCCGCACCAGAAGTCGTGAACTGGGAGGAGGAAGACGAGGAGGAGGAAGAAGAAGAAGAGGAGCAGGAGGAGGAGGCCCACGTCTTCGACGAGGTGGAGCTCGACGAGAACGACGAGGACGAGGACGAAGAGGACGAGGACGAAGAGGACGAGGACGAAGAGGACGAGGACTTCGTCGAGGAAGACGAGGAGGAGGAAGAGGAGGAGGAGGAGGACGAGGACGAGGAGATCCTCGAAGTGGCTCCCCGGGAGGAGGTCCGCCGGGAACCCGAACCCAGCCGCCGCTCATCCCGCCGCCGGCGGGGCGGTCGCCGTGGTCGCCCGCAGGAACCGGACCGCTCACAGCAGGCTCCTGAGCCGCCTCGAGGTGGGCGCGACCTGCCCCCGCGCAGCGGCGCGGAGGATCGCCAGAAACCCCGCGCTGGTGGCCCCGACCGACCGGGACCTCGGGGCGCTCAGGACCGCCAGGGTTCGCGGGGGAGCGGCGCACGCGACCGGCAGCAGGGTCCGCAAAGCGTCCAGGATCGTCAGGGTCCGCGGGACGGCGCACCCGACCGGCAACAGGGTCCGCGGGGCGGCGCGCAGGATCGCCAGAGACCCCGCGGCGGCGCACCCGACCGGCCGGGTCCGGCGGGGCGGAGCGACCGCCCCGGCTGGGAGCCGCGCCAAAGACCCGGTTCCGGCCAGGGACGCGACAGTGCCGGTGGTCCGCCGCGTGGTCAGGATCGCGGGCCGCGCCATGGCCCCGGGAACGGCGAGGGGTCCTCGCGGCGCCGCGGACCTCGGCGCCGCGGAGGGAGCGGAAGGCGTCCCGACTGACCGACTGAGCCCTTTATCTCTCTGATACCCGAAATCGCCACGCCACTCGGCGTGGCGATTTATTTTTGCCATCCGTGTCAATCCAGTTTGGCAACATTTCCGAAATGGCGTATATAATGCTTTACTTTGCACTGGGATAGCCTGCACGGCTGCCGTGCTGGCAAGACTTCCCCAGGGCGTCCGGAGCACGGGATGGCGAATTTCCGAGCCGCACGCAGGCGCATCGTTCGGTCCGCGCTCGCTTTGACGCTTCTGGCCACTGCCGCCTCATTGGGACCCCCAGCAACCGGGCAGTCGCCCGTTCATGACCGCGAGGTCCTCCGGGGGATTCCGCAGGCGCTCTCCCCGGTCATCGACGGCGTTCTCGATGAATGGAACGAATCGCTCTATCGCAGGATCCCCCTCAAGAACCTCCCGGTCTCGGGGGACCTCGATACCGGTGCGACGCAGCGGCCCACGCAAGTCGTGCTCGAGCGCGACGGGAAGTGGCGCGGCCCCGACGACCTTAGCGGCTGGGTGAGCCTCGCACTCGACCCGTGCGCCCTCTACCTGTTGGGCCACATCCTGGACGACCGCGTCGTCGCCCCGCCGTCCCAGAACCTCGGCGACTGGAACGAAGGCGACGCGATCGAGATCTTCCTCGACACCGACCCGGACGACGCCTCGCCCCGCGCCACGTACTCCGACGACGACTACCAGATCTTCCTCTGGCCGGGCCATCGCGAGGGCCCCCCCTGGGGAGTCATGCGGCGCGGCGCCTTCGTGGGCGGAGATGCCGGATTCGTCGGCGTCGAGGTCGTCTTCCGCCCCCTCGCCAAGGGATCCGGCTACACCTTCGAGGCGCGCTTTCCCCTGGTGAATCTCCCGCACCTCGGCGGCCGGATCCGCGACGGCTACCGGATCGGTTTCAACATCGCACTGGGTGATCGCGAGCCGGGCGACGCCGACCGCAACAAGTACGTCTACATGACGTGGAACGGCAAGGGCGACCTCTGGCAGCGCCCGTCCCACTTCGGCTCGCTCGTGGTTCACGACCCCGCCAGGCGGCTTGCACCGACGCGCCCGGCGACGCGCGGCCAGAATGACCACGTCTATTTCGTCCTCGGCCTGGCGGCCGCACTCATCCTGTTCGCGTTCTTCTTCACCTGGCTGGTGCGCTGGATCGCGGGCTGGAGGCTACGCCGGAAGCTCCTCATCACCGCCGCATGCGGCGTCGCCCTGATCGTGGTCGTGGTGGCGAGCGCGGCGATCCGTCGGATCTCGGACCGGCTGGTCGAGGATCGTGTGGCCGACGCTGCCCGCCGGGTCAAGGAGGTGGTCGGTTCCTGCCAGGACCTGGTCAAACCCGACGATCTCCTCGACCTCGTCAAGGGCATGCACGTGGGTACCCGCAAGGACTACCGCTACACGTTCCTGCCCGTGGGCAGGCGGGGCACCGTCCGGCTCCCGCCGCACGCCGCCGAAGGCGCAACGGCCGGGCCGCCCGAGTACCTCGGCGACTGGACCGGGGTGGAAGTGCGCCGGGGCGGACGGACCGCGTTTCTGGTGCTCGGCGAGGAGCTCGGGGACTCGCTCAGCCTGGTGCTGTCGGCCTCGAGGCGACCCGGCATCGATCCCGAGCTCTTCACGCCCGACCCCGAACAGCCGATCGCGCGGATCTACCTCGAGGGAGCTTCCCAGCAGAGGGCGGACCGCGGCCTGGAGACCCTGCTTTTCAGCGGCCCGACCGGCGACCTCTTCCAGAAGACCGCCACGACCGAGCGCCGCCCGCTGGTGTCGTTTCCGCTGCCCGCGCCCCCCGATCCCGGCGGCCGGCGCGGCTTCGAGGTGCGCACGAACACGCGCGGGGTCCTCCGATCCGCCGACCGCCCCTGCCGCCTCGTGATCCTCCCCGAGGACGACGCGCATATCGTGGAGGTACACGGCATCTCCTCCCTGGCAGGCAGCCGCTGGCAGGGCATCCCGTTTCGCCTGGAGTCGAGCGCCATCCACCCCCTGGAGCTCGTCTACGGCACGACCGGCCCGACGGTCTCCGCGCAGCGGGCCTGGGAGCGTCCCCTTGCCGTCGACCAGCGCCTGGATTGCCTGTGGGTCTTCTTCAAGTGCTGGCGCGGCTACCCGGAGGGCTCCCCGCTGGGCACGACCGTCGCGCAGGTGGTGCTCGTCTACGACAATGACGAGATCGAGCGCATCCCGCTCGAATCGGGAGTCCATCTGGAATCCTGCCGGCCGCGGCGGGACAAGCATCCGCCGCGGATGCGCACCCAGGTTGCGCTGAACGCCGTGTGGGACCGCGACTCGGGCCACCCGGTCCGCACGCGGCGCGACGTGCTCACCGTGCCGCTCGCGGCGGGGCGGGCGTCCGCGCTGCGATCGATCGAGATCCAGTGGCAGCCCGGCTGCTCCGGCCCCGAAGAGATCACGGTCACGGCAATCACCGGGGGCACGCGCATTGCGACCGACAGCGCCCCCACAACCCGTGCGCTGCCCGCCGGCATTGACGCCACAGATCCGGGCTCGATCCGCCTGGCCGCCGAGCTCCGCGCCGCCCTCGACGGCTTTCGCATCACGAGCTCCGTCATGCCGGCGGTGTCCTCCCCGCAGCCCCGGCGCGAGGGTGCTGAGGTGGTCGCCTACCTGCCGCTGACCGACCTCAGCGGGCTGAGACTGGCGCTCAAGCTCACGCCCGAAGGCCTCATCGAAGGGGCACGCAAATGGGCCGGAGTGGCGCTGCTGGCCTGCCTCCTGCCGCTCGTGCTGGTCCTGGCCGCCGACGGGCTCGGCCAGACGCGCCGCCTTCGCCTCAAACTGTTCCTCGCGATCGGTCTGGTCGCGATGCCACCGCTGGCGCTGCTGGTGGTCTACCTCGACGACGAGATCCGCGTGCAGATCGATCGCAAGATCGCGCTGCGGGCACACAGCGCCACGAACCAGGTCGCCGCCGAAATCGATCGCCTGACGCTGCGCATGGAGACCATTGCGCGCGAGGTCGTCCGCGATCGCGACCTGCTCGTCCTCCTCGACCAGGAAGCGCCGACCGATTTCGATTCCCGGCTCGCTGCCCGGCTCGCCGAGATCGAGAAGCGCTGGCCGGAGAGCCGCAACGGCGCGCTGGAGATCTTGCTCTGGGACCGGCTCCTTCGCAAGGTCCACCGTGGCCGCGCGGAGCCGTCGGCCCAGGGAAGCGGCTGGATCGTGCCGCGCGCCGATCGGTCCGGTCTCTACGGCAGCCACAGCGCCGTCCTCGCGATCGGCCACGCACCGGTGCGGGCTCCGCGCGAACCGCAGCGCTGGTCACTGTGCGCGGTGCGGTCGATTGCACCGGCCTGGATCGAAGGCATCCTCGAGAACGACCCCGAGGTCTCCGCGTTCGCTTTCCACCCCGGGCTGGGCCACCCGTTCGCCGGTTTCATGGCCGCCGAGGAGGACCACCGGATGGCGGCCGTCCGCGCGGCGCGCATCCTCGCCCTGCGCGCTGCCTCAACCCCCGATGCCCCGGTGCTCGAGCGGCGCCGGCTCGGCGGCGTGGACTGCACCGTAGGGGCGCGAACCCTCCTCGACGCGATGGAGGAACCGGTGCTGGTCGTGGGGGCGGCCGTCAACCGCCTGGAAGCGTTCAAGCTCCGTGGCACAATCCTGCGCTCCGCCCTGGTGGTCGGCGCGGTGATGCTGCTGCTCTTCGTCGTGATCACATTCCTCGTCACCCGCCGGGTCATCGATCCGCTGGTCGGACTGAGTCGCGCCGCCCGCCGCCTCGCCCAGGGCGAGGATCGCATGCCGCCGGTGCCCATCCAGTCCCACGATGAGGTGGGCAACCTGACCGCCGCGTTCAACGACATGGCCGCGCAGCTGCGCAAGCGTCTGGCGGGCCTGGACCTGCTGAACAGCGGGATGCGCGCGCTCAACGACCGGCGCACGATCGACGGGATCGTGCAGACGGTCGCGGAGATCCTCCAACACAACCTCCACCCCGCCACGGTGTTCGTCGCCCTGCACGAGCCGGGCACCGACGCGTTCTCGGTCCTGGGCGGCCGCCAGGAGTCCCGGCCGATCGAGCCCCGCCGCATCCCGGCCGCGGGCAGTTTCCTCCTCCAGGCCATGAACGCCGGCAGACCGACGTGCGTGCGCGCGATCCGCTGGCTCACGCTCGGCCGGGGCGAGGATGCGCTGCTCCGGCTGGCCGACGAACCCCCGAACCCGGTCGTGACCCTGCCGCTCGACTATCACGGGGACCCGATCGGCCTCATCGTGCTCGCGTTTGCTCCCGCGGCCGCCACCAGCGAGGCGCCCCGACTCGACGCCGAGGCCCTGCTCGTGCTCGCCACCATGGCCGGACAGATCGCCGGCGCACTCGAGAACGCCCGCCTCTACCGTCTCGCGGTCGAGGACCCGGTGACCGGTCTCCTCACGCCCGGTTTCTTCGAGGGCCGGCTCAAGGACGAGATCCAGCGCGCCGCGCGCCACCGCCGTAGCCTCGCCCTGGTGAAGCTCCGCGTCGAGGAAACGCCCATCGTGGCGGCGCGCTATCGAACGGCCGGCCTGCACCTCCTGCTGCGGGCCGTCGCGAACGCGCTGCGCAATGTCCTCCGCCGCGAGGGCAGCTTCGCCACTCGCCTGGAGACCAACGAGTTCCTGATCGCGCTGACCGAGGCCGACCGCGAAACCGGATTCGAGGCTGCGCAGCAGCTCGCCGGCACGCTCGCGATACACCCGCTCGCCCTCGGCCGAAGCCGGCGGCTGCCCCTCACCCTGCGCTGCGGAAGCGTCACCTTCCCGGAGGATGGCAACAGCTTCGAGTTCCTGCTGAGAGCGGCGGCGCGCGCCCTCGACGCGGCCGAGGCGCTGCGAATCGACACCGGCACAGCCAGCGCGAGCGCCCTCGCCCGACCCGCCCGCGCCGAGTCCTTCGAGGAGACCGGGATGGTGCTCAAGAGCCCGCGGTCGCTCGAGATCGTCCGCACCATCGATCGCATCGCCGCTACCAACGTTACCGTGCTGATCACCGGGGAGACCGGCACCGGCAAGGAGCTCTTCGCCGAGCTGATCCATCGCCGAAGCAACCGTCACAGCCGGCCCCTCATCAAGGTCAACTGCGCGGCGCTTCCCGAGCTGCTGCTGGAGAGCGAGCTGTTCGGCCACGAGCGCGGCGCCTTCACGGGCGCCCACAAGCGCACGCTGGGCCGCTTCGAGCTGGCGGACAGTGGCACGCTCTTCCTGGACGAGATCGGCGAGATCTCGCCCTCCACCCAGGTCAAGCTCCTCCGTGTCCTCCAGGACAAGAAGATCGAGCGGATCGGCGGCACCGAGTCCATCGAGCTCGACGTCCGGATCATTGCCGCGACCAACCAGGACATGCTCGCGCTCGTCCGAAAGGGCTCCTTCCGCGAGGATCTCTACTACCGCCTCAACGTGATCTCCCTGGAGATCCCGCCGCTGCGCGACCGCAAGGAGGAGATTCCGGCGCTGGTCGACTTCTTCCTCCGGGCCCACGACCAGCTGCGCCCGGGAGCCGTCGCCGGCATCCGCCCCGCCGCGATGGACAAGCTCCACAACTACGACTGGCCCGGCAACATCCGCGAGCTCAAGAACGTGCTCGAGCGCGCCGTGGTCGCCGTCGACGTCGGCAGCCACCTCGAACCCCACCACATCGTGCTCGAGGACGCCCGGGTCCGCGCCGCCCCGCCGGCCGCATCGAAGCCCGAGACGCCCCGGGACGACCCCCTGGACGCCTCGGTCGCTCAGGCCCCTCTCCGCGGAGGCACTCCGGCGCAAGACGTCCTCGACGAAGGCCAGGTCATCAATCCCCGTCAGCGCGAGTTCCTGCAGTACCTCCGCCGCAAGAAGTCCGTGACCAACCAGGAGTACGTCGCGATGATGAACATCTCCACGCGCACCGGAATTCGCGATTTGAACGATCTTATCCAGAAGCGCCTCATACAACGCATCGGGTCCCGCCGGGCCGCGGTCTACCGCATCCTGGATGACACCGCGAAACCCGAGGCCTAGTTGCCGACGTTCCTCCGTCTGGACCGCGCCTGAGAGACCTTCCCAGCCGCGATCGCCTCATGGCGAAATTAATTGGCCATCATTTCGCCATGCGTGGCGAGAAATGGCGAGAATGGACCGAGGGACCTCCACGGATGCAGCGGAGAGGACGTTTCCGGATTGGATCGGAATCCGGTCGAGTCTCCATTATCCAAACCGGCACTTAGACTTACGGGTTTCGTTGTGAAAATCCGGTTGATCTTAGGCACACCGGTTGCGAAGGGCCCGAGGTCCTCGAACTTTGAACCAAGAAGCGCCCAACCGGAGACGAGAGATGGCTACGAGAGGGAATGGCCTGAGGAGCTGGATGGTCTCGGCGACAGCCGTCGGATTGCTGCTGGCCTTCCAGCCGGCCGCGCAGGCGGGCGGCCCGACCCCGCCGCCCAAGAGCCCGCCGAGCGTCGCCCAGAAGGCGGCGGTGGTGCACGAAGGCGCTCCCGCGGCCGCAACGCCCGCCCCGGAGGTGCGCAACACCTCGACTTCCGCCGCTCCCGACGCCGAGACGTCCGGCGCAATCGGCACGCCTGCGCCCCAGGCGTCCATGCAGATCAAGGTGCGCCTCCGCACCCGCGACATTTACTTCGGCCAGTATCGAACCTTCCAGCGGCCCGCCGTGCTGGACACCCAGAAGGTCTTCGATGCGATCTCCTTCTATCAGGAAGTCAAGAGCGAGCGCCTCACCAAGAGCAGTGGGCGCTACTGGATCCTGATGCAGAAGAGCAATCGCATCTTCTATAAGGCGCTCAAGAGGGTCTCCGCGGAGCAGGGCTACGACTTGATCGGGGCTCGCACGGCGATTCTCATCGATGGTGCACCTCCGGTCGACGTGACCGAGACTCTCCTGGCCATCATCCCCTCGATCACGCTGGACTGAGGCGATTCTGGCCGACTGACGGCGGCCTGCCTGGGCGGAGGCGGTCGGCGTCGCGGCCGCCCCGCGAGCGGGCACGGATGGAACAGCGCACAAACATGATCCAAGCGGCGCGCACGGTCGGTCCGTTGTTCGTGCTTGCGCTCCTCGGGCTTGGCTGCCAGAGCGAGCTGCACCAGCCCCGCAAGGACCTCACCGTCACCACCGACGCGACACCCCCCGCCGCGCTGGAGATCCTGGAGGACACCCGCCCCGAACAGCCCTCCATGATCACCGCCGACGGCCAGATGATGAAGATGTACTACACCCGCCAAGGCAAGTCGGCCGTCCTGAAGCAACTGATCGAGAAGACGTTTCCCGAGGGCATCAAGATCACGACGCACCCCGACTTCCACAAGTACAAGAGCGGCGGCCTCGATCTCCTTCTCGTCGAGGGGCCGGTCGCCCGGGTCGAGGACGTCGACAGCTTCATCGCGCTGGTCGAGGCCGACGTCCTCCAGGTCGAGATCAACGTGCGCGTCGTCGAGGTCACGCGCACCAATGCCGATCAACGCGGCATCAGCGTCGCACTCGAGGAAGATCCGGCCCACCGGAGCACGTTGTTCAACCGGTTGACCAGCGCGTTCAGCGCCGCCGGCTTCCTGCAGTCGCTGAGCCCGGGCGGCCTCCAGGGCGGGCCGCTCGCGTTCCAGGGGACCCGGCTGCTCGCGGATACGTACCAGCAGCATCTCCAGCTCGATGTGGCCATCGAGGTCTTGAAGCAGTTCCAGGAGGTCGAAGTGCTGTCGGCACCGTCCGTGCGCGTGCTGAACGGCCACGAGGCCTACATCGAGACCGGCGAGCGCACGCCGATCCAGACGGCCAACTTCAACCAAGCCGGCATCACCACGGTCACCACCACGTTCCAGACCACCGGCGTGCAGCTCAAGGTGGTGCCGACCGTCGTGGCCGAGGACACCATCCGTCTCGAGGTAGAGCCCCAGGTGACCAGCGTCACCGGGTACTCGGACCCTGCCACGAGCGGTGGCGTGGCGGTACCTTACATCTCCACCCGCAAGGCAAACACGGTGGTCAACGTGAAGCACGGCGAGATCTTCCTCCTCGGCGGCCTCTACTACACGACGGAGCTCGTCCAGGAGAGCAAGCTGCCGCTCCTCGGAGATATCCCGATACTCGGCTGGCTCTTCTCCTCCTCCAACAAGGCCTACAGCACCTCCGAGATCTTGTTCTTTCTCCAGCCCCAGATCATCACTCCGCAGAGCGGCGCGCGCGGCCGGCTCGTCCTGCCGCCCGAGGAGCTGAAGTAGCTCCCGCACCCGCACGCCCCGCGGGCGCCGCCCGCCCGCGCCACCCCAGCGCGCGCCCTTCGCGCGCGACACCCGCACCCGCACGCCCCGCGGGCGCCGCCCGCCCGCGCCACCCCAGCGCGCGCCCTTCGCGCGCGACACCCGCACTCGCACGCCCCGCGGGCGCCGCCCGCCAGCGCCACCCCAGCGCGCGCCCTTCGCGCGCGACACCCGCACCCGCACGCTCACCCGCACCCGCAAACTCCGCCCCCT
>JAFGQW010000327.1 GCA_016935485.1 Planctomycetota bacterium | reverse complement strand
CAGACCGTGATCGACATGTCCGAGTCCTGGGCGAACGGCACGTAGCGCCAGCTCCCCGCGGCGTTCTGGCTCTTGACGATCAGGTCCACCGCGTCCTGCAGCTTCGTGCGAAGGCCGCCCTCGTGCGTCATGCCGTAGGCCTCGGCCAGGCACAGCGTCGCAAAAGCGTGGCTGTACATGCGCGAGCCGTTCTGGGAAACGTAGCCGTCCTCGGCACTCGTGCAGTCGAGCACGTAGCGGATGCCGCGTTCGATCACGCTGCCGTACGGCCCCCGCCCGGGCACGTGTCCGCCCGCCAGGAACGCAATCACCGCCAGGCTCGACACCCCGACATGGCCCCCGCCGTGGCGGCGCTGGTCGAGGACATCGCTCGTGACCCGGTAGTCCTCCATCAGCTTGTAGCCGATGTCCGCCCGCCAGCATCCCTCGGGGGTCTGCTCGCGCCGGAGGAACTCGAGCCCGCGGGCCGTCGCCTCGGCGATGCGCGCCGGGGAGGAGACCGCCGCGTCCTCCTGAGCCGGCGCCGGCCCACCGAAGGCACCCGCCAGGAGCACCAGCGCGAGCCACGCCGGCTTCCTCTTCCTCGTATCGAGCACGCCTCACCTCCGGCCGCGCGCCGCGCCGTCTGCACGCCGATGCCCGGTTGCCTGGCGGCGCCCGGCCGCGGACGAGCCCACCCGGCCGGACTCCGCGAGCACCGCCTCCAGGGAGGATAGCACCGCCCG
This sequence comes from Planctomycetota bacterium, assembly GCA_016935485.1. Taxonomy (GTDB): domain Bacteria; phylum Planctomycetota; class JAFGQW01; order JAFGQW01; family JAFGQW01; genus JAFGQW01. The sequence continues at coordinate 4,489 of JAFGQW010000327.1, read as the reverse complement.
CTGGCCCCGGCAGCACCGTAGCGCGGGCACGGCCCGCCAGCCCATAGCCGCCCGGCGGCAGCGGCCAGCTTGTGCCGCGTGACTGCAGGTGAGGCGGAGCGTGCACGTCCCGCATCACCACGCGTCGTTCGAAATCGAGACGGTGTGCCGGCCGGTTTCACCGCGCGTCGTGCGAGTTCGCGACTTCCGGGCCCTTGCTGCGCGCCGCCGCGGGGCGATACAATCCCGGTTCACTTTTCCGGGGGCCGTCCCTGTGGGCTAAGAGGATGGCGGGTAGACCGTCCAGCCCGGTTCCCCGGGCCGGGGGCGACTGCTCCGCGCGGCCTCCATCCCGTCGGGGTTCGATCCTCCGGGAGCGATCCTCCCTGACGCCACCATGGCACAGCACGAACCGAAGTCCGTGAACGAGCTTACCACCCGACCCACCCCGGCGCCCGCGAGCCGATTCGCCTCCCTGCGGGCCGCGCTCGAGGAGCTCGACACCCCATGCTGGGTTGTCGACACGCCTGACGGGCCGGTCGTCGCGGCGGTGGACTCCCCGCCTCGGTGCGCCGGCGCGAGGATCGCCTTCCTGCCAGCCTGTCCGCCGGCACGGCTCGGCGACCCCTCCTTCCGGCGCGCTCACGGGCTGCGTTTCGCCTACGCCGCCGGCTCCATGGCGAACGGCATCGCCTCCGAGGAGCTGGTCGAGGCGCTGGCGCGGGACGGTTTGCTCGGCTTCTTCGGCGCGGCCGGGCTCCCGCTCGAACGCATCGAGGCCGCCATCGGCCGCTTGACTGCGAGCCTCGGCGCCCTCCCCCACGGCTTCAACCTGATCCACAGCCCCGCCGAGCCCGAGCTCGAGGCCGCGGTCGTGGACTGCTACCTCCGCCGCGGCGTGCGCCGGGTGGAGGCGTCGGCCTACCTCGATCTCACGCTGCCGCTCGTGCGCTACCGCGTGCACGGCATTCACCGCGGCGCCGACGGCCGGATCGTCGTGCCGAACCGGATCGTCGCGAAGGCATCGCGCGCCGAGGTGGCGGCGAAGTTCTTCGCGCCACCGCCCGCCCGTTTCCTGCAGGCGCTCGTCGAGGCCGGGAAGCTCGCGCCCGACGCCGCGGAGCTGGCCGCCCGCGTGCCCATGGCCGAGGACCTCACGGCGGAGGCCGACTCCGGCGGCCACACCGACAACCGCCCGGCGCTGGTGGTGCTGCCGGCGCTGCTCGAGCTCCGCGACCGGATGCAGGCCGAGCACCGCTACGAACAGCCGCTCCGCGTCGGCGCGGCCGGAGGCCTCGCCACGCCGGCCGCCGTCGCCGCCGCCTTCGCGATGGGGGCGGCCTACGTGATGACGGGCTCGATCAACCAGAGCTGCCGCGAGGCGGGCACCTCGGACCGCGTGCGCGCGATGCTCGCTGCGGCCGGGCCGGCGGACGTCATGATGGCGCCGGCCGCCGACATGTTCGAGATGGGTGTCAAGGTGCAGGTGCTCAAGCGCGGCACCATGTTCGGGCTCCGTGCCGCCCGGCTGCACGAGCTCTACCGCACCGTCGACCGTCTCGAGGCGATCGCGCCGGCCGAGCGCGAGACGCTCGAGAAGACCTGGTTTCGCGCGCGTTTTGCGGACGTGTGGGAACGGACGTGCGCCTACTTCGCCGCGCGCGATCCCGCGCCGATCGCCGCCGCCCGCAAGGACCCGCGGAAGAAGATGGCGCTGGTGTTCCGCTGGTACCTCGGAGAGTCCTCCCGCTGGGCCAACGCCGGGGAACCGTCGCGCCAGATGGACTACCAGATCTGGTGCGGCCCCGCGATGGGCGCCTTCAACGAGTGGGTGCGATCGAGCTGCCTGGAGGCGCCGGAGCAGCGCCTGGTGAGCACCGTGGCGCTGAACCTGCTCTGCGGGGCGGCGGTGCTGACCCGGGCCCACGCGCTTCGGATCCAGGGCGTGGCGCTGGCGCCCGAGCTTGCCCGCATCGTGCCGCGCGAGCGGCGGGATCTGGAACGATGGCTATGACCGGACGGAGCTTGCCGTGACATCCGACGCACCCGCCTTCCCGCCGCTCGCGATCGTCGGGATCGGCTGCATGTTCCCGCGGGCGCGCGACCTCGACACCTACTGGGCCAACATCAAGAACGGTGTGGACGCGATCGAGGACGTGCCGCCGACGCACTGGAGCGTCGAGGACTTCCACGCGACCGACCCGAAGGCTCCGGACCGCACCTACGGCACCCGCGGCGGATTCCTCGAGCCCGTAACGTTCGATCCCCTGGAGTTCGGGCTCACGCCCAGGGCGCTGGAGTCGACCGACTCCACCCAGCTCCTCGGCCTCCTGGTGGCCCGCGAGGCGCTCCGGGACGCCGGCTACGGCCCCGGCGAGCGCGCCTTCGACCCCGACCGGGTAAGCGTGATCCTCGGGGTCACGGGCACCCTGGAACTCGTGATTCCGCTGGGTGCCAGACTGGGCCACCCCATCTGGCGGCGCGCGCTCCGCGAGGCCGGCGTGGATCCCGCCGTCGCGCAGGACGTGGTGCGGCGCATCTCGGAGGCCTACGTGCCCTGGCAGGAGGATTCCTTTCCGGGACTGCTCGGCAACGTCGCCGCGGGCCGCATCGCGAACCGCCTCGATCTGCGCGGCACCAACTGCGTCGTCGACGCGGCGTGCGCCAGCTCGCTCAGCGCCATCCACATGGGTGCGCTCGAGCTCGGCGCGGGGCGCGCCGACCTGGTGGTCACCGGCGGGCTCGATACCTTCAACGACGTTTTCATGTACATGTGCTTCTCGAAGACGCCGGCCCTCTCGCCGCGCAGCGACGCCCGGCCCTTCGACGCAGAGGCCGACGGCACGATCCTCGGGGAGGGACTCGGGGTCCTCGTGCTCCGGCGGCGGGAGGATGCCGAGCGCGACGGCGACCGGATCTACGCCGTGATCCGCGGCATCGGCTCCTCGAGCGACGGACGGGGCGGCGCGATCTACGAGCCCACCGTCGCCGGGCAGGTCCGCGCGCTGCGCCACGCCTACCGGAGCGCCGCGATCCCCCCCGCGACCGTCGAGCTGCTGGAGGCGCACGGCACCGGCACGAAGGTGGGCGATGCCGTGGAAGTGCGCGCGCTCGCCGAGGTCTACGGCGCCGCGGAACGGGAAGGCGCCTGGTGCGCGCTCGGTTCCGTCAAGTCGCAGATCGGCCACACCAAGGCGGCGGCCGGCGCGGCGGGTCTCATCAAGGCGGCGCTGGCGCTCCACTACAAGGTGCTGCCGCCCACGATCAAGGTCTCGCGCCCGGCGCCGGGGCTCGCGCCCGGCGAGTCGCCGTTCTACGTGAACGCGGCCAAGCGGCCGTGGCTCCCGCCGGAAGGGCACCCGCGGCGGGCCGCCGTGAGCGCCTTCGGCTTCGGGGGCTCCAACTTCCATGTCGTGCTCGAGGAGCACGCGGCCGAGAAGGCCGCGCCGGACGGCGACGGGCGGGTGCAGATCGCCGCGTTCTCGGGCCCGGAGCCGCGCGCCCTCCTGGCGCAGCTCGACGCCTGGCCGGAAAGCGCGTCCTGGGAGGAGACGCGCGCGCTCGCCGCGCGCTCGCGCGACGCGTTCCGCCCGGAGAATCCGTGCCGGCTTGTCCTCGTGCTCGAAGCCGGGCGGAGCGAGTTCGCGGCGGTGTCCCGGAGCGCGCGCCAGCGGCTCGCGGCCGGCGGCGAGGAGCGGGCCTGGAGCACGCCGGACGGCGCTCACTTCGGCGCGGGCGCGGCGCCCGGCCGGCTCGCCGCGCTCTTCCCCGGCCAGGGCTCGCAGTACGTCGGAATGCTCCTCGATCTCGTGTGCGAGTTCCCGGAGATGCTCGAGGCGCTCGCGCTCGCCGACCGCGTCGTCGGCCCGGTGGGCGGGCGCCGGCTCGGCGCGCTGATCTACCCTCCCGCGACCTTCGACCGCGAAGCAGCCGCCGCGAACGAGGAGGCGCTGCGCGACACGCGTGCGGCCCAGCCGGCGCTGGGCGCGGTCAGCAGCGGCGCGCTCGGCGTGCTCGGGCGTTTCGGCGTGCGCCCCGCGGCGACGGCGGGCCACAGCTACGGCGAGCTCACCGCGCTGTTCGCCGCCGGGCGCCTCGACGCCGAGAGCCTCTTCCTGCTGAGCCGGCTCCGCGGCGAGCTGATGGCCGGAGCGGACGACGGCCGCGGCGGCATGATCGCGGTGCGGAGCTCCGCGGCGACCATGGAGGCGTGGCTCGGCGAGGAGTCGCTGGACCTCGTGGTCGCCAACCGCAACGCGCCCGAGCAGGTCGTTCTCTCCGGGGCGCGCGCGGAGGTTGAGCGGGCGGCCGAGCGCCTCGCCGCACGTGGCATCGGCCACCGCATCCTCAACGTGTCCGCGGCCTTCCACAGCCCGCTGGTGGCGGCGGCGCGGGCGCCGTTCGCGGCCGCGCTGGCGGATACGCCGTTCATGGCCGGGTCCATCCCGGTCTTCGCCAACGCCACAGCAACAGCATATCCGGCGGAAGAAGGCGCGGCGCGCGAGGTGCT
>JAFGQW010000056.1 GCA_016935485.1 Planctomycetota bacterium | reverse complement strand
CGACCGAGGTTGCTCCCGCCGGAGGGCGCTCCCGCGGCGGCTCTCGCCGTGCCGACCGAGGTTGCTCCCCCACCGGGCCGACCCACCGGGCCGACCCACCCGGCCGACCGACGTTGCTCCCCCACCGGAACGACCCGGAGACCGACCGAGGTTGCTCCGGCCGTGCCGACCGAGGTTGCTCCGGCAATGGGAAAAAGCGGCCGCAGCGGCACGCCCGGCGGCTACAGTATTCTGAGCATCCCGACCCGGAGAGTCTGCCCATGAACTGCGAGCGCGCCCTGTCGTCTTCCCTCTGCCTGATCTTGCTGTCGGCCCTGGTTGCGCGGCCCTCGGCCCAGACCCAGGGTCCTTCCGGATGGAAGCTCAAGCCCGAGGATTACGTCGCCTACGCGCTCGAGGGAGTGCTCGGCGTGCGGCACCTGGGGCTGTTCGGCAGCGACCTTGGCCCAGGCGGCACGCTGCTCAGCGAACCGAAGCACCCGGCCTTCCTCTCGCTCGCCTTCGTCACGCGCCTGCCCCCCGGCACTCCGAAGCGCGGGCAGACCTTCGCGGTCGACCACACTTTCGCGTTCTTCGAGGCCTACACTCCGGTGCGGGTCGCCGGCACCATCACGGTGACGAGCGTGGTCGGACCGTTGCTCTTCCTCAGCGGCTCCCTCCGTCTCGCGAGAGTGCGCCCCCAAGGCAAGGACCGCCGCTTCTACCAGATCACCGACGGCGAGCTCTCCTTCGAGGCGCAGCACGACCTCAACGCCGGGCTCCTGCGGGAAGCCACTGTCCGGTTCACGTACACCTACGACGTGCGGGTCGCGCTGGAGCAGCTCTACACGGGAGTGGCGCTCAAGCAGGACCGCAATGTGCGGGTGACATTACCGCACGTCTACTCGCTCAAGGGCGTCATCGCGAAGACGGACATGCCGGCGCTGATCGATGCGTGGATCGACGAGGCCGCCAGGCGGATTCTCGAGGACTGGGGCGGCACGACCGCCGACGGCCACAACTTCGCACTCAAGTCGGGCTACGACGGCCTGTATCTCCTGGCGCTGCTGCACGCCAAGGTGCCGAAGACCCACGAGGTGGTCCAGCGAACGATCGCCCGCATTCGCTCGACACCGATCAACGCCTCCTACTCGGCCGCGCTTGTGCTGATGGCCGTCGACGCGATGAACACGCCGGACGAGGTACTGCGCGATCCCGAGGCGTTTCGGGACAAGCCGCCCCAGCGCGATCTCAGCGAGGAAGACCGCCGTGTGGTGGAGGCCGCCGTGCGCTACCTCGTGAAGGGCCAGCTCGGCGGGGGCTGGACCTACGTGGCCGGCAACGAGGACCGGAAGTTCTTCCCTTCCGAGACCGGCGACCCGGACGCCTCCAACACCCAGTTCGCGCTGATGGGCCTCCATGCCGCGCGCCGGATGGGGGCCCGCATCGATGAGAAGGTGTGGCGCCGAGCGCTAGGCTACTGGCAGCGAAACCTGCTGGCGACCGGCTGGAAGCTCGCCGGGCAGCGCGAGAACCTCGCCGGCTGGGGGTATGCGACCCACGGCCGCGGCACACCGTACCTGGCGATGACCGCAGGCGGCCTGGCCTCGCTCGCGATCATCCGGGCGGGCCTCGGCGTCAAACCCGGCGACAAGTCGCGCGACGGGCTGGCAATTGACAGCCTGACCCGGACCGGGCTGGAATGGCTGGGACATTTCTACACGGTTCGCCAGTGCCGCCGCGCCGTGCTCCCGGGGCCGGACCAGGCGGCGGACTGGGCGTACCACCTCTACGCGCTCGAGCGGGCCATGGACCTCGGGCGGATCGAGAGGGTCGGCCGGCACGATTGGTATCTGGAGGGCGCCATGGCCATCCTGAACGACACCTACGAGGACCTCGGGCGGGACCAGGTTTACGAGGCGCTCTGCATCCTGTTTCTCGAGCGCTCCACACCGCCCGCCGTCACGGAGCCGGTGAAGTAGCCGGACCCGGTGCAGGGGCGCACACATTGCGCGCCGCCACGCCAGCGCAACTGAAACACGCCCCAGGGGCGTGATTCTCGGTAACGCGGCGCCGACCCGCCCCGCTGTCGCTTGCGCTACCGCTTGCGCAGCACCTCGATCTCGGTCAGCTCTGCTGTCGCATCACCCCCGCCGGGATCGCCCCGGATCCGCAGCGCCCGCGCACTGACCGGCGCAAACACCAGCTTCACCAGCTTGGGAATCTCGTGCTTCCCGGCAGGCCGCTCCACGCGAAGCAGCGTCTCCAGCTCGAGCGACCGCACGGCTTGCCAGCGGCCTGAGCCCGAGTGCGCCTCCACCGTCCAGGCCGCCGGCCACGGCGGGCTGTCCTTCCCGGGGGACGCCGCGTGCAGCACGACGGCGGCAAGCCCGCGCTCGACCCGCGTAAAGACGAGTTCGACGCCTCCGGGCGGGACCCGAAGGGCCTGCCCGGCGCGGTTGCCGTCGGTGAGCACCGCGGCCGGCTTTCCCGGTTCGACCTCGACAGCGGGCGGCTGCTTCACCGCCGCAAGCGCTTCCACACAGTGACGGACCACGTCGCCGGCAAGCGGCTGCGCCACGTCCGCACCGGCAAGGTGCACCAGAAGCCGCGGCGGCTCGGCTGGCGCCACCAGATCGAGCACGACCGCGTGCCAGCCGCTCTCGAGGCCCAGCGCCACGAACAGCGGCCGGCTTGCCTCGACGCGACGGTCCTTCACCACCGCGCGGTCACCGACGGTGATCGAGAGCCGGCCGGCCGCGGTGACCACGAGCTCGTGCAGGCCTGCGGTCTTCACGCGGAACTCGCCCGAGACCGTCACGCGCCGGGGCGTTTTGACGCCGAGCCGCTCCAGATCGCGCGCGAGGCTCCGCCCCCGGTGGTCGTCCAGCGCGGCCAGCAACATCTGCTGCGCAGCTCCCTCGCGCGGCGCAACCGCGGCGAGCAGACCGGGCAGGCGAAGACCTGCGGTCTCTCGCGCCGGCATCGGCTTCGGGAGCGTCACTGTCACCTCGAGCGGCGCGCTCAGCGCCGCCGGCCCCGCCGCATGGAGCGCCCGCGCCTGCAGCATGACCGGCCCCGGCCCGAGGAGCTCTGCCGCAATCTCCGCGCGCCAGTCCGCGCCGCGCACCGGCACCTCCGCCACGACCCGCGCCCATTGCTCCACCGCCACGGAACGTGCGCCGCGGGCAACACCCCGGAGGTGCAGCGTGCCGTCGAGCGGCACGCGCCCCGCACGAGCCGACGCCGTGACGGTCCGACCGGCGTTGTCCACGGCGATCCACGCCACGGCGTCCGAACGCGTGCCGACCCGCGATGCGTCCACCGCGACGACGCGCACCTCGTGATGGCCGTCCTCACTCTGGCGGGTGTCCCAGGGAAGCGCCGTGTCGGGCGGTCCGGTCGCAACGCGCCGCCCATCCACCCACAGCTCGAGCCGCTCCACCGGGAGGGATTCCGCCGGCACGGCCTGCGCCCGTACTTCCACCGCGCCGCTCCAGGGGCGGTGGACAGGGGGCGCAGCGATGGCTACCCTTGCGAACCGCGCAAAGGGCCGGGCCAGCGGATCGCCCATCACCAGCAGCTGATACGGCCCCTGCACGCTCTGGTAGAACGCCTCCGCCAGAGAACAGCCCTCGGCGTAGTAGACGTGCAGGAACGGATGTGGGAACTTCTGCGCGAGCGCGTACGGCTCCACCACCGTGCCGCAGGTGCCCGCCGCTCCGTGGCGCAGGAACTCGGAGGCCTTGGTCTGGCCCGGCTCGCGGAAGAAGGCGCCAAAGCTCGTCAGGTGCTCGGCGATCGCCGCGGGAAGGAGCCGACTCCGGGACCGGGTCCAGTCGAAACCGGCCGTCCCCATCACGGCGCCGAGGACGTCGTCCTTGCCGATGGGCATCCGGCCATCCTGAGCGTCGCGACCGGCGTCGAGGATCTCGGCGCGGCGGCCGAGCGCCGCGAGCGCTTTGACGGTGGCGGCGAAGGCCGGCTGGCGCGTCCCGGCTCGAACGTCGCTGTTCGCCAGCAAGTAGACCGTGCCGGCCGGCTCGGTGCCGTCGACGGCGGCGGTGCGCTGCACGAGCGCAAGCACCTCCGGCAACGTGTTGCCGCGAAACCCCGTGTAGGCCAGGCAGGCGGCGAGGTAGTAGCGGTGAACGCCGGCGGTCGGGGCGGGTTCGAATGCCAGTGCCGGGGGCGCGCCGCGTTCGGCGATCGCCGCTTCTTCCGCGATTGCCCGAAAGGCCGGCAGGCGGCGGAGCCGGGCGAGCGCCGCGGCGCGATCGAGCGCGCCCAGGTCGGTCAGGCCGCGCCGGACGGCCTCGTGTACCGCGGTCAGCGCCTCGGATTCGCGCGCGGTCTCGGCCAGCGCCAGAGCGTAGCCGAGCCAGTCCTGCATATCGCCGTCGAAGTCTGCGAACAGGGCCGCGAACGCGGCCGCCGCCTCCGGATGGCGGGCGGCGCGCAGGTGCTCGAAGGCAGCGGTATGGCGCTGCTGCTCCTCGCGGAACAGGCGCGCGAACGGCCCGCCGCCCGGCGGCCGCCGGTAGTAGCGGTTCACGAAGAGCGTTTGATAGAAGGTGTCCTTCTTCTCGACGCGACGGGCGAGGTAGGTCAGTCCGGTGAGCGAACCGACCGCGAAGCGCCGGAGGTTCTCCGGGAGGTCTGCGGCGCGGGGGTCCGCGGCCAGGTCCGCCCGGAAGTCGATCGCATACGGGAAGTCGGCCGAGTAGACCACGAGGTCGATGGCCTCAACGAGGCCCTCGTGCTCGAGGTGGCGGCGCACCAGGGCCCAGATGCGGGCACGGAAATCGTCGGCGGAAATGACGTCGAGGCGCCCAACGCCGTCCAGGGCGACAACGTGGCGGGAGGGAATACGGCGGAGGCGCACGTACTCGTTCGCGGCGGCGCGCGAGACGGGCGAGTCGGCGTTCACGACCAAAAGGGTGCGCTCGGGGCCGCCGCCAGCGACGGCGCAGTCGAGCAGACCGAGCGTGAACAGACCGAGGGTGAACAGACCGAGGCTGAACAGACCGAGGGTGAAAACTGGTGCCGCCGACCAACGGAAACGTGCCAAGCTCACGTCGAGGACCTCCTCCCGCGTCCCCGGTCCGGTCCGGTGACGCCCGCCGCTCCCCGGCAGCCGCTCCGGCGACTCCGGGCCGAAATCATAGCAGACCCGACTGTCATTTGAGAGGCGCGGCACGCGCTTCCGGGCCTTCAGCTCCGGCCAATCAAGGGTCCTCGGTCCCCCGGTCGATCCGGCCAACCGAGGGTGCTTCGGCTCGGTCCGGCTGACCCGGTCCGGCTGACCGAGGGTACTCTCCAACCAGAGAGCGCTACTCAACCGACACCGCTTCGTCCAGTGACCCCACACCGACCCGCTTCCTGCCAACCCGTGCGTGCCGGCTCCACCGCTCTCCCGGAGACCTCTCAGGATCTTCGGTCGCAGAAGCTTCCGCCAAGGACCTCCTCGTACTGAGCGAGCGTCTCCTCGACCATTCTCTCTTCGGAAAACTCGATCCTGATCCGCTCTCTCGCCGACCTGCCCAAAAACTGGGCGCGGGCTGGATCCAGCAGTAGCTCGCCAAGCGCGCTTCCGAGCGCGCGGGGCGCATCCGGGGGTACGAGCACTCCATCCTGATCCGACCGGATCGTCTCCCGGATCTCAGGCACGTCCGAAGCGACGATGGGAAGGCCAGCACTCATGGCCTCGAGGAGCGCGAAGGGCAGTCCTTCGTAACGGCTCGGGAATGCAAAGACATCGAATGCCCGCAGCAAACGCCGCCCCTCAGGTCGACGCCCCAGGAACCGGACCCGATCCGAAACGCCAAGGCGGCGAGCCAGGTCCTCCAGGTTCTGCCGTTCCGGGCCGTCACCGATGATGGCAATCAGGGCCCCGAACACGTGGCGTGCAGCAGCAACGAGCGTACCGTGTCCCTTCTGACGAGTGAGTCGGCCGACGGTACCGATGACCGGGAAGTCCGTGGGAAGCGCGAGTTCCGCCCGAAGGGAACGCCGTTCTGTACCGCCGACCGGCTCGGCCAGTGGGACGCCATTGCGCACGACACGCACGCGCCGGCTGGATCGGGTGGCCACCTTTGCAAACTGGTCCAGGTGGCAGCGAGCACTCACGATGCGCCTTTGGAGCAGATGTGACGCCAGGCGAGCGCGAAACGGCACGGGAACGTCGTACACGGTGTTCGGAAGGTGATCTGTCGAGACGAGACCCCGGTGGCCACCGAGACGGGCCGCGAGAATGGCGCCGGAGCACGACCACGGATCGATCTGATTGAAGTGAACAATATGAAAGGAGCGGGCGAAGAAAAACTGGAGATGTCGCAGGAATGCCCGAGGTGAGCGCAGCGAGCGGATGAAGGGAAGTCGATGGACGGCCACGCCCTCTTGGGCCAGCACCTCTGCCCACTCGTCGAGCGCGCGCTCGGTGGTCATGGCAACCTCGACGTTCAGGTCACGGGCGCGTGCCCCCAGGGCAATCGTCGTGATGTAGCCCTCGGCGCCACCGGTATCCTGCGCGTCCGAGTAGTACAGAACCCGCAGCGGCTGAGACATTCGTAACGGCATGACCTCGGTATGCCGGTGGTACCAGACGGGGACTTCCGGAAGTACGGCCCCCCCGCGGCGAGAGGATGTCGGCACACCGGCTGGCACCTCCCCCCAGCGCGACGGGGCTTCCTATGGCATCGGAATCGATGCCAGTTCCGCAAGAGTATACCGCGCCTGACGCGGGTGGGAAGGCGCTCCTGGCGTCAGGATCTGCGTGCAGCAGCGCGTTTGTGGTCAGCGCGGGCTTCCTCCCGAAACTAGGTGTGCAACCCGAGCGGATGGGCTGCATCCGCCCGCTCTCGCCAGGAATCGCGGTGATCTGCTTGCACGATCCGACGGTTCTCCACGCTGGGCCTGGATCCGGCCGACTGCTCGCAGTCGGAGCTGCGCTCTGCAACTCTTGGAGACCGCGCCGGGCATCCCAACCTGCCCATCCGGCCCGAACGTGCAGCGTGCCGATCCTATTGCAGCACAGATTCCCGAATCTGACCTGGAATATCGGTTCGCGGCACGTTCTCGCCCAGTTGTATCAGGGATAGGATGCCCTCCTCGTCAAACTCCAGGCGCAACACACTGCGTCCCCGTGCGCTGCCCTCCAGGACAAGTGCGGCAAGAGGACGGACCGGATCCTGTCCGACGTCCGGATCGGATCCAATCGAGTCGCGCAGATCACCGAGGCGTACGCCGCGACCGCTCGAAGCTCTATGGGATTTCGCCTCGGAAAGGCGTCTGGTTGCGTCAATCGATCGATTCTCGCTCTGATCTGTATGCAGCAGGCTGTCGAGCTCGGGCGGAACAACGGATTTCCCGCGCACGGCACGGAGAAACAAGAGGAAGAAACGCACGCCCGAGTTGTATAGTGCCACCTCCTGACGCGGAATACACAAAGTCACGTCCGATGATCGCTCCCGGACATGAAGGAACTCCAGGCGCGTCGTGCGCCGTTCCACGGAGTCCCAGACGAAACTGATCCGATCGGGCGGACCGAAACGACTCACCACTTCACGAAACCGACTGTGGCCTACTCGAAGGTCGGCCAGCCACTGAGGATCGATGGGACCACCGCGCTCGATAAGAGCAAGCTCATACGAAAACACGCCGCACGCAGGAAGCACCAAGAGCCAAACAGAACCTGCGATGACTGCCATCCGCTGCATCTAGTCACCGAAAGGGAACTTGTATCTGGCGTCCCCAGCCCGCAGGCTTTCGCCGATAGCACTGACGACACCGCGATCATCGAAGAAGACAAGCAGATGATCCCGCTTGGTGTCGGCGTTGAGGAACGTGATGACAACGAGGGTGAGCCCGGTTGTCTTGGTCACAGTATGGGTATACTCATAGGCGAAGACACGGAGAGGATCGTGTTCGCGATTGCTGAAGATGATATCCGTGGGTGCTCCGAGCAGTCGAGCCACGTCGGCCGTGGTAGACCGACCGATCTCAATCTTCTCGATCGCCTCGGCTGCAACAGGGGCCTCGACCTTCGTCCTGGAGAAGAAGCAACCGGGAGCGATGGAGATTACTGTGATCATCAGGATTGTCGGGTAGCGCATTTCTCGTGGCCGTCCTGTCGTGCTTTTCAAGAAGACTGCCTCTGGATCCAGGGAGGGAGTATTTTATCGCGACGGTGAGTGGCGGCGCAAGAAGCGAGGCTTCCGATTCGGATCCCCGTCAAAGTCGGATGCCCGCGGGGCGGGATCTGCCAGGGGAAGATGGTTGAATGGCTGACTTCGAAAGGTCCACGGAGGACCAGCCCGGGCCAGAGAGCCCTCCGGGCACGCGTTGGGATTCCGACCGAAGTTAGCTGAGGGCGGCTAGGGCGGCTTCCGACCGAGGTTGCGGGGAGCGACCGGCGGCTTCCGACCGAGGTTACGAGGGACGGGCGGGAGCGACCGGGGTCTCAAGGGGGCGGGGTTTCGGCGGACCGGGGGGGTCGGGAGGGACACGGAGGGGCGCACGGCAGTGCGCGGCCGGGTGGGAGGTGTGGTCGCAGCGGGATCGGAACGTAGGGCGGCGAGAAGGAGCTCCGCGTGGGCAGGTCACGGCGCGCCGTGGGCGCAGTGCCAGCGCGGGCGGCTTCCGACCGAGGTTGCGAGGGCCGGGCGGGAGCGACCGGGGTCTCAAGGGGACCGGCGGCTTCCGACCGAGGTTGCGAGGAGCTGGCGGGAGCGACCGGCGGCTTCCGACCGAGGTTACGAGGGACGGGCGGGAGCGACCGGGGTCTCAAGGGGGCGGGG
>JAFGQW010000326.1 GCA_016935485.1 Planctomycetota bacterium | reverse complement strand
GGCATGGGTGGCATGGGTGGCATGGGTGGCATGGGTGGCATGGGTGGCATGGGCATGTAGGCCCCTGGTGATCGTGAGGGAACAACCCGGACGCAAAGAGGAGGACCGAGACCATGAAGCTTCGCCCGATAGATGACCGCGTGGTGATCGAGCCGATGGAAGGCGAGGAAGTGACCGCGGGCGGAATCGTGCTGCCCGACACGGCCAAGGAGAAGCCGGTGCAGGGCAAGGTGGCCGCCGTGGGCCCCGGCCGCCTGCTCGACAATGGCGAGCGGCTGGCCCCCAGCGTGAAGAAGGGCGATATCGTCATCTACGGCCGCTACGCCGGCAGCGACGTGAAGATCGAGGGCAAGGAATACAAGGTGATGCGCGAGAGCGAGATCCTCGCGATCTACCAGTAAAGGGGCACAGCGATGGCGAAGCAGATCATGTACAGCGAGGACGCGCGCGCCAAGATGCTGGACGGCGTGGCGTCCCTCGCCCGGACCGTCGCGGTCACGCTCGGCCCGTCGGGCCGCAACGTCGTGCTCGAGAAATCGTTCGGCACCCCCAGCGTGACCAAGGACGGGGTGACGGTCTCGAAGGAGATCGAGCTCGAGGACCCGTTCGAGAACATGGGCGCCAAGCTCGTCAACGAGGTCGCGACCAAGACCAACGACGAGGTCGGCGACGGCACGACGACCGCTACGGTGCTGGCCGAGGCGATGTTCCGCCAGGGCCTCAAGGCCCTCACCGAAGGCGTCAACGCCACCGCCTTGAAGCGCGGCATCGACCGGGCCGTCGCCGAGGTCTCCCGGCACCTCGAGACCATCAGCCGGCCCGTCAAGAAGAAGTCCGAGATCGCCCAGGTCGCGACCATCGCCGCCCACAACGACCCGGAGATCGGCCGCCTGATCTCCGAGGCGATGGAGAAGGTCGGGCGCGAGGGCATCATCACGATCGAGTCCTCCAAGACACTGGAGACCACGCTCGAGGTCGTCGAGGGGATGCAGTTCGACAAGGGCTACATCTCGCCCTACTTCTGCACGAACGTCGAGAAGATGCAGGCCGAGCTCGAGGACGCCTACATCCTGTTCTACGAGAAGAAGCTCTCGAACCTGCGCGAGCTGCTGCCCCTGCTCGAGCGGGTCGCGCAGACCGGCAAGCCGCTGCTGGTCGTCTGCGAGGACACGGAGGGCGAGGCGCTCACCACGCTGGTCGTCAACAAGCTCAGGGGCGTGCTCAAGTCGGTGGCCGTGAAGGCCCCGGGCTTCGGCGACCGGCGCAAGGCGATGCTCCAGGACATGGCCATCGTCACCGGCGGCACGGTGGTCTCCGACGAGCTCGGCCAGAAGCTCGAGAACGTCCACCTGGACATGCTCGGCCGCGCCAAGCGCGTGGTGGTCGAGAAGGAAAAGACCACGATCGTCAAGGGCGCCGCCAAGAAGGCCGATATCCAGCTGCGCGTCGACCAGCTCAAGGCGCAGATCGAACAGACCAAGTCCTCCTACGACAAAGAAAAGCTCGAGGAGCGGATCGCGAAGCTCTCGGGCGGCGTAGCGGTGATCAACGTCGGCGCCCTGACCGAAGCCGAGCTCGCCGAGCGCAAGGCGCGCATGGAGGATGCGCTCAACGCCACGCGCGCGGCCGTGGAGGCCGGAATCGTGCCCGGCGGCGGCGTGGCGCTCGTGCGGTGTCTCGACGCGGTCCTGGCCCTCAAGCTCCGCGGCGACGAGAAGCACGGCGCTCGCATCGTGTCGCGCGCGCTGACGGCGCCGCTCCGGCAGATCGCCAGCAACGCGGGCCATGACGGCTCGATGATCGTCGAGGAAGTGCGCGAGCGCGAGGAGACGCACGGCTTCGACGCGATCACGGGCAAGTTCGGCGACATGTTCCGCATGGGCATCATCGACCCGACCAAGGTCACGCGGACCGCGATCACCAACGCCGGGAGCATCGCCAGCCTGATGCTGACCACCGAGACCATGATCACCGACCTCAAGGACAGGAAGAAAGCCGTGCTCGGCAGCATCCATTGAGGCGGGCCGGGCGGGGGCCGAGCACGACCGGCCCGGAGTGTCGAGCCTTCCGCCGGCGCGTCCGGGCCGCCCCTCCGGGACCGGGCCCGCGGGCGGACAAGCGGGCTCCGCCCCTGATCCGGGCGGAGAGCGTGCATGGCCAGACGTGACTACTACGAGGTGCTTGGCGTCACCCGCCAGGCGAGCCCCGAAGAGATCAAGTCCGCGTTCCGCCGGGCCGCCATCCAGCATCACCCGGACAAGAACCCCGGGAACAAGGAGGCCGAGGCCGCGTTCAAGGAGGCCGCCGAGGCCTACGAGGTGCTCCGGGACGCCGAGAAGCGGCGCCGCTACGATCAGTTCGGCCACGATGGCGTCTCCGGCCAGCCGTTTGCCGGATTCGAGGATATCTTCCAGACGTTCGGGGACATCTTCGGCGGCGGGTCGATCTTCGAGGATCTGTTCGGCGGCGGCCGCGCCCGCGGCGGGGCGCGCCGGGGGACCAGTCTGCGGTGCGAGATCGCGCTCGATCTGCTGGAGGTGCTGGGCGGCACCGAGAAGACGCTCACGATCAAGCGGCGCGAGCCCTGCCCGGAGTGCGGCGGCAGCGGGGCGCGCCGGGGAACGGCGCCCCGTGCCTGCGGAGTGTGCGGCGGCTCGGGCCAGGTGACGCGCGCGCACGGTTTCTTCAGCCTGCGCACCACCTGTCCACGGTGCAGCGGCGCGGGCCAGATCATCGAGCACGTCTGCCCGCCGTGCCAGGGGCAGGGGCAGGTGCTGCATGGCCACGAGGTCACGATCCGGGTGCCGCCGGGCATGGACGAGGGCATGGAGCTGCGCGTGCCCGGCGAGGGCGAGGTCGGCCGCGGCGGCGGGACGGCGGGAGACCTCTACTGCCGCATCCGGATCAAGAACCACAAGCTGTTTCGCCGCCAGCGCGAGAACCTGATCCTGGAGCTGCCGATCTCCTTCCCGCAGGCCGCGCTGGGCGCCGCGGTCGAAGTGCCCACGCTGACTGGAACCGCCACCCTGCGCATCCAGCCGGGCACCCAGAGCGGCGAGATCTTTCGCTTGAAGGGCGAGGGACTGCCGCTGCCCGACGGCTACGGCCGGGGCAGCCTCCTCGTCCAGGTCGTCATCGAGACCCCGCGGCGGCTGTCCGCCGAGCAGAAGGAACTGCTGCGTCGGTACGCGGAGCTCGAGGAGAAGAACCTGTCCCCGAATCGCAAGAGCTTCTTCGCGAAGGTCAAGGACTTCCTTGGATCGTGACCATGACCGAAAACGACATTCCTGACGTCCCGGGGCCGGCGCCGCCGGCCGACGCGGAGCCGTCTGGCGCCGAGGCCGCGGGCACCGACCGTGCGGACGCGCCCGAGAACTCCGATGCGCCCGCCGCACTGGAGCTCCTGGCCCGCGAACGCGATGCGTACCTCGACGACCTCCGGCGCGAGCGCGCGGCCTTCCTCAACCACAAGCGCTGGGTCGCCCGAGAGCGCACCGGCTGGGAAGCGGCAGCGGTCTCGGCGTTCGTCGAGAATCTCCTGCCGTTTCTGGACGACCTCGACCGGGCGCTCGGCGCGGTCCGGGAGGCTACCGACGTCGCCGCGCTCCGAGCGGGCTTCGAGATGATCTGCGACCGCTTTCGGGAGACCCTCAAGACGAGCGGTGTCGAGGAGATCCCGTCCACCGGAGAGCCATTCGATCCGCGCTGGCACGAGGCCGTCCTGCAGCTGGAAGACGCCGACCATCCCGCCGGCACCGTCCTGGAGACGACCCAGCGCGGCTACCGCCTGCAGGAGCGGCTGATCCGTCCCTCCCGGGTCGTGGTCAGCCGCCCGCCGCAAGGCGCGGCGCCGGCGGCAGACGGCGGCGAGAACCGGCCGGCGGCCCCGCCCGGGAGCGCGGCCGAGGGCAACGCCTCCGAGCCCGACGACAGCACATTGACAGAGCCACCCGAAGGAAAGTAGAAACATGCCAACCTACGACTATGTGTGCCGCCGCTGCGGCGCTGAGCTGGAGATCTTCCAGCCGATCACGGCGGCGCCGAAGCGCAAGTGTCCCAGGTGCCAGGCGTTCGCACTCCACCGCCGGATCGGCGCCGGAGCCGCCCTGCTGTTCCGGGGCAGCGGCTTCTATGCGACCGACTACCGGAGCGCGTCCTACAAGGCCGGCGCGAAAGCGGCGGCGGAGCCGGCGGCCGACAAGGCCGCCGCCCGGTGCACGCACGCAAAGCAGGACGACTGAGCGCGCCCCGCTGGATCACCGGCGAGGCGAAGGCGGCGGCCCGGCGCCGGCGGAATCGAGGTGTCCCGTGTTTCGAGTGGTTCTCCTGGCGGCGTGGCTTGCCGCCGCGCTGGCGGCCACGGCCGCCGGCGGCGATGAGACCGAGGTGGTCGGCCGCGTCGACGGCCAAGGAGTGACCCGCGCCGAGCTGGAGCGGTTCATCGCGCGCAAGTACCGGGCAAGACCCCTCGGCAAGAGCCTCCTCGACGAGTTGCGCGATCGCCTCCTCGTGGCCCAAGCCGTGGCCGAGCACCGGATCGCCACCCGCCCCGAGGACATCGACCGGGCGTACGCCGAGCTCGACCGCCGCGTGCAGCAGGAGACCGAGGGCGCCGAGTCGCTGGACTCGGTGCTCCGGCAGAAGGGCACCTCGCCGGAGGAGTTCCGCATCTACCTCGGGCGCCTGGTCCAGGTGCGGAGCGTCATCCGGATCGAGCGCGGGCTGGACCCGGAGGCGCCGGTCCCCGACGACGACGTCCGCCGCTGGCTCGAGGAGCGCGCCGGCAAGGTCGCGATCGTGAGGGATCCCGACAAGCTCGCGGAGGGAGTCTACCTCGAGGTCGGCGGCGAGGCGATCCGCGAGACGCAGTTCGGCCGCGAGATCCTGCTGGGCCTCACCCGGAGCGACTGCGGGCGCGAACTGGACGAGCTTCTCCGCGAGCGCGTGCTCGCCTGGCGATTCGCGGCCCGCAAGCTCGCGCTCACCGGCCAGGACCTCGACGCCGCGATCGAGCGCGAGCGGCAGCAGTATGCAAGCAACCCCCAAACGCGCGACATCCCGTACGAGGAAGTCCTCAAGCACCTCGGCACCACCGCAGCCGAGCGCCGACGGGATCCGGGCTTCCGCTCCGGAGCCATGCTGCTCAAGCTGGCACGCGACCTCTTCTCCGACGAGGAACTCGAGCGTTACTACCGCGACAACCCGGATCGCTTCGGACCTTCCGTGCGCGTGCGTCACATCCTGATTCGCGTGGCGCCGCCCGACAGCCCGTTTGGTGTCGGGGCGACGGCCGAAGCCGCGCTGGCGCGCCTCCAGGCCATTCGCAGCCGTCTGGTTGCCGGCGACGCCTCCTTCGAGGACATCGCTCGCCAGGAATCGGAGGATCGGTCGAAATTCACCGGCGGAGAGCTCGGTTTCCTCCACCGCGCCGACCCTCCGGGTGCCGAGTTCACCGCCGCCGCGTTCGCCCTGGAAGTGGGGGCGATCTCCGCGCCGGTGCGCACCCGGCACGGCTATCACTTGATCCAGGTCACCGAGAAGAAGCCGGCCCCGCCGTTCGCCGAGGTGCAGGGGCGGATCCTGCGGGCCCGGGCGGCCGACTGGTTCCGGGAGGCGGTGAACGAGGCCGGCCTGGTGAACCACTACGCCGCGCGCCCGCCCGAAGAGGACGCTGCGGGCGAGCCCGGGTCGTCCGACGCACAGCGCTCGTGACCGCGGCGCCGGCGCGGCGGGCCCTCAGAACAGCGTCACACCCACGGTGTTGGTGACGGCGCGGATGTGGCCGGGAAACGCGGGGTCCACGACGATGCCGGCGAAGTAGATCGTGATCGGCGGCAGCAGGCCGCACCACTCCTTGCGTGCCACGAGCCGGCCGGTCACCTCCCCATCCGGCCCGGTCTCGCCCTGGAAGTTGTCGAAGATCATCGCCAGCTGCCCGCTCAGCGACAGGAGCAAGAGGGGGTCGGGCCTGAGGTTGATCATCCGCGTCGGGGAGATCGTGATGCCAGGGCTCATCGCCAGCGAAGCGGCGAGCACGTAGGGGCGGTTCGCACACTGAGGTCCAAGCCGCAGCGCGAGCACGGCCTTGATGTCGGAACCGGCATCCTCCACTCTGGGGCTGGTCAGCAAGTAGTCGCGGTCGCCTTCGAAGATCATGGCCGTCGGACGGGCCGAGGACACCCGGTAGGTCGGCAGGATCTCCGGCGGCTCGAGGCTCTTCGTGCCGGGATCCCACGTGAAGCGGTAGAGGCCTTCGACCGACAGCACCCAGAGGGGGTGCTTGCCGGCGTTGTCCGGCCGCATGTCGAAAGCCATGGCTTCCACGGCCAGGCCGCTTGGAAAGCGCGCCGCCGGCAGGGTGAAGGTCTTGGCGGTGTTCTGCGTCGAACCGAACCCCGCGTAGACCAACGGCGCCCAGGGATCCCGGGTGGCCACCAGGAAACCGTCGTTCCACGGCTCCTGGACCAGATCCGCGATCGTCCCCAGCCCGGCCACAAGCGTGGTCGCCCGGTTGTGGCTCGCCAGGCAGTCGTACGAGACCAACGCCGCGCCGCTGGCCCTGTTCATGCCCAGGAGGATCCGGGCGGCAGTTCTTTCGACGACGATCTTCGCCACATCCGCGCCGGCGAAGCTGTCCAACTCGCGGAACTGATCGTCTTCCGGCTCTAGCGCGTGCAGCCGTCCGTACCCCTCGCACTGCGCGGCGCCCACGAGCCAGTAGTCCTCCGAGGTGAGATCCACGCAGGTGAACCTCACGCTCGAGGTCCTGAGCCTCTCCGTCCGCACGAGACTCGCCCGCGTCTTCTCGGCGCCAAGGAAGTGCAGCCCGGACTCCGTCGACCCCACGTAGGCCAGCGTGTAGCCGATGTTGTCGCGATCCATGGTGATGTCGGTGATCGTGCCGAGCGTCTGGTCGAGCAGGGTTGTGACCGCACCGCTCGCGGTATCGACGGCGAACAGCAACGACTGGCCGACACCCGGCCCCTGCGCCGTGATGAGGAGCCGGCTGCACGGCGAGGACTGAGCGTAAACGGCCGGCCCCGAGAGGCAAGCCAGGATCAAGAACGAAACCACTCGCCTGGTCATCGGAGTCACCTCCATCAGGGCCACTCCCGCTCCGGGTGTCGCCACAGGCCTCGACCTCAGAACTATATCCGCATCGCTACCCCCGGGATACCCCCTCGAGACGGATTTCTCTGCGGCTGGCAGCTCACCCCCGGCCGGCGCGCGGCCCGGCGGCTGGCACGGCTCGGAATCTGTCCACGGCGCCGAGGAAAACCACGTTCTTGCGCGCGCGCGAACCAGAACCCTCTGTGAAAGCGCAGGTTATGGCGCAAGACAAGGCTACCTCGAAAGGTAGGGAAGATCCGGGGAGCGAGGCCGGAGCGAACCCGGTGGGCGCAGTGGCACGACCACACTTCGCCCGTATGTCGTCACCCAGCCCGACGGCCGATCCCCGCTTGCGGCCGGCAGCAGTTCGCCTCGTGGACGGCCCCGCAACTCCCGGCTGAGCGGGATCCCGAGCCCGTGCAGCAGCGAAGGAGCGAAGTCGCACGGAGCCAACGGTATGGCCTGGGTCCGGAATGCGCCGCCCCGATTGATCCACAGCGCGGCCGTGTCCCCCTGACCGCTCGCCCCCGGATGGCCGAGCAGGAGCACCGTGCTCTCGGCCAGCAGGAGGACCGACCGCAGCTCGAAGAGCGCGGCCGCCAGGCTTTGGAGAGCGGTCTGCCGTCCTCGCTCGTCCGCTTCCGGCGCGAGCCCCGCGCAGTCCGGCCCGCTCAGCCGCACCAGGAGAACGTCGGGCGGCGGCCGGAAGCGATCCAGCGCCGCCAGGGTCATCTCGACCGCGAACCGATCCCGCGTCCCCCCGGAAGGCGGCTGCGAGGCGCTCGCCGAAGCGAGGCGTGCTCGCTGCACGACGACCTCACGCCAGCCGGCGTCGTCCTCCGGCCACAGCAAGCCCGCCAGCGATCCCGCCGCCGTCGCTGCCGCCGATGCTGGATCGCGCGCCGCCAGGACCTGCAGTGCGGCATCGGACACCGAGAATCGGCGCACGCGCGGAACCGGCCAGGTGAACCACAGGTTCACCACGCCCACGGTGCGTCCCGTCTCCGAAGCGACCTCCCATACGGACTTGATCCGCGCCGCACGCGGACGCGCCGAGACCACGCCGGGCACCGGGACGAACGCCGCGAGCGCCTCCCAGGAATCCGCCCACGGAGCCTGCACGGCCGCCGCATACACGGAATCCTGCCGCACCATCCCGCTCCGGCACGGCGCCCCCCACATCCCGTGCTCCGGCGGCGGATGTCCCGTGACCACCGTCCACCAGAACGTCGGCGGAAGCCACCGGCCGCCCGCCTCGAACGGGATGAGGTCTCCCGGACCGAAGGCAGCGCCCACATCCGCCAGTTCCTCCGGCGTGACCCCGTCCACCAGGACGCAGACGAAACGTCCGCCCGGTAGATCGGGCGCCACGCGGAGCGGAAGCGATGCATCCGCCTGCAAAGTCGGTCGCAGCTCCGGAGCAAGCAGCCAGGCGCCGAGCAACGCGAGAACGAGGGCCAGTGCGAGCGCCCCCATCCGCTCCCGGAGGAAACGGCCGGGCGCGCCCGGCTCCGGACCTGACCGCCTGGAAACCTGCGCGAAAGTGCCGGCAACGCAGTGGCCGGCGATGGCCGCCGCCAGCGCAGCGCAGACGAGCAGCAGCCCCCCGCCCGCCGAGCCGATCGCGGCCCGAAATCCTGGGACCGCAACCAGATAGGCCGCCCCGAACGTGGCCGCGGGCGCGGCGTACCGCATCGGGTTCCGCCGCGCGCGCCCCGCGAACCTGCGGGCAGCCGCCGCCCCAAAGACCAGCAGCAGGAAGGCCGCACCGACGAGCCCCGCTGCCAGCGCCACCGCCGCCGCCACCAGGAGCGCCGGAATCGTCCGCGGCGCGGGGCCGCCGCCGACAAAGCGCTCGACGAGGATCACGACCGCCAGCGCGAGCGTCGTGCTCAGCAGCGCCTTCCACAATGCTCTCACGCCTTCCTCGCATCGGTCGTGCAGCGCGGCGCGGCTGGCGCCGTCAGCGCTCGAACTCGAGCGCCCGGCCGTCCAGCGGCTCCCCGGACTCCCCTAGTCCCAGCAGGGCAAACACGGTCGGAGCGATGTCGACGACGCGCGCGGAGCGACTGGCGAGCTTCACGCTGGTCAGGAGGATCCCGGGCACGAGCGGCGGGGACACCGAGCAGTGG
>JAFGQW010000325.1 GCA_016935485.1 Planctomycetota bacterium | reverse complement strand
TAGATCGGGTCGAGCTGCTGGAGGGTGGCGAGCGCGAGAGGCTGATGAGCCGTCACCAGCGCGCCGGTCGTGACGGCGGACCGGCCGATGCGCCCCGAGATCGGCGCCGTGATCCGCGTGTAGCCAAGGTTGATTCGCGCGGCCTCCAGCGCCGCCTCGGAGCTCTGGATCGAGGCCTCGGCACCCTGGACGGCGGCCTCGGCGCTCTGGATGCCCGCCTCGGTGACCTGGATCACCGCCTCGGCCCGCACGATCTCGGCCTCGGCGCCCGCCACCGCCGCTCTCGTGCTCGCCACCCCGGCCTCCGCCTCCTTGCGGGCCGCCGCCACGTCGTCCAGGTCCTGCTGGCTCACGGCCTTGCTCGCCACGAGCTCGCGGAAGCGCTCCTCGCGCAGTCGCAGCGGCGTGACGTTGGCCTCGGCACGGGCGAGGTTCGCTTGGGCGCTCGCGAGCGCCGTCCTGGCCGCGTCGCGGGCCGCCAGGGCCGTGGCATGATTGGCCTTCGCCGCGGCCACCCCGGCCACCGCGGTGGCGTGACTTGCCTTGGCAGCCGCCACCGCGGCCTTCGCGTGGTCGTGGGCCGCCTGGTAGCTGCTCGGGTCGATCTCGTAGAGCACCTCGCCGGCCTTCACATCCGCCCCTTCCGTAAAGAGGCGCTTCTGGATGAGCCCGCTCACCTGCGGCCGGATCTCCGCGATCAGGTAGGGCGCGGTGCGGCCGGGCAGCTCCGTCGACAGCACGAGCCGCTCGGGCTCCAGCGTCACCGTGGCGACTTCCACCGGAGCGCCGGCCCCACCCCGCATCGGCGGCCCGGCCCCCGGCTCGCCGTTGCAGCTCCCCAGCACCAGCGCGCCGAACAGTACGACCGCGCCACCTCCTGGCCATCGGGTGCAACTCATCCGTGCGCTCCGTTTCTCTCCGGCCGTTTCTCCGCGCCCGCGGCGCCTGGCGCCGGTCCCGCGTCGATCTCCCCGCCTGCCCTTCCCGCGCCGTGGATCGTCGCCGGATCGGGCAGCCCGAGCGTGCTGGTCACTCCCCGCGCGACATCCAGGGCGAGGCCCGCGAGGTAGTGCGCATCGTAGTCCGCGCACGCCAGATCCTCGAGGATGACGTCCTTGGCGAGCATCGACATGTGCACCTTCGCGTAGAGGCCATTGATCATGATCTGCACCTGGGTGCGCGACAGATCGGGACGATGGCGCCCGGCAAGACGCCGCAGCGCGTCATCCAGCGGGGCCAGCGTGTCGCGCAGCAGCGCGAACTGCTTCGCTGGCAGCTCGAGCCAGGCGCGCATGAAGATCCTCCCGAACCACTCGGGTTGCTCCGCGGCAAACGTGGCGCTGACGAAGGCGCGCGCGCCGTCGAGCAGCGCGGCCACGGTGTCCGCCGCCGAGCGGTCACCCGGATCCTGGATCAGCGCGTCGAAGAGCCGCGTGACGTGGATGTGCTCCTCGAGCACGTAGCGCAGACACGCCGTGTAGAGCTCGGTCTTGGAGCCGAAGTGGTAGTTGACCGCGGACAGCGCCACGCCGGCTCGCGTGACGATGTCCCGGACGCCGACACCATCGAGGCCCCGCTGGGCGAAGAGCTCGCCCGCCGCCAGGACGATCCGCGTGCGGGTGTCCGGGTCCGCGTCGCTTCGGCTCGTGCCCACCGCCGTCTCCGCCTGGTTCGAGCTGCCCTGAGGCCTTGTGAAACGAACGTTCGTTTCAGTCCGAGCTTCCTTCATTAGTGGGCCTTCTCTCGCACGGCAAGGAGAAAGAGGGGGAGCTCGAAGTGCGCCACCTGGAACACCGCAAGTTATCTCTAGAAAGTTCTTTGCAGCGCGATCTCGGTGGAAACCCCGCCCCGGGAAGGAAACCCGAAAGAGGGGCGGCCGGGCCGCAGCCGCGCGTGCACTCCTACCCGTGAATGGACCGCTGTGCGACCGCCAGCGCGGCCTCCCGCAGCACCTCCGAGAGCGTCGGATGGGCGTGGCAGGTGCGCGCGAGATCCTCCGCGCTGCCCCGGAACTCGAGCGCCACGGTCGCCTCCGCGATCAGGTCCGAGGCGCGCGGGCCCACGATCGACACGCCGAGCAGCCGGTCGGTCTCCGCATGGGCGACCACCTTCACGAGCCCCTCTTCCTCGCCCAGCGTTCTGGCCCGCCCGTTCACCTTGAAGTAGGCGCGCCCCACCTTGACCGGCAGCCCCCGGGCCTTCGCCGCCTCCTCGTTGAGCCCCACCTCGGCCAGCTCCGGCCAGGTGTAGACGACGCTGGGGATGGCGTCGGCATTGACGTGCCCGGGCGAGCCGGCGATGACCTCCGCGACGGCGATCCCCTCCTCCTCGGCCTTGTGGGCGAGCATCGGGCCCCGGACCACGTCGCCGATCGCGAACACCCCGGGCACGCTGGTGCGGAAATCCGGCCCGACCGCGATCCGGCCGGCCTCGTCCCGCGCCACGCCGATCCTCTCCAGGCCGAGGCCCTCGGTGTACGGCCGCCGCCCCACGGCCACCAGCACCTTGTTTGCCCGGACCGAGTCCTTCTCGCCGCGGTCGTTCTCGAAGAGGACCGTCGCTCCCGTCTTGCCGATCCGCGCCCCCGTGACCCTGACCCCGAGCCGGAACTCGAGCCCCTGTCCCTCGAGGGCCCGGCGAAGGGCGTCGGCGGCTCGCTTGTCGGCAAACGGCACGATGCGGGGCAGCAGCTCCAGCACCGTGACCTTCGCGCCGAGCCGGCTCCAGACGCTCCCCAGCTCCAGGCCGATCGCGCCGGCGCCCACGACGACCAGCCGCCGGGGCACCCGCGCGAAGCGGAGCGCGTCGGTGGAGCTCACCACGATCGCTCCGTCGAAGGGCAGGACGGGCAGCGCGACCGGCGCGGAGCCCGTGGCGATGACCACGTGCGTCGCCTCGATCTCCCGCACCTCGCCCTCCGCGCTCACCTCGACCCGGTCCGGGGCCACGAACGCGCCGGTGCCGTGGAGCACGGGGATCCGGTTCTTCTTCATGAGAAGGGTGAGGCCGGCCGTGAGCTCGGAGACCACGCGATCCTTGCGCGCCAGGAGGGCGGCGACGCTGAGCCGGGTGCGGCCGGTCGTGATCCCGTGCGCCTGAAGCCCGCGGCCGAGCTTCCAGTAGAGCTCGCTCGACTCCAGCAGCGCCTTGGTCGGAATGCAGCCGACGTGGAGACACGTCCCGCCGAGCTCCCGGTGCTTCTCGAGGAGCGCCGCGCGCAGTCCGAGCTGCGCGGCGCGGATGGCGGCCACGTAGCCGCCCGGTCCCGAGCCGATCACGGCGACGTCGAAGCGCTCCATGCGTCCACTCCCGTGCGCGGGGTCTGGCGCGAATCCGCGCGGGGCCGCCCGGCGCGATCCGGGCAAAGGGTAGCCGGCGGGCACGCCGGCGGCAACACCGCCGGCCGGGGATCTGCGCCCCTCCCCGGTCAGATGTCGAGCCACATCCGCTCGGGCTCTTCCACGCACTCGACGACCCGGCGCAGAAACGCCACCGCCTCGGCGCCATCGATCAAGCGGTGGTCGTACGACTGGGCGAGGTACATCATCGGCCGGATCTCCACCCGGTCGTCCACGACGACGGGCCGCTTCTTGATCGCGTGCAGGCCGAGGATCCCGCTCTGGGGCGGATTGAGCAGCGGGGTGGACAGCAGCGAGCCGTACACGCCGCCGTTCGAAAGGGTGTAGCAGCCGCCCTCGAGCTCCCCGAGCTCGAGCTTGCGCTCGCGGGCGCGCCGCGCGAAGTCGGCGATCCGCCGTTCGATCTCGCCGAAGCTCAGGCGATCGGCGTCCCGGAGCACCGGCACCACGAGGCCGTGTTCCGTGCCGATCGCGACACCGATGTCGAAGAAGTGGTTCTGGACGATTTCGTCGCCGTCGATCTGCGCGTTCAGCGCCGGCACCGCCCGGAGCGCATCGACCACCGCGTTGACGAAGAACGACAGGAGGCCGAGCCGGACCCCGTGCTCCTGCTCGAAGCGCTCCCGGTACCGGGCGCGAAGCGCCTGGACCGCGCTCATGTCGGCCTCGTTGAACGTGGTGAGGATCGCGGCGGTCTGCCGGCTCGCGACCAGGCGCTCGGCAATGCGCTTGCGGATCGGCGTCATGGGCCGGCGGGTCTGGCGTGATGGGCCGGCCTCCGTCGCAGGCGCCGGCGGCGCGGCCGGCGGCGTGACGGGCGCCGGCGGCGTGGCGGGCGCCGGAGCCACCTTCCCCGCCTCCAGTGCACGCACCACGTCCTCCTTGGTGAGGCGGCCGGCCTTGCCCGTCGCCACGACGGCGCCGGGATCGAGGCCGTGCTCGAGCAGCATCCGGCGAACGGACGGCGGCTGTTCCTCGAGGGTGCTCGACGCCGCCGCGGCCGGACGCGCCTCGGCCCGCAACCGCACGGGTTCGGCGGACAGTTCGGTCGCCGCCCCTCGCTCCGGCGCCACCGCGGCCGCGGCTACGCGGCGCGCCGTGTCGATCGTGGCCACCACCTGTCCCATCACCACCCGCTCCCCGGCCCCGACCCCGATCGTGAGCTCCCCGTCCGCCGGTGCGGCGACGCTCATCGTGATCTTGTCGGTCTCCAGCTCGAAGAGCGGCTCGTCGGCGTGCACCGGTTCGCCGGTCTGCTTGTGCCACTCGAGCAGCACGCCCTCGGTGATGGACTCACCCGCTTCGGGCACCCTGACGTCGATGATCATGGTTACCTGGCTTCCTCGGGCCGCGCGGCGCGCGCCACGCCCACCGGCACTTCCTCGCCGCCGGCAAGCGCAGCCTCGAGGAGCGCGCGCTGCTGGCGGACGTGAACCTCGTACGAACCCGTTGCCGCGCTCGCACTCACCGGCCGCCCGGCGTAGCAGAGCTTCGGGTCTGGAAACAGCGCGATCAGGCGCGGCAGCATGAAGGACCACGCGCCCCGGTTTTGCGGCTCTTCCTGCAGCCAGACGACTTCCCGGGCGCCGCCGTGTGCCGCGACGGCCGCGCGCACCTCGGCCTCCGGGAAGGGGTAGAGCTGCTCGATGCGGACGCACGCGACGTCGTCGGCGCCGCGCTCGCGCCGGTGCCGGGTGAAGTCGTAGTAGACCTTGCCGGAACACAGCACCACGCGGCGCGCCCGCGCCGGCGGCGCGGGATCGGCGATGACGGGCTCGAACCCGCCCGCCGCGAGCGCCGCGACCGGCGTGACCGCCTCGGGGTGGCGCAGCCCGCTCTTCGGGGCCATGACGATCAGCGGCCGCCGGAACGGCCGCTTCACCTGGCGGCGAAGCGCGTGGAAGTAGTTGGCCGGCGTGGTCAGGTTGCAGACCGCGATGTTGTTCTCGGCGCACGCCGCGAGGTAGCGCTCGAGGTGGGCGCTGGAGTGGTCGGGCCCCTGCCCCTCGTAGCCGTGCGGCAGCAACAGGACGATCCCGCTCGTCCGGCCCCACTTGGCCTCGGAGGGGGTCACGAACTGATCGAGGATCACCTGGGCGCCGTTGGAGAAGTCGCCGAACTGCGCTTCCCACAGGATCAGCATGCCCGGCTCGGACAGCGAGTAGCCGTAGTCGAACCCGAGGACGGCCGCCTCGGAGAGGCTGCTGTTGTAGACGCAGAACCGCGCCTGCGCGCCCGGCCGCAGGTGGTTCAGCGGCAGGTGCGCGGCCTCGGTCTCGGTGTCCACCCAGACGGCGTGGCGCTGGGAGAAGGTTCCGCGCGCGCTGTCCTGTCCGCTCAGCCGCACGGGGGTGCCCTCGAGGAGCAGCGTGCCGAAGGCGAGCGCCTCGGCGAGCGCCCAATCGATCGGACCGCCGGCCAGGACGCGGTCGTGGCGCTGCCTGGCCCAGCGCGCGAGCTTCGGGTGCAGGCGCAAGCCGGCGGGAATCCGCGCGAGCGCCGCAGAGACCTCCACGATCCGGTCGTGCGGCGCGCGCGTGTCGACCGCCTCGTCCGAGTACGGAGCCCGGTAGTCCGCCCACAGGCCGTCGAAGGCCTGCACCTCGATGGGCGGCCGGTCCGCGCGCACGCGGTCGAGCGTCTCCTGCAGCCGCCGGCCCAACGCCGCCGCGATCGCTTCGGCCTCCGCCGGCTCCACGTCGCCCTGCGCGGCGAGCGCGCGGGTGTAGCGCTCGCGCACCGTCGGGTGCGTCGCGATCTTGCGGTACATCGCCGGTTGCGTGTACGCGGGCTCATCGCCCTCGTTGTGCCCGTGCCGCCGGTAGCAAAGCATGTCGACGACCACGTCGTTCCCGAACGTCTGGCGGTAGCGCAGCGCCAGCTCGGTGACGAATACCATGGCGTCGGGATCGTCGCCGTTGACATGGAAGATCGGCGCCTCGACGGTCTTGGCGACGTCGGTCGGGTAGTGCGAGGAGCGCCCTTCCTCGGGGCGCGTGGTGAACCCGATCTGGTTGTTGATGAGGAAGTGGACCGTGCCGCCCGTCCGGTAGCCCGGCAGCCGCGACAGGTTGATCGTCTCGGCCACCAGGCCCTGGCCGGCGAAGGCCGCATCCCCATGGATCAGCACCGGCACGACCGACACGCGGCGGTCCACATCGCCCTGCTGGCGCTGCTTGGCGCGCACTCTCCCTTCCACGACCGGGTTGACGGCCTCGAGGTGGCTCGGATTGGCCGTGAGCGACAGGTGGATCCGGCGGCCGCCAGCGGTGGTGAGGTCCGCGGAGTAGCCGAGGTGGTACTTGACGTCGCCCGACCCCCCGGTGCCCGCGGCGGCGCAGTTTCCCTCGAACTCGCAGAAGATCGCCGCCGGGGACTTCCCCATGACGTTCGTGAGCACATTCAGGCGGCCGCGATGGGCCATGCCCAGGACGATCTCCGCCACGCCGTGCTCGACAGCCAGCGCGACGAGCGCCGCAAGCGCGGGAATGATCGTCTCCGCGCCCTCCAGCGAGAAGCGCTTCTGCCCGGGGTAGCGGCTGTGGATGAAGCGCTCGAAGACCTCCGCGCGGATGAGGGTCTCGAGGATCTCCCGGCGGCGCGCGCGATCGAAGGCCGGCCGGTTCCGGACCTGCTCCATCTCGGCCTGGAGCCACCGGCGCTGGTCGACGTCCTGGACGTGCAGGTACTCCACGCCGATGGACCCGCAGTAGGTCTCCCGCAGCACGGCGAGGATGTCACGAAGCCGCGCCGGCTTCGCCACATGCAGGTGACCCGGGTCGAAGACACGGTCGAGGTCGCTCTCGGCGAAGCCGAAACTCGCGAGCTCGAGACCGGGATCCGCCGCGGGGCTCTCGCGCAGCGGATTGGTTCCGGCGATGCGGTGGCCGATGTCCCGGTAGGCGTAGATGAGGCTCGCGACCCGCGACTGCTCCGCCGCAGGAATCGCGCCGGCGGCCGGCGCGCCGGCGTCAGCCGGTGCACGCTCGAGGCCGGCGAAGAAGCGCCGCCACGGCGCGCTCAGCGCGGTGGGCTCCTCGAGCCACTGCCGGTACGCCGCGTCGAGATAGGCGAGATTCCATGGCGACGCCGCTCCGCGGGCGCCCGCCGACTCCGCGCTCCGTCCCACGACGGTCTCTCCTTGCCAAGGGCCTGCACAGGAAGGACTTGCCCCTTGGGGCGGATCTCTCTGCCCGGGTCCCGGGGCGAAGGACCGGTGGCAGCGTCAGGCTCGAACCGGCTTGCCGGAACACCAGCCCGACACGCCACTCCGCGCCGAGCGCGGGAAGCTCTTCTCGCGCGAACTCTGACGCCCCCTCCGACCGCCAATCCCGGTCCGCAAAGCTTCGCTCCGGGCCCGGGGGAATTCCAGGAAACTCCGCACTTCGCCAGGTGTTTGGCCCCGCGCGAACCGGCCCGCCGGAGCGGAGAGCGGCCGCCCGGCTCAGCCGCCGACCAGCGCCGCCACCCGGTCCAGTACGCAAGAGGGGCAGTACGGGTCTCGCCTGTCGCCCAGGCGCTCCAGGCGGAACGTCAGCCGTTCGAGCGGATTGCGTGCTCGCCGCACGGAGCGTACGCATTCACGGAGTTGCGCCGGATCCCCGTAGGCCCGGACCAGCCGGACGAGCCGTGCCTGGAAGCGATCGTCTCTGTCCCCGGAGACCCGCCCCAGCGACCGCAGATAAGAGGCGATCTCCCGCCCGATGAGCCGGCCGGTGACATGGCGCCGCCGCCAGGCGATCTCGAAGTCGAACGTGATCAGGCGCTCGCCGGCCACGAAGACGTGGCGAAACGAACCGTGCTCATGCAGGAGTCGCGGCTCATCCAGCTCGAGCGCCGTGGCGTGGCGGCGGCGCCATTCGGGCGCGAAGCGCTCCAGGAGCCGCACCTTGGCGCTTTCGGCCACGCCCGGGTCACGCAGCATCTCACAGGCCGTGCGCCCTTGCACGAACTCCAGCACCAGGTGGGGCTCCATGATCGGCGGCAGCTCGGCCTTCGCGACCGGTCGGAACACGTCGAACCCGTGCCGCGACCACAGCTCCAGGCATTCGGCCTCGGTCTGCCTCCGGCCCGCGGCACTGGCCGGCGTCTTGCCGGCGAAGGTCCAGTGGCCGATCTGCTTGAGCGCCAGGCGAAGCCGGCCGCGGCGGCGTCCGAAGTGCTTCACGACAACCGGCCCCTGCGGCGTCTCGTACCGCACCACGGCATGACGACTTCCGGGGCGGGAGCTTCGGTCGAGCGCCACACCCTGTTCGACAGCGCCGCGCGCTTGCGCCTGCATCGTGTGCTCCTCATGCTTGATGCTTGGCATCCGGCTCGACACCCTGCGCCGGTCTCGCCGCGATCGCCTCGGACCCTCGAGGCCATTGGGCTCTGCCCCTCGCGACCGGTCGTCCGCCAGTCGGCCCGGCGGCGTCCCGACAGGCCGCCGGACTGCCACCTCCGGCGGCGTGCGAATCGATACCGACCAGCCCAAACGTATTGTCAACAATAGTTTACGAGAACTGCCGCGAAAAGCTTTTTTGTTGGCGGCCCGATTCGACCTCTGCTATAATCCGCGCCGCGTACACAGGTTACGGAAAAAGGGAAACAAGCGCCACGAGCTCACTCGGGCACGGCCTTGGATG
>JAFGQW010000324.1 GCA_016935485.1 Planctomycetota bacterium | reverse complement strand
TCCTCGGTGAAGGCCGCGCCGAGGATCCCGGCGGGGAGCGCGAACATGCCGATCCCCAGGACCGCAATCACGGAGCCGAGCAGACGCCCGAGCGCCGTGACCGGCGCCATGTCGCCGTAGCCGACCGTCGTGAGCGTGGCGATGCCCCACCACATCGTGGCGGGAATGCTCGAGAAGACCGCGGGCTGCGCATCGTGCTCCACCGTGAACATCAGCGCGGAGGCGACCAGCAGCATCAGGAACATGAGGAGGACGGTGGAGAGGAGCTCGGCCGACCGGGCGCGGAGCACGCGGCCGAACACCTGGAGCGCGCGGCTGTAGCGCGCGAGCTTGAGAAGACGCAGCACGCGCAGCAGCCGCAGGATGCGGAGCACGCGGAGATCGAGGTGAAGGAACGCGAGATAGAAGGGCAGGATCGCCAGCAGGTCGATGATCAGCAGGGGCTGTGCGGCGTACCGCAGCCGGCCGTGGACCGAGTGAGAATGCCGGGTATCGACGGTGCACGACCAGAGCCGGAGCAGGTACTCCGCGGTGAACACGGCCACCGACAGCGTCTCGAAGCCCGCGAACAGCCGCTCGTTGCCGCGGCGCACTTCCGCCATGCTCTCCGCCAGGATCGCCACGCCGTTGAGCGCGATCAGCAGCATCAGGAACACGTCGAAGACGAGGCTCGCGCGGTCGCCGGGGTGGGCCTCTTCCAGGATCTCGTGGATGCGTCGCCGCATGGGAACTCCTCGGGGCCAGGAAGGAGCCGTGGTGCCCCAGCTGCGCGCGCCGCGATGCCGGGAACGCTCGAGCTCCTCCTTCGGACCGAGGAGCGTAGCGCTCGCGCGATTGCCCGTCAATCCGGGGCTGGCGGTGGGCAGGCCAGGCGCCGCCGGCCGGGCGGGCCGACACGGAACGATCCGACGGCCGAAGCGCTCGCCTTCGACGGATGGGAACGCGGTGTTCGATCGGGCCCCATCATGCTGGACTCCACCCGGCAAACTCGCGCATACTCGTGCGTAGTTCGTGGGGCTGGCTGGCGGAAGGTAGAACGCGCGGTGGACCCGCGCTCGGCAGGACGCGCGGTGGCGAGAAGGAGCGAGCGATGATGCGGGTCAGCGAGCTGGCGGCGGTGGCGTTGTGCGCGGCAGTGGCGTGCACGGTGCCTGTTGCGCCGGAGGAGGAGGCGCCGGAGGGGAAGCCGGACGTGCAGGTGCGGAGGCACGTGCCGGAAGGGTGCCAGGCGGTGGGGACGCAGTGGAAGGAAGCCAAGTATCGCGGGCAGGCGGTGTCTGTGCCGCAGGCGATCCGGCACGAGAGAACCGGGATCGAGCTGGTGCTGATCGCGCCGGGGAGCTACTGGCGGGGAGCGAGCGAGGGGGACGGGGAGGCGCAAGACGACGAGAAGCCGCGGCACAAGGTGACGCTCACGCAGGCGTTCTATCTCGGAAAGTATGAGGTGACGAACGCGCAGTATCGGCAGTTCCGCGCGGACCACGACAGCGGCGAGCTCAAGGGGCTGTCGTTGAACGGGGCCTCGCAGCCGGTGGTTCGGGTGTCCTGGGAGGATGCGCAGGCGTTCTGCGAGCGCTTCGGTTTCCGGCTGCCGACGGAGGCGGAGTGGGAGTATGCGTGCCGGGCGGGGACGACGGGGGCGCGCTACGGGGAGCTGGACGCGATCGCGTGGCATGGAGAGGATTGGGAAACTGGTCATCATGCAGTCGGGGGGAAGCGCGCGAACGCGTGGGGGCTGCACGATATGATCGGCAACGTCTGGGAATGGTGCGAGGACCGGTACGGGAGCGACGAGTACTCTCGCTGCGGATCAGGGGTGACGGATCCGACGGGGCCGACGTCGGGAGATTACCGTGTGTTGCGTGGCGGCTCCTGGGGCAACGGCCCCGGGCTCTGTCGCTCCTTCCGCCGCAGCAGGCTCGCCCCGGCGTTCCGCCTCGACGACGCCGGGTTTCGTGTCGCCAGGGCTCTTTGATTTCCTGCAAGGTTCTTTCTCTTCCCTGTCGTTGCCTGCACCGGGCCAGCGCATTCCGGAGTTCCCCACGCTACCGCGCGCGTTGCTGACACTCGCCGGGCGAGCCCATCCGCGAAGGGCCGCCACGTGCCGGGACGGCGCAGATCCACGATTACGCCTCGGTGACGGACGTTCCAGCGCGTAACAGCGCCAGGGACCGCGCGCCGGTTCGAGATTCTCCGGCAGCGCGGCGGCAACGGCGCAATTCCCTGATGCGCACGAGACTGCCGAGCTGGCGTCGGGCGAGATCCGGCCCGCGAAGAGCACCCCGGCCCGCCAGTTGCGGAGGGCGGACCGTCAGCGAGGTGGCCCGGTGAAGGCCCGACGGCAAGCGGGACTCTGGGCAGAGGCTCGCCCTTTCCGACAGCCCTTCGCCGCGCCGGCAGTGAAGGGGCTCCATCATGCGGAAGCTCTGCGTGGCCTGTGCTGCCGTCGTCATCTGCCTCTTGATGGCCCTGTGCTACTGGGTCGCGAGCCTGGAGGATCCGGTGGTGCCCTGCGCGGCACCATCGGGCGACCGGCCGGGTTCGCCGCCGGCCTGTGCGCCGGACCATCCGGCCACCGCTGCGGCGTCTGCCCCGCGATCGACGCGGGTCGAGCCAGTGGGCCCGCCGCGCCCGGCGAGGGGACAGCGCCCTCGAGGAAAGCCGGTCGATGCCGAACCGCGCCTGGCCATTCGTGCCGTCCATGCCGCAACCGGGGAGTGCTTCGCCCGCACCTCGCTCAAGATCGACAGCGCGCCCCTGGAGACCGATGCCGCGGGGTGGGTCTTCGTCAAGCGGCAGAACTGGTTCCACGTCTCGATCGAGGGCTTCGCCCCGTCGCGTGTCGATGTCCGGTGTAACGACGGGTCGTGGCCGGACACCATCGTGGTGCCGCTGTATCCGTCGGCCACGCTGGCCGGGGCGGTTGTGGACACGGCCGGAGCGCCGGTCGCCGGGGTGGAAGTCTGCGCCTGGGGGAAGTCCGAGGAGAAGAACCCACCAAACAAGGTCGAGGTTCGACCGGTCTGTCCGGAGGACGCGGTGACGGATGCGGCCGGCCGATTCCGCCTCGGCAGCGTTCCCGCTGGGGTGCCGATCGGGAGCCGGGCGGGTGGCGGTCTGATTCAGGTGACGCACAACCTGCCGGCGCTCGAGCCCGGCGAGATCCGGTCCGTCCGATTGACGCTGCCGGCGTGGGGGGCCGTTCACGGCGAGGTGGTCGACCAGGATCAGCTCCGGGTTCCCTTCGCGCAGGTGGCCTTGCTGATCGAGAATTCGAATCAGGAGCAGGCCTTCCTGCAGACCGACTCTGCGGGGCTGTTTCGCTTCGAGGGCATCCCCCTCGGCGCCTATCGCGTCAAAGCCTCCCCGAGGCGCGAAGACCGGCGGCATCCCACGAGTTTCCCGCCAGGCGAGATTGCGGTCGAACTGGTGGGGCACGGAACCGTGGCGACCGCGTCCGTGCGGGTCGATCGAGGCCTGTTCCTCCGCGGCATCGTGGTCGGGCCGGACGGCGAGCCGGTGCCGGATGCTCTGGTCGAGAGAAGCCCTGGCGCGGTGCTACCCGAGGAGTCCGGCCCTGCAATCGTTCGGGCCGGAAGTGCGTGGCAAGGGAAACCTTCGTGGAGTGACGCGCTGTACGGACGCCCCTGGGTACGCAGGGGTGTCACGTTCAACCGGCGAGATCGGTTCGCGGAAAGTGCGCGAACCGGGCCGGACGGCACATTCGCCATCGGACCGGTCAACTCCGGCACCTACGAGCTGCTTGCCGAGGCGAAGGAAGTCTATCGCACGTCGGAGCTGGTCCGTGCGGAGGCCGGGGGCGCCAGTGTGACCCTGCGCGTTCCGCTCGGCGGCTGCCTCGAGGGGCGAGTGGTTCCGACGCGCGGGGAACGCGCAGCCACAGGGGGGAGACTCTGGGCCGTCAGGCACGGATCCGCCGATGCGATTCGATCCCGGTTCTTCGTGGTCGGGCGGTCCGATGAAGAGAAGTTCTCGCTCGCGGGGCTCGAACCGGGCCGTTACGAGCTGTTCCTGCTTCCCTGGGAGAACGTCGAACGGAGGCCGGAGCCATCCGACGAGCTGTGCGGGCCTGTCGATGGAGTCATGGTCGAGAGGGGTACGAGACTCAGGAATCTGAGGATTCCCTTCCTTCCCGCCGGGACGATCCGGGTTCACGTGACGCCCTGCGGGCCCGCGGACATCCATCTGGGGCCGATGTTTGTATTCCGGGTGATGGTGGACGAGGCGACCATCGCCGCCGTCACGGTTTCGTCGTCACGCCGGCCGAGTTTCCTGGTTCTTCCGCCCCGAACCTACCGGATCCGGGTGCATCGATGGTCGTCGGAGAAAAAAGTGCAGCGGGACGAGCTGCTCACCGTGGTGGCCGGTCAGGAAGTGGCGGTGCGCCTGCCCTGAGGAGCACGGGTCCAGCCGCTTCCCCGGAAGACGCGTCCGTGACCGCAGGAATCTGGCCGGACGTGCGTGGCACCGTGCAGCACGGGCTCGCGCTCCTTCTCCATGACGTCGAGAGTCTGCCCGGCTGCGCGCGCCGGGCGTCGAGTCGCTTCGCCGCTTCGGGCTCCGCTCACGCCCCGGAAGGCGACAGCGCGCGGGCGGGCGCGGCCAGAGGCTCCGGCCGGCGCGCGGACCCCGGGCGGAGCACGTAGAGCTCCGGGTCGCGCACGCTCTCGAAGCACCGGTCCTCGGGCGGCGCATGGAAGGGCTGGGTTTCGAACCCCAGCCGATGGCGGCGGTAGCTCTCCTGGATTGCCGGCGAGTTGGACAGGACGCGGGGGCCGAGGATCGGGAAAGCCTCGTCGGTCGCCAGGCGGGCGTTGAGCTCGGGGAGGAAGTCGCCGAGGAAGCCCGCCGGCAGGAGGGCAGCGGAGCGCTGGAGCTGGATGCGATCGAGGACGATCGTGCGGTGGGTCGCCGTGTAGTCGAGGACGTAGACGTTGCCGATCCAGGAGTCGCCGTGGAAGATCCGGAGATTGAGGAAGCGGGGATTGCGGAGGTGACGGGCGGCGAGCTCGTGCTCGCGGGTGCAGTCGCCGGAGTGCTGCCCCTTCAGCAGATCGTGGTAGTCCTTGCAGGGATAGAGCACGAGGTCCACGCGGTTCGTGATCGCCGGGACGGAGATCTCCTCGACCGGCTCGAAGAGACAGTAGGCCCGGCGGTACCGCTCGAGGCGCTCGAGCTCGAAGCGGGTCTCCAGGAACCGGTCGAGCGCCGGGAGTTTCTCGAGAAAGTTCTCGACGACGTCGGTGAGGCGCCGGAGAGCCGTCGCCGGAACGCCGCTCCGGTACACGTCGAGGAGCGTCGCGAGGCGGGAGCGGACGACGGCGGGCTTCTCGCCCTGCCGGATCTCCTCGATCCGCTCGAGGGCGCCCCGGCGGAGGTTTGGCGGGGCGGGGACGCGGAGGATGCGGTCCTTGGAGAGCCGCGCCAGTTCGTAGAGCCACGGCCGGTAGAACTGCGCCACGGCCAGGCGGAACCGCCGGCAGAGGAAGTCGTACAGCTGGTCCAGGAGTGCGCTCGAGGTCGGCGCGCGGCGGCGCAGCTCGTCCAGCCATTCCGGGCCGGGACGGACCGTGCGCGGCCCGTGCAGAACACTGAGTAGCAAGCCCTTCTCGAGGAAGGCCGCGACGGCGGGATTGCGCGTGCTGAGGTAGCAGCGCATCAGATCCACGAGAAGCGCGTTCACGTTCCTGCTCGTCTGCAGGGCGCCGAGGATCCGCTCCTTCCAGGAGGCGTCCTGCTCGTCCGGTGAATCATCGACCAGCGCCAGCTCCTTCCGCATGCGGCTGCGGACCTGGAGGCCCTCGCGGACGAGGTCGCCGAGGGCCTCGGTGCCGTGGTCCGGCGGGTAGGTCTCGAGAAGGTCGACGAGCTGGTCGCGCCAGCGACCGATGAAGGCGACCGCGTCCTCGACATCCACGGTGCGGTCGGGCGAGCGCACCACCGTGCGGAAGCTCGGCTTGACGTCGAGGAGGCCGAGCTCGATGCGCTCCGGCAGGCGCTTCAGCAGCGGCGGCGTGACGACGGGGTGCTGGCGCGCGAAGCTCAGGAGCCAGCGCCGGGTGGCGCTCTGGCGGCCGCCGAAGAAGTCCTGGATGTCCGCGACAGTGCGGAGGCGGTACGGGAGCGGGATCGCCATCGGCTGCCTCCTTCCGGGCGGCCGCTGCTGTGCGGCAGGAGGCGCGCCGCGACGCTCTCCGTCCGCCCGGACAGAGGACGTCCCGCCCGCGGGATGCCTCCCCACACCTCGGTCGCCGCGGCGCGATCATTCCCGGGCATCAAGCCGTCGGTGTCATCGCCTGCTGGCGCCGGGAATGCGGCGCGTCCGCCGATCGGGGGGTGGGATTGTAGGACGCGGGCCTACGCGCGAGCAAGGGCGAATCGACGGTTCGTGGAAGTCGCTGGAACGACCGGGCTTCGGGCGGCCGCGCCGGTGCGGTGCAGTGGGGCGGATCGCCGTGCGCGGTCGCCGCCGCTTGCGCTACGAGGCCAGCGCCGCGCCCGGCTCCGGCGCGGGTCGAGGCGGCTGCCATGGCGGCGCGCGATCCGGCCCGTCGTGCTCCAGTCGGTGCGCCAGTCGGTCCGCGCGGACCAGCAGCCAGGCACCCAGACCGAACCGGAGGAGCGCCAGTGCCACGTTGCACACCGGGTCGACCCAGGCGGTCGGACCGGACAGGTGTACCGCCTCCAGGATCTGCACCAGCGGGCCGATCGTCCAGTAGATCCAGAGCAGCGCGAGGATGCGGAACAGCGCGCAGGCAAGCTCGGCGCGCAGGTGGCGCGTCGCTTCCAGCTGTTCGAGGCGGACCGGGATCGGCCCGCTGAGATGGCCCTCCAGCCGGCCGGCCCGCAGCAGGAGACCGGCTCCGGCGGCGGCCATGAGGAGGGCGGAGGCGAGCCGCGCGACCCGCCACCCGAGGGGCACGAGCAGGGTCTCGCCGCTCACCAGGACCGGGAGGATCTCGGCGGCGAACCGCGGGATCCAGTCGAGCGCCTCGAACAGGAAGTAGAGGCCGAGCACCCGGGCGAGCACGATCGTCAGGTGGCGCGCGTTCATGAGTCGCTCGCCTCGCCGCTGCGGCCGGCGTCGATCGGCGGGTGCGCTGCCGCCGCCTGCTCCGGATCCACCCGGCCGAACCGCTCGATCCACGCGGCGATGGCCTCGGCCTTGAGCACGAGGACCAGGCCCGCGAGCAGGCAGGCCGTGAGAGAGGCAAGGTTCTCGAGAAACGGTTCGCCACTGATGACGATCCCGGTGACTTCCTCATGGGGCTTCAGGATGAGCACCCTGAGGAGAACGCGGAGGAGAGGCCCGATCGCTTCGAAGAGCGCATAGACTCCCAGCACGCGGATTCCGGCGCGGAGCAGACCGGAGGCGCGCATCCGGAACTCGCCGGGCACCGCCTCATCGCGGGCCGGGTAGAACCACAGCGCGATGCGCGGCGCACGCAGGGTGAGCAGCAGCCCGAGCACGAACAGAAGCACCGGAACGAGGAGCTGGGCCACGGTGCCGTAGAAGAGAGCGAAGTCCTCGGTCATGGCGCGTTGCTGGGAAGAGAAGAACAACCAGCAACCCTGCGCGACCAGGCTTGGCAAGGCCGCGCCGTACCGGATGAGGTACCACAGTCCCACCACCCGGAGGAGCACGGCGAGGAGATCGCGGACGGGCATGGAAGCGCCTCCGTTGGTGGGCCGTCCGGGCGGACCACCCGGGCGAGCGCGGTTGCGGGTCGGAGTCGAGGGTATCAGCTGGGGGAACGGTGGTCAACCCGCGTGCAATCGGCGGGTGGGGCTGCTGGGCGAGGGCCGGACGCGGCGCGTTCCGGCCATGATCGGACGCCGCAGACCGACGGCGAGCACGGCGCGCCTCTGGCGTTCAGTTGATGTGCTCGAGGTGGTGTCCCAGCAGCCGCCCCTCCCCGTCGAGGAAGAGGAGGAATGTGCCCCATCCCATGAAGCCCCAGTGGCGCCGCACGAGAACGGCGCGCTGGACCACCTTGCGCTCGTCGTAACCGTTCAGGATTCTGTGCAGAAAGGAAGGCGCGCTCCGGTTCTCTTCCTCCCAGCGGCGCACGATCTCGTGTTCTGGTTGGTCCGCGAGCCCAAGCGTCCAGCCGCACGCCGGGTGCCGCTCGAAGGTCCGGTGCACCGTCGCCCACCCGCCTTCGTTGAGCACCGCCAGGGCCTCGTCGAGGGACATCCCGCGCCGGAGCTTCTTCGAGACCGTGTAGTTGTGCTCGGCACCGAGGATCGTGTAGCAACCGCCGGCGAGAGGCACCGTGCCCAGGAACACGGCGGTTACGAGCACGGCGCGCACGGTTCGGTTCACGACTCTTCTCCCGCTGCTGCGGTCCGGCCGGACGCAGCGCGGAGGATCGCCCGCCTCTTCTACCGCGCCGAGTCTATCCGGCCTCCAGAGGCCGTCAATCCCCGCGGTTTGCGGCCAGTCCCCTCGCGCACGGCACAGGAGTGTGCGCCCCACAGTACCGTACTGGTGAAGTACCTCTTTCTACTTTGATTCCTCGAAGCGCATCTGCCGGAGCATCGCCAAGCGTTCCTCGAGATCGGGGTGCGGGTAGTGGTAGAAGCACGAATAGAGCTCAGGGTGGGCGCGAATGAGGCTTTCGTGCTCGCCCACAAGGGCCTCGGGCGCGAAGGCAATGTCCGAGATGAAGCGCTGCGAGAACGCGAGGCACTGGCGGTACTCGCGGTACAGCCTGGAGCGTGGTAGCGGCGACCACAGGTGAGCCTGGACCTGGACTCCGGCCGCTCGACAGAGCGTCATGGCGAGCAGGGTCTGCCGGAAATCCTGGGGACTCTCCATCGGCAGGCCCCAGATGAACGATGCCGTGATCACCGAGATTCGCTGGGCGGCCATCTTCACCGCGGCAATGGCGCGGGCCGAGTCGAACCCCTTGTCGATGGCCCGCAGGACGCTGTCCGATCCGGATTCGACGCCGATGAAGATGCTCTCGCAACCCGCCTCGGCCATCCGCTCGAGCAGTTCGGCGTCCAGTTCGTTCACGCGCGCCGAGACCCACCACGAGACTTTCTTTCCCCGCTTCCCCAGTTCGTCGCAGAACCGGAGCACCCGATCCCGCCGCGAGCAGAACGTGTCGTCGACGATGCCGATGGCCGGCTCTCTGGTTACGCCCGTTCGTTTCCGGGCATCCTCGCGGTAGAGACCGTGGAACTCCTCGATCTCGTCGAGCACCTTGCCCAGATCGCGGTAGGCAGTCCGGCGGCGGTGGTACCCGGGAATGTCACAGAACGCGCAGCGATGGGGGCAGCCGCGCGCCGTCACCACCGGGAGGTTGTCGTGCCGATCCTCGGCGGCGACCGAGCGGTGTGCGGGCATGGGCAGCAGGTCGACGGGCGGAAGTTCGCCCCGTGGAACGTGGCCGAGAACGCCGTCCTCTCCCCGGAAGCTGAGTCCGGCCACCGTGTGCAACGATGTCCTTCCCTCGAGCGCCGCCACGAGATCGCTGAGCGCCCTCTCCCCCCAGCCGCTCACGACGAAATCGATTTCGGGGCACACCCGGAGCAGCCGTTCAGGATCGGCGCTCGGACCGAACCCGCCAACGACGACGCGGCAATCGGGGCGCTCCTTCTTGAAGCGGGGGAGTCCGGCCAGCAGGAGGGGCATCATGTTGCTCATCAGCGAGACGGCAATCAGATCGCCGCTCCCGTCGAGGAAGCGGGCGAACGTCTCCGCCGAGAACGGCTGCCTGTCGCGGCAGTGCTCGTAGTTGCGGATCTCGAACGCAATTCCCCGGCGGATCAAGCTGGAAGCCAGATAGAGGACCCCCAGAGGCACGGCGTGCTTGCCCGACTCGCCCGGCTGCACGCTCAGGTTGACAAGGGTGACCGAGATGCCCAAGCCGCTTTTCCGCATTCGCTGCTGGTCGGAGCTGCTGCCGTGCGCTCGCCCCGGTGCGCACCGGTTGACCCCACTCTCAGCGCTCGAGGCCACGCGCCACATCCCGCGGCGATCCTCCGCGAGGTCGCCAGAGCCAGGCGGGCGCCACTCGTTGGGCCACTCTAGGAATGTCCGCAGGTCTTGTCAACTTCCTCGAGTGCTCGATCCCGGGGGCACCAAAGTCACTGTGGGGTCAAGCGGTGGCCGCACGGGAGTAGCGACAGCCTGAGGCACGAGGATGGGGCTGGTTTCACTCTCGGTCGGCGTGGTTGTCCTCGCGGAGTTTCGCCGACCGGATCTGCAGTACCGCCTCTGCAACCGCCGGCGCCCAGAATCTCGCGCTGCCCTTTTTTCGCCGGGTCAATCTGCTCGGTCATTGCTTTCGCGGGCGCGTTGCTGCCGGGCAAACCCCAGCCGCCGATGCCATGCTGCGTCAGGCGTGGGTGCGGGAACAAGACGGGCCGCCTCGGCTTTCCGAAGCGGCCCGCCCTAAGTTCTTGGCGGGAGAGGCAATACGCTGGCAGGCCAAGAGGGACTCGAACCCCCAACCTGCTGATTTGGAATCAGCTGCTCTGCCAGTTGAGCTATTGGCCTGCAGACCGAGGTGGATCGAGGTCCATTTAAGGACGTTTCTGGGAGCTGTCAACAGGACCCGGACGGTTTCTGGGGGGTGGAGGTGCGGGTGCGCGTGTCGCGCGCGGCGTGCGCGCGCTGAGGTGGCGCGGGCGAATTGCGCCCGCGGGCGCGCTCAGAACACGGCCATCGCGAGCCCGATCAGGACGGCGACGGCCACCAGCGCCGCGGTGCCGAGGAGGATGAAGTCGGCGACGTCGGGCCGCCCGGCGCCGGAGCGCTGCGCGCGAGGCTCCGACGCCGGCCTGGCTGGGGAAGCGTTCGGTTCGGCGGTCTTCACGGGATTCCCCCGGACCCGGCCTCTCGCGCTCCCTCGAAGAAGCCGGGTCGAACAGTCCGCTCGGTTCTCACCTCTTCCAGCCGGCACAACGGTCGAGCGGGTCCAGGCGTTGCGCGGATCTCGAGAAGCCGTGCCCTCATGCCGGCTGCCCCCTTTCCAGCCGCTGTGCGAGGTAACGCGCCGTGGCCGAAGCGCGCGGCGGCCGGCGCGCGAGCTGCCCCGGCGGGCCCTGGGCCACGATCCGGCCGCCCGCCTCGCCGCCGGCCGGCCCCAGGTCGACGACGTGGTCAGCCGCCGCGATCGCCTCCAGATTGTGCTCGATCACCACCAGTGTGTGGCCGCGCTCGGTCAAGCTCCGGAAGAAAGCGAGCAGGCGATCCACGTCCTCGGGATGGAGCCCGGTGGTGGGCTCGTCCAGGACCAGGAGCGCCGGGCCGCCGTTCTTCTTGCCCAGTTCCTCGACCAGCTTGATGCGCTGCGCCTCGCCGCCGGACAGCGTCGGCGACGGCTGCCCGAGCGTGAGATAGCCAAGGCCGAGCCGCTCCATGGCCTCGAGGAAGGGGTGGATCCGCGGGTGGTCGGCGAAGAAGTCCTCGGCCTCCTCCACCGTCATGGCCAGCACGTCGGCGATGGAGCGCCCCTTGAACCTCGCCTCGAGGGTCGCGGCGTTGTAGCGCCGGCCCTCGCACGCCTCGCATGCGACCGTGACATCCGGCAGGAAGGCCATCTCCTCGCGGATGCGGCCGAGCCCGCCGCAGGCAGGGCACGAACCCTCGCGCCGGTTGAAGCTGAAGCGCGCCCGGCTGTAGCCGCGCGCCCGCGCCTCGGGCGTGAGCGCGAAGAGAGCCCGGATCTCGTCCATGATGCCGACGTAGGTGGCCGGCACAGAGGCCGGGGTGCGCCCGATCGGCGACTGGTCGACCTCGGCCGCACGGCGCAGCGCCTGCCATCCTTCGACCGCCGTATGCGCGCCCGGCGGGGTCGGCGAGCGGTGGAGCCGCTGTGCGACCGCGCGCAGCAGCGTCTCGCGCACCAGCGTGCTCTTCCCGGATCCGCTCACGCCGGTCACCGCCGTGAGCGCGCCGAGCGGCACGGCGAGCTCGACGTCCTTCAGGTTGTGCTCGCGCGCGCCGGTCAGCCGGAGCACCGCGCCGCCGGCAGCCGCGAGCGCGCTGTCCGTGCGCATCGGTGTGCGGCGCCGCCGCCTGAGAAAGCGGCCCGTCGGGGAGTCGGCCGTCCGCCGCA
Organism: Planctomycetota bacterium; assembly: GCA_016935485.1. GTDB lineage: Bacteria > Planctomycetota > JAFGQW01 > JAFGQW01 > JAFGQW01 > JAFGQW01. The sequence continues at coordinate 4,977 of JAFGQW010000324.1, read as the reverse complement.
CGCGGGCGACCGTGCCCTCGGCCATGACGCGGCCCCCCATCTGGCCGCCGCCCGGCCCGAGGTCGATGATGTGGTCGGCCGCCCGGATGGTGGCCGGATCGTGCTCCACGACGACCACCGTGTTGCCGCGATCCCGGAGCTCCTCGAGCACGCCGAGCAGCTTCGCATGGTCCGCGGGATGGAGCCCGATCGTGGGCTCGTCGAGCACGTAGAGCACGCCGGTGAGCTCGGCGCCGAGCTGCGCGGCGAGGCGGATGCGCTGGGACTCGCCGCCCGACAGCGTCGCCGCGCGCCGGTCGAGTGTGAGGTACCCGAGGCCGACCCGCTCGAGAAACCCGAGCCGCCGAGCCAGCTCGGCGAGCAGATTCTGCGCCAGCGCTCTGGCGCGCGGCGCGAGCTTGACGCGCTTGAGGCGCCGCCGCACCCGCGCGACCGGCTGCGCCGCCAGCTCGGCGATCGAGAGGCCGTCGATCCGGACCGCGAGCGCCTCGGGCTTGAGCCGCGTGCCGCCGCAGGCCGGGCAGGGCTCCTCGCTCGTGAAGCGGCCCAGATACTCGTCGACGGCCGGCCGGGCCGCGGTGTCGCGCACCCACATGAGGTAGGGGATCAGCCCCTCGAACACGCCCTTCTCGCCGTGGATCAGGATGCGGCGCGCCGGGCGCGGCAGGTCGCCGTACGGGATGCGGAGGCTCACGCCCACCGCGCGTGCCGCCCGCTTCAGGAACGAGCGCGCGTCCTCGCGCGAGAAGATCCCACCGTGCAGCACCTCGAGCGCGCGGCCCCGCAGGGTGCGGCGCGGATCCGGCACCAGCAGCGCCTCGGCGAACGCGGGCGACGTGCCGAGCCCGCTGCACTCCGGGCAGGCGCCCAGGCTGTGGTTGAAGCTGAAGAGTCGCGGATCCGGGTCGGCGCCGGTCCGGCCGCACTCCGGACAGGCGAGGTCGCGCGACAGCGGCGCCTCGGTCGCTCCCGCGAGCACCCGCGCCGCGCCGCGGCCCAGCGTGAACGCTCGATCGAGCGCCGCCCGCAGCGCCGCCGTGACGCGCGGCCCGACGACGAGCTCCGCGACCACGACGTCGATGTCGTGCTCGCGGTGGAGGTCGAGTGCCGGCAGCGGATCGAGCGCGCGCATCCGGCCGTCGATCCGGGCGGCGACACAGCCCGCGCGCTGCGCCCGTTCCATCACCTCCTTGTGGTAGCCGCGGCGGCGCCGGACCACCGGCGCGAGCAGCGTGATGCGCCGGCCGGCGAAGCGCCGGACCAGCCGGTGTGCGGCCTCGCTCGGATCGGTGCGGCTCATGGCCACGCCGCACGCCGTGCAGTGAGGCGTTCCCGCGCGCGCATAGAGGAGCCGCAGGTAATGGTAAATCTCGGTTGCCGTCGCGACGGTGGAGGTGCCGCCGCCGCGCGCCGTGCGCTGCTCGATCGCCACGGCCGGGGGGATGCCGGTCACGCGGTCCGCCTGGGGGCGGGGCAGGGCGGGGATGTAGCGGCGCGCGTAGGTGGAGATGCTCTCGATGTAGGCGCGCTGGCCCTCCGCGAACAGGATGTCGAACGCGAGCGTGGACTTCCCCGACCCGCTCACCCCGGTGACCACGATCAGCCGGTTGTGCGGGATGCGGAGCGTGAGGTCCTTCAAGTTGTGCTCGCGTAGACCCACGAGCTGCATCACATCGCGCGGAGCAAGCGCGCGCGGCGGGGCCGCCGCATCCCGGCCCTCGAGCAGCGGCCGCCCGTCGAGGTGCGCGCGCAGATGGCGCCCGGTGATCGAGCGCAGATGGCGCGCCACCTCGGCGGGCGATCCCGCGGCCACGATCTCGCCGCCGCCGTCGCCGCCTTCGGGCCCGAGGTCGATGACATGGTCGGCGCGCGCGATCACGCCGAGGTGGTGCTCGATCACCACGATCGTGTGCCCGGCCTCGCGCAGGCGCTCGAGTGCCTGGAGCAGGCGCTCGATGTCGTCGGCGTGAAGTCCGGTGGTGGGCTCGTCGAGCAGGAAGATCGAGGGGCCGGGTGCGCGGCCGCCGAGGAAGCGGGCGAGCTTGAGCCGCTGCGCCTCGCCGCCGCTCAACGTGTTGATCGCCTGCCCGAGCCGGAGGTAGCCGAGGCCGGCGTCCACCAGCGGGGCGAGTGCGCGCGTCACCGCGCGCTCCGCGGCGAAGACCTCCATGGCCTCGGCGGCCGTGAGCTGCAGGACATCGAGGATCGTGCGCCCGTCTAGCGCGACCTCGAGCACCTCGGGCTGGTAGCGGTTCCCACCGCAATCCGGGCACGTCACGTAGGCGTCGGGCAGAAACTGCATCTCCACCTTCTCGACGCCGTCGCCCTTGCAGCGCTCGCACCGGCCGCCGGCGACGTTGGTGCTGAAGTGGCCGGCTTCGAGCCCGCGCTCGGCGGCGGCCGGCGCGGCCGCGAAGCGCCGGCGGATGGGGTCGAACGCCTTGAGGTAGGTGAGCGGGTTGGAGCGGGGTGTGCGCGTGAGCGGAGTCTGGTCGACAAGATGCACGGCCGCGAACTGCTCGTGGCCCGCCAGCGTGCGGAAGGCGCCGGGCCTCGGCCCCGGCTCGCCGCGCGCGCGCCGCAGACCGCGGTAGAGCACCTCTTCCAGCAGCGTGCTCTTGCCCGAGCCGCTCACGCCCGTCAGGCAGGTGATGCGGCCGATCGGGATCGACACGTCGATGTCCTGCAGGTTGCGGGCGGTTACGCCGCGCACCACCAGCGGCGGCGCCTCGATGCGGACGGGTGGCCGGCCGTTTCCGGGCGCGAGCACCCGCTTCGCGGCGAGATGCCGGCCCGTCGCCGAGCCGGCATGCGCCAGGAGCCCGGCGGGCGGCCCCTGGTAGACCAGGCGGCCGCCGGCCGCGCCCGGTCCCGGCCCGAGGTCGATGACGTGGTCGGCGTGGCGGATGACGTCGGGATCGTGCTCGACGACGACGACCGTGTTGCCGCGCTCCTTCAGTCCCTGGAGGATGCGCACGAGCCGGCCCACGTCGCGCGGGTGCAGCCCGATCGAGGGCTCGTCGAGCACGTAGAGCGTGTTGACGAGCGCGGAGCCGAGCGCGGCGGTGAGGTGCACGCGCTCGACCTCGCCGCCGCTCAGCGTGCGGGAGGCGCGATCGAGCGGCAGGTAGCCCAGGCCGACCTCGTCGAGGTAGCGCAGGCGCGAGACGATCTCGTCCACGACCAGCTCGGCCACGGGATCGGGCACGAGCGCTCGCCAGGAGGCGGCGGCCTCGAGCGCGCGCGCGGCGGGCAGCGCGTAGAACGAGGCGATGTCGAGGCCGCCCAGCCGGAAGGCGAGCGCCTCGGGCTTGAGCCGCGTGCCGCCGCAGGCCTCGCAGCGGTGGTAGCCGCGGAAGCGCGCGATGAAGACGCGCACGTGCATCTTGTACGACTTCGCCTCGAGCGCGGCGAAGAGGTCCTCGACGCCGGGGAAGGAGCCGGTGCCGCGGAAGACCTTCCGGCGCTGCGCGGCGGTGAGCGCGGACCAGGGCACGTCCACGGGGATGCCTTCGTGCGGGGCGCGCTCGAGAAGCAGGCGCTGGTAGGCGCGGCCGCGGCGCGACTCATACGGCTTGATGGCGTGCGCGCGCAGCGAGAGCGCCGGGTTCGGCACGACGAGGTCGTCGTCGAGGCCGAGCGTGCGGCCGAAGCCGCGGCACGCGGGGCAGGCGCCGAGCGGCGAGTTGAAGCTGAAAGCGGCGGGCGGCAGGCGCCGGTAAGCGATGCCGCAGTCGGCGCAGGCGAGCGCGCGGTCGAACGCGAGCGGCGGGTGGCCGGAGAGGTGTGCGCGGGCGCGGCCGGAGCCGCGGCGAAACGCGGCCTCGATCGCCTCGACCAGGCGGCTGCGCCGGTCCGGGTCGAGCTTCAGGCGGTCCTGGATCACCCAGGCCTCGCCCGGCTCGAGGGACTCCCCGAGGGACTGAGCCTCGTCGCCCACGAGGAGGCGGCGGTAGCCGTCCCGGCGGAGCGCTGCCGCGAGCGTGCGCTCGGCGCCGGCCGGCACCGGGATCGGGAATGCGATGAGCGCGGTCTCGCCGGGCGGGAACTGCTCGAGAACGCGGGTTGCCGCGGCGGCCGGCGTGTCCTCGCGCACGAGCTTGCCGCAGCGGTGACAGTAGAGCACGCCGAGCCGCGCGTAGATCACCTTCACGAAGTCGGTGAGCTCCGTCATCGTGCCCACGGTGGAGCGCGAGGTCCGGACGGTCACGGCCGGATCGATCGCGATGGCGGCGGGGACGCCCTCGACCGCGTCCACGTGGGGGCGGTCCATGCGCTCGAGGAACTGGCGCGCGTAGGCGGAGAACGTCTCGACGTAGCGCCGCTGGCCCTCGGCATACAGGGTGTCGAGGGCGAGGCTGGACTTCCCCGAGCCGCTCACGCCGGTCACCACGGTCAGTCCGCCCAGCGGGATGTCGACGTCGATGCCGGCGAGGTTGTGCTGGCGGGCGCCGCGGATGCGGATCGCCGGGGGAGGGGGCTCGCGGCTCATGGGGGTCAAGTGTAGTGCGGCGGGTAGAGGGCAGCAAACGGCGGACGTGGGGCGGCGTTCGTGGCGTGTTCTTAGACACGAAGCACACGAAGGGAAGAGAAGGACACGAAGAAGAAGGAGGAGGAGGAGGAGAAGAAGAAGAAGGAAAAGAAAGGAAGAAGACGAGCCCGAGCACGAGTGCAACGTCCTGGGGTCAGGCGCCAGAAGTTGCGGGGACGGGGTCTGACCCCGGTTGCGGCCGGTGAGCGTGCGGGTGTTGCGGGCAGAATGACGACTGGGGTCTGACGCCGTGCCCGCTTCCGTTCGAAGTTTGCCCGCAGGACGTGCTCCGGGCACGGGGTCTGACCCCCGCTCCCGGGTGAGCGAGCGGGTGCGGGTGTCGCGCGCGAAAGGCGCGGGCGGGCTACCGGGCGTGGACCTCGATCGGATACCACTCGGTGTGATTGACCGGGCAGCAGTACTCGTAGAGGCCCGGCTTCATGTCC
>JAFGQW010000323.1 GCA_016935485.1 Planctomycetota bacterium | reverse complement strand
CGGATCTACCTCGTGGGCTGGACGCGGGCCGAGCTCGGCGCCTCACATCTGCATCTCCTCCATGGCGCGGCCGGCGGCGAGATTCCGCGCGTGGATCTTGCCCGCGCGCCGGCAATCCTGGCGCGCGCCGCCGCGGCCGTCCGCCACGGGCTGGTCACCGCCGCCCACGACCTCTCCGAGGGCGGGCTCGCGGTGGCGCTGGCCGAGATGGCGTTCTCGGGCGGGTTCGGCGTGACGTTCGACCTCGAGCGGGTGCCGGGCGCGCGCGCCGGGGACACGGCGCTGCGCACGGCCGAGATCCTGTTCTCCGAGAGCCCGACCCGCCTGCTGTTCGAGGTCCCGCCCGAGCGCGCGGCGGCCTTCGAGGCGCACTGGGCGGGCTGGCCGGCGGCCGCGATCGGGGAGACCACGGCGCAGCCGGTGCTCGTGGCCCGGCGCGGCCCGGGCAGGCCCGTGTTCGAGGCCGCGCTCGACCGACTGGAGAAGGCATGGCAAACCCCGCTGATCCGCTGAGGCGAGAGGAGCCGCTGCGCACGGCGGCAAAGCAACGACGATGACCCGGATCCCTGCACTGGTGCTGCGCGCGCCGGGCACGAACTGCGAGCGCGAGACCGCGCACGCGCTCGAGCTCGCCGGCGCCGCGCCCGTGCTGCGCCACTTGAAGGAGGTGCAGGCCGACCCGGCGGCACTCGACGAGGTGGCGCTGGTCGTGTTGCCCGGCGGCTTCAGCTACGGCGATGACCTCGGGGCCGGCCGGATCCAGGCCGAGGAGATCCGGGCCACCTTCCTCGAGCCGCTTTGCCGGCTGGTGGAGCGCGGCGGGCTGGTGCTCGGCATCTGCAACGGCTTCCAGGTGCTGGTGAAGCTCGGGCTTCTTCCGACGATCGATCCCGCCGGAGCGCCGCCGAGCGTCTCGCTCACCTGGAACGACTCGGGCCGCTACGAGGACCGCTGGGTCCACCTCGAGGTGACCGCGCGGAAGAGCCCGTTCCTCGCCCGCGGCCCGGCGCGCCTGCACCTGCCGGTCGCACACGCCGAGGGCAAATTCGTGGTGCGCGACGCGTCCGTGCTGGACCGGCTGGAAGCCGCCGGGCAGGTGGCGCTGGGCTACGTGGATCCGCAAGGCCGGCCGGCCGGGTTTCCCTGGAACCCGAACGGCTCGATCGGGCACGTGGCCGGGATCACCGACCCCTCCGGCCGGGTGCTGGGCCTCATGCCGCACCCCGAGCGAAATGTGCTCGCAGGCCACGATCCCCGGCCGGGCCGCGCCCCGCGCGTCGGCCCGCCCGACGGGCTCGGCTTCTTCGTGAGCGCAGTGGAAACCCTGCGCGGAGAGTTGTAGGATAACGGCTCGAACCGGGCCCTGCTCGAGGCGGCCGCCGGGGCTGGACGACGGCGGCGCTCCCGGTCCGTGCGGCTTGACCTGGATGGTTCCTGCAAAGGGAGGCCGATCATGATCCGTTACCCCCACGCGACATTCTGGACGGTCCTGCTCGCGGCGGCGCTCGCCCTGGCGGCCTGCGGACGCGGCGGCTCGAAGGCCGACACCTGGACCCCGGACGCCGCCGCGCTCAGCGACGAGGGACCCGGAACGATGGTCTCGGTGCCCGCCGGCGAGGCGCAGGTCGGGGTGAAGTACTCCAAGATCGTGTCCCTGATTCGCGAGGACAAGAAGGGCACGACCCTGCTCCGCCCGCTGAAGATCGACGCCTTCCAGATCGACAAGTACGAGGTCACCAACCACAACTACTACCTGTTCCTGAAGACGCTGAGCGCCGAGCAGCGCAAGGCCTGGCGCCCGTGCCACCACATCCTCAACGTCCCGCACCCGCACTGGACGTCGAGCCACTACAAGTCGGGCCGGGCCAACTACCCCGTCACCGGAATTCCCTTCGAGGCCGCCGAGGCCTACGCGCAGTGGCGCGGCAAGCGCCTTCCCGGGGAGTTCGAGTGGGAGTACGCCGCCCGCGGCACGCCGGCCTTCATCTTCGGCGCCGCGAGCGATTCCTACCAGCCGCGCAAGATGAACGTCGCCGACCACTGGAGATCCTCGCCCGATCTCGTCGCCGTCAACGAGGAGCCCAACAGCCTCGATGTCGGCCCCTTCGGCTGCGTCGGCATGGGCGGCAACGCCTCGGAGTGGTGCACGTCGAACGAGATCCGCGAGTTCAACGTGCTCGACAAGGACGGCAAGGTCGTTCAGGGCCAGCGCCAGAGGTTCCGCCTCCGGGCGTATCGCGGGCCGAACTTCGAGAGCGCCGGCGATCTCCAGTGCGTCCTCAGCTTCCAGGGCTACATGGATCCCATGGGAAAGACGCTCAAGGACAAGACGCTCATCGCAACGCTGGGCTTCCGCTGCGCGCGGTGACGGCAGCGCGGCAGGAACGGCCGGGCGGTCCGGCCGCATACAACCCGTTCGTGGCGAGACCCCCATGGAGATCGACACCCGACGCCGGTCGCCCCTGAAGAAGGTGCTGTTTCTCTACGGCCCGATCTTCCTCGTGCCCGCGGCCGTCGGGTTCGCGCTCGTGCTGGCGCATTTCCAGGGTTTGCCTCCCCGTTACGCGACGCACATGGTCTTCCGCGTCGATCCGCACCTGGGCGGGCGCGACATCCGGGGCACCGCCGATGCCGCCGCCCCGAGCACGCTCACCATGGACCCGCGCTCCATCTCCCCCGAGATCAAGAGCCGCGACCGGTTGCGCGAGGCGCTCCGCGGGCTCACGCTCTACGAGGAGAAGAACACCGACGAGAAGAAGCAGCTCCTCCTCGAGCAGGTGCTGGAGAACCTGCAGATCAAGGTGGAGCGCGAGTTCGGCCAGAACGCCTTCCTGGTCACGCTCGTCCTCAGCCTCTCGGCCCGCGAGCCGTCCCAGCTCGAGAAGCTGCTGCAGAGTATCCGTGCGGTGTACGTGAAGTACAACGTCGAGCAGCTGATCAGCGCCGCCGCGCAGCAGCTCGACCGGCTGCGCCGCCAGGCCGAGATCTACGAGAAGTACTTCGTGGACGCCGACAGCGCGCTGCAGTCCTTCCGGGACAAGAAGCTGAACGAGGACCATCTCGGGGATCCACCCGCCGTCTTCGTGCGGCTCCAGGAGGTGGAGCGCAAGCTCGGGCTCCTCGACGGCAAGACCGACGACGGGTCCGTGCAGGCGCGGGCGGAGCTGGAGAAGCAGGCCGAGCAGTATCGCGAACTGCACAAGAACACGCCCGCCGTGAAGCGCCAGCACAAGACGCTGCTCGAGCGCCGGGAAGAAAGCCGTGTGACGCACGACGCCATCCGCCAGGAGCTCAAGCAGGCCGAGAACACGCTCGAGCTTCTGCGCGCCGAAGCCCCCGAGCGGTTCCGCGTGCTGGAACCGCCCCGGAGCCGCCCCATCGAGACCGAGCAGCACTCGCGCCTGCTGCTCGCGGTCGCCCTCGGCGCGCTCGCCGGCCTGACGGCCCTGCTGCTCGCGCTGCTGATCGGGATCGTCGGCACCCGGGAATGAGGCGGCCGGCGAGCCGGCGCTTCGCCCTTCCGCGGGCGCGCCGCGCCGGGTAGACTTCCTGTCGCACACAGGCAAGGATTTCGGGGCGGGCTCGGCGTGCGCGACCGGGCCCTTCAGGACGGCCGTCATGCGAATCGATCCCCGGACGGCGCCCGCGGCGGCGCCCCGCGGCAACGCGCTGGTCATCCAGCTCGTGATCCTCGTCGTGGTGGCCGGCACGATCGCCCTGCCCCTCGTGCTGGTGGCGCGCGCGAAGACCGCCCGCAAGACCCGCCTCCTCGAGGCGATCGTCACCCTGGTCAATGAGTCCAACGCAGTCAAGGAGGAGCTCGTGCGGGCGTTCGACCAGGTGGGCGCGGCGATCCGCCGGCTGCCGCACGCCGAGCGGCTCAAGCGCGACTACGCCGACGAGTTCACGGAGCTGTTCCACCGGTATTACTCCGCGCACAAGGGCGTCGATCGCGGCGACGACCGGCCCACGGCGGAGGATCTGCTGGCGCTCAAGCGCGATTTCGAGGACTTCAAGCG
>JAFGQW010000322.1 GCA_016935485.1 Planctomycetota bacterium | reverse complement strand
GGGAAACGGCGCGTGCGCGAAGCACACGACGGAGCACGGCCCTGCGGCAAGCGCGGCCGTGCCGGACGAGCCCGTGTTCCCCGCGATCGTCTCTGCCCGGGACGCGAGCCGGAGGCGGAGCATCTTGATTCGAGCGCCCGCTTCCGTCATGGTTCCCTTCCGATCGACGCGCCCCGGGCGTGCCCGGCGCGGGCCTTGAGATCGCGTGTCACGCGCGCTCTCGCGGAGGCGCGCAGTCTCTTCCCGCTGGAGTGGAGGCCCATGTCCGGAACACGACGTCATCTGTCCCTGCTGGCCGCCGTGCTGGCGTTGGTCGCGCTCGTCGCGGCGCTCCCCGCCGTTGCTCAGGACGAGGAGCACGGCGTTGCCGTGGGCCGCGGCGACCGCGAGCTCACGCTCGACCTGGTGCTGGCCCGCGGCCCGCAGCTGTATCCGCGCGCGCCGGAAGGGCTCGCGTGGCACCCCGACGGGGCGCGCATTACCTGGATCCGACCCGGCCCGGGAGGACCGGAGCTCGTCGCGGCGTCGGTGAGCGACGGCGTTGAGGCGGTCCTGCTCGATACGCCGGCACTTCGCAAGGCGTGGGAGGCTGCCCGGCTCGAGGGCGCGGCGCCGCCGCTCTCGCGGGCCTTCACCTGGCATCCGGACGGCAAGAGCCTGCGCCTGTTCGACGGCGGGGCGCTCTATCGCGTCACTCTCGAGCCGCTGCGCGTCGCGTGCGTCCACCGCCTGCCCAAGGGCGCCGGTCCGATCGCGATGTCTCCCGGCGACGTCCGCATCGCCTTCGTGCAGGACCACGATGTCCACCTGCTGGAGGCCGACGGCACCGTCACCACGGTCACCCGCGGCGGCCACGAGGATCTCACCCACGGCGTGTCGGTCTCGCGCGAGGAGTTCGGCATCCACGACGGGATGTGGTGGGATCCGACCGGCCGGCGGCTGGCGTTCTACCAGGAGAACCTGCTGCCGGTCGCGCCCTATCCGTACGTCGACTTCACCCCGCGCCCCGCGGTCCGCGTGCACGGCCGCTACCCCATGGCCGGCCGCAAGGGCAGCGTGGTGCGCGTCGGCGTCTTCGACACCCGCACGGGCAAGGCCGTCTGGCTCGATACCGATCCCGGCGCCGACGAGTACCTCACCAACGTCACGTGGGGGCCGGGAGGGGAGCGGCTCTACGTGGCGCACGTCTGCCGCGGCCAGGACCAGATGGCGCTGGCGGAGTACGACGCGGCCACCGGTCGGCGCCTCCGCACGCTGCTCACGGAGAACGACGACCAGTGGGTCGAACCGGAGCACGGCCCCGTGTTCCTGCCCGACGACTCCGGCCGCTTCCTCTGGCTCTCGCCGCGCGAGGGCTATGACCAGTTCTACCTGGTGAACTCCGAGGGCAAGGTGGCGCGCAAGCTCACGACCGGCGAGCACGACGTGCTCGCCTTCACGGGCTGGGATCCCGAGGGAACGGGCTTCTTCTACGAGAGCCCCGGCGAGGATCCGCGGCACAAGCACCTCTTCCACGCGAGCCTGGAGGGCGGCGAGCGCCGGATCACGACCGGCCGGGGCCAGCACGAGACCGCGGTCGCGGCGGACGGCCGCCACGTGCTCGACGTGCACTCCAGCCTCGAGCTGCCGCTGGCCGTGGACGTGCTCACCGTGCGGGGCGAGGCGGTGCGGCGGCTTCACGCCGCGACCAATCCGCTCGCGCCGTTCCGGCTGGGCACGCACCGGTTCTTCACGGTGAAGACGGCCGAGGGCGAGGAGCTGTACGGCCACCTGATCCTGCCGCCGGATCCCGATCCCACGCGGAAGCACCCGGTGCTCCACTACGTGTACGGCGGGCCGCACGTCCAGCTCGTGCAGGACCGCTGGCTCGGCGGCGGTGGCCGCTGGATGCTGTGGCTGCACCTCATGGCCGCCCGGGGATACATCGTGGTGCGGCTCGACAACCGCGGCACGCTCGGCCGCGGCATCGAGTTCGAGCAGGCGATCCACCGGCGGCTCGGCACGCTGGAGACCGAGGACCAGCTCCGCGCGCTCGACCACGTGCTGGGCCTCGGCCGCGCGGATCCCGACCGGGTCGGCGTGCACGGCTGGAGCTACGGCGGGTTCATGACGCTCGCGCTCATGACCCGGGCGGGCGCGCGCTACCGCGCCGGTGTCGCCGGCGCGCCGGTGACGGACTGGGCCTACTACGAAACGGGCTACGGCGAGCGCTACATGGACACGCCGGAGGACAACCCCGAGGGCTACAAGGCGGCCTGCCCCGGGGAGCGCGTGCGCGACATCCGGGGGCGGCTGCTGGTGGTGCACGGTCTGGCGGACCAGACCGTGATGTGGCAGAACACCGTCGATTTCGTCGCGCGCGCAATCGAGGCGGACGTCGAGGTGGAGACCATGATCTACCCCGGTCAGGACCACGGACTGCGCGGCAAGGCGCAGGAGCACTGCATGCGGAAGATGACGGCGTTCTTCGACCGCGAGCTCGAGCCGCACCGGTGAGTCCGCGCGCCGGCGGGCGCGCGGGCTCGAAACGGCCCGGACGGCGCGGAGCGGGCCCTCAGAACGCCGCGAAACCCACCCGGAAGTCGGCGACCGCCTGGGGCGACCACGCCTCTACGCACCGGATGCCGGACACCGACACCACGTAGCGTCCCTCGGGCACCGGCGTCGGGGTGCGCAGCGTGAACCGGTAGCCCTGCCGGGTGCCCTCCTCGACCAGGCGCACCTCCCAGATCCCGGACAGGAACAGCGGGTGGTAGCCCTGCGTTGCGCCGCCGACGTAGAGGTAGCCGACGTCGCAGTTCTGGAAGTCCAGGCGGGACCGCGCGCCCTCCACCATGACCTGGATCGCGAACTGCTGCAGCAGCCCGTAGGTTCCACGCGCCGGAACGAACGTGATCTCGGGCCGCGCCGTCGCGTCGAAGCCCCGGTCGGTAATGACGAGCTCGTCCAGCGTGCCGCCGGCGCCGCTCTTGGCGGGCTGCGAGGGCTCGAGGATGCGGTGCGGGTGGCGTTTCTCGGTGCCGAGGTCGAAGGCGCCGTTGACGAGCGGGTGGAGATCCAGCCGGTCCTGCGCCGTGGCGATCTTCCGGGACGACCGGTAGGTGCGGTCGACGTAGTCGGCGTCCTTGCCGTGGACGCGGATGTAGAGCGCGCCTTCCTTGCGGTCGACGAAGTCGTAGACGAACTTGATGTCGAAGGTCTTCGTGCCGATGGGGTGGGCAAGCTCGGCGGCAAAGCTCGGGTCGGTGACCACCACCGCCATGTCGGTCTTCTCGTAGTTGTCCCGGAGCACGACCTCGAAGTGGGTCCAGTTTCCTGCGGGCGCGACCAGCTGCTCGTTCCAGTGGCTCCACACGTCCCAGTACCCCCAGCTCGGGCTGGGCAGGTTCGGGAAGTAGTAGACCGTGCGCACGAGAATCCTCACCTTGGAGCGCCAGTCGCCACCCTGAGGAAAGAGGCTCAGGAGGTGGTGGTAGCCGTGGTTGAACATCGCCGCACCGTCGGTGCGGCCAAGCGGCCAGTCGTACGGCCGGTAGCCGCGGATCTCGATCGTGCCCCGATCCGGGTGGAGCAACGCGTGGTTGTCGGCGCGCTGGCCGTCGTAGGAGACGTGATCGAGGTTCTCCCTCCAGAAGAACGGCACCGTGCGGCCGGCGGCGGACGCGACGAACCGGAGCGCACCCGGGAGCACCCAGCGGTCCGCGCGGCCACCGGCGACGAACATGTGGTCCCGGAAGTCGAGCCGCACGAAGGTCGTGCCCTCGGGCCCGGCGGGAACCACGCGGTTGGCGAGGATCCGCAGGGTGCGGCGATTGCTCCGCCGCGAGGTCGCGTTGCCGAGGTGCACCGTGTACTGGCCCGGCGGCAGTTCGGCCGGCAGCCGGAAAGAGCCCTGTTCGCTCGCGGTCACCTGCAGTTCCACCGCGGCGGTCCGGGGTCCGGCGAGGTGCACATGGGTCGCGCGGTTCAGGTTGTAGCCCATCACCGGGATCGCCGGCAGCGCGCTCGTGTACCCCTCGACGACCGCACCTCGGCCGAGCGCCATCAGGAAGGGAGGCGTGTCGGGCGGCAGCACGATCAGGGAGCGCGGATTGGAGCGCTTGCCGTCGCGGTAGGCCTTCAGCTCGACCGTGTAGGCGCCGGCCTCGAGATGGGCCGGCGGGTAGAGCTCGGCCCACCACTCGTTGGTCACCTTGGGGAAGGCCGGGCTCCCCTCCCAGGTCCAGCCGCCCGCCGTCTCCTTGCCGTCGCCCGGCACGACGATCTCGTGGCCACCCGGCTCCGTGAGGATCGCTTCGGAGGAGACATGAAAGCCCATCAGCGGCAGACCCCAGCGGGCGCCGGCGGCGGTCTTGTTCTTGGCGATGGGAAGATGGAAGAGGGTGACGATTGCGTAGAGGTTGCCCGCCTGCAGCACGGCCTCCTCGCCGCCCCACAGCCCCCAGAAGTGGTCGAGGACCGCGTGCGACGAGCCCTCGAGCGGGATCGCCGGGTGGGTCGTGGCGCGGCTGACGATCAGCTTGAGCGGGTTGGTGTAGGCCCGCGCGGTCGGGTCGTAGAGCCGCAGCGTCTGGACCCCGAGCGCGAGCGGGATCGAGGACGGAATCCGCAGCGTGAGCTCGTTGGCCGGGTGGTGCCTGAGCTCGAAGAGGGCGCCGGGATGGCGCTGGCCGTTCCATTCCACCTCGAGGCCGGCCCGGTCCAGGCGCTCGCCCCACAGCACGATCTCGCGGCCGTGGTAGTCCGACGGGATGTCGACCGGATTCGGCGTGTACAGGACGGGAGCGCCCTGGGCCGCGATGGCCGACGAGAGCGCGACGATGAGCAGGATGAAGCGTACGGAGGGTGCAGTGCAAATGCCCATGGTCCCAGGTCTCCCTTGCCAGTCCCCGGGGTACTATCGGGCGGATCGGTCCCGAGCCTGAGTTGCGCCGGCGGTCTCCCGGCGCGCCCGGCGCCGGGTTGCTCTTGGCCGCCGCCCGCGAGGCGGAACGAAAGGCGCACCCGCGGCGAGGAAACGGCAAAGGTTTCCTGCCGCGCGCGGCGTGCGGCGCGTGGTCCGGGCGACGATCGGCGCTAAACGTATTGGCGGGCGTTGAGCGGCGCACGCCCGATTTCCGATGCGGAGGGAGTCCTGCGGCGTGCGGAAGGATCGCGTGGAGGCGTGCGATGAGCGAGTATCCCTCCTGGGGGCGCTATCCCCGGGTGAAGAACCAGCGGGTCATCGTGCTCCACTGGCGGGACGCGCTGCCGGAGCTCGGCGCGCTGGATCGACCGGTCCTCCCCCGCGGTCTTGGCCGGAGCTACGGCGACAGCTGCCTGAACGAGGGCGGGATCCTGCTCGATGCGACCCCGCTCCGGCGGTTCCTCGCCATCAACGAGGCGGCAGAGACGCTGACCTGCGAGGCCGGGACCTCGCTCGTGGACATCCAGGAGCAGCTCATCCCGCGGGGCTTCTTCCTCCCCGTGATTCCCGGCACGCAGTTCGTGACCGTCGGCGGGGCCATCGCCAACGACATCCACGGCAAAAACCACCACATCGCGGGGACGTTCGGCCGCAACGTGATCCGCTTCGAGCTGGTCCGCTCCGACGGCGCGCGGCGGATCTGCTCGCGTGAGGACCACCCGGCGCTCTTCCGCGCTACGGTGGGCGGGCTCGGGCTGACGGGCCTGATCACCTGGGCGGAGCTCAGGATCCGGCGCGTGCCCAGTCCCTTCATCCTCGAGGAGAAGATCCGCTTCGAGCACGTGGACGCGTTCTTCGAGCTGTCGGCCGCGTCGGATCTCGACTTTGAGTACACCGTGGCCTGGATCGACACCACGGCGCGCGGCCGCCGGCTCGGCCGCGGCATCTTCATGCGGGGAAACCACGCCGACCCGCGGCACCACCGGCTGCCCCGGCGGCGCCGGCCGCGGCAGAAGACGTTTCCGTGCGATGCGCCGCGGCTGATGCTGAACCCGCTCAGCGTGAAGCTCTTCAACGCCGCCTACTACCACAAGCAGCTCCGCCGGCACGAGGAGAGGGTCGTGGCGCACGAGCCGTTCTTCCACCCGCTCGATGCGATCCTGCACTGGAACCGGATGTACGGCCGGAGCGGCTTCCTGCAGTACCAGTGCGTGGTGCCACTCACGGACGGCGGCGCCGCGATCCGGGAGATCCTGGCGCGAATCCCGGCCTCGGGCCTGTTCGCGTTCCTCACGGTGCTCAAGGTCTTCGGCGACGTGCCCTCCCCGGGGCTGCTGTCGTTTCCGCGGCCGGGGGTGACGGTGGCGGCGGACTTCCGCTACCAGGGGCGCCGCACGCTCGATCGGCTCGCGCGCCTCGACGAGGTGGTGCGGGCGGCCGGCGGCGTGCTCTACCCGGCCAAGGACGCGCGCATGGCGCCCGAGAGCTTCGCCGCCTTCTACCCGCACTGGCCCGAGTTCGCCCGCCACATCGACCCGAAGTTCTCCTCGAGCTTCTGGCGGCGCGTCCGGGGCGGGTGAGCACGGCACCCGCGCGCGCCGCCGCACGCCCCAAGAAAAGGCAACCACGAAGCGCACGAAGAGAAGACACGAAGACCACGAAGAAGAAGATGCGAGTCGAGCGGCCCGGCCCCGCCGCGCGGCAACTTCTGGCGCCTGACCCCAAGAGAT
>JAFGQW010000055.1 GCA_016935485.1 Planctomycetota bacterium | reverse complement strand
TCTTCCTGCGGCCCGGGGCGCTCATGCCGCCCAGCTCCTCGTCGAACTGCGGGCGGGCCCCGTGGGTGACGTGGCGGACGAGCTTGCGGACCTCGTCATCGGATACGAACGTGCCCTGGCAGCGGACGAGGTTGGAGCAGCGGGGCGGCAGGTAGAGCATGTCGCCCATGCCGAGCAGCTTCTCGGCCCCGTTCTGGTCGACGACGATGCGGGAATCGGTGCGGCTGGAGACCTTGAAGGCGATGCGGGTGGGCAGGTTGGCCTTGATCAGGCCCGTGATCACGTCGGCGCTCGGCCGCTGGGTGGCCATCACGAGGTGGATGCCGACCGCGCGGGACTTCTGCGCCAGCCGGATGATGTGGCCCTCCACATCCTTGGCGTTGGCGATCATGAGATCGGCCATCTCGTCGACCACGATCACGATGTAGGGCAGGTAGGGGGGCGCAGCGTCGGGGTCGCGGCCGTTGTCCCGAAGGCGTTCGGCGCGGTCCGCAGGCTTCATCCGGTTGTAGGAGACGAGGTGGCGCACGCCGGCGTCGTGGAGCAGCGCGTAGCGCTCCTCCATGCGCTGCACTGCCCACTCGAGGATGCCGGGCGCCCGGCGCATGTCGGTCACCACGGGGGTCATCAGGTGGGGGATCCGGTGGAACTGGCTGAGCTCCACCATCTTGGGGTCGATGAGGATCAGCTGCGCCTCCTCGGGCCGCCGGGTCAGCAGCAGGCTCAGGATGATCGAGTTCAGGCAGACGCTCTTGCCAGCGCCGGTGGCGCCGGCCACCAGCAGGTGCGGCATCTGGGTGAGGTCCTCGATCAGGGGGGTGCCCTGCGCGTCCTTGCCGAGCAGCAGCGGCAGCGCGGCGCGGCTGGACTTGAACTCCGGCAGCGTGACCAGTTCCTTCAGCCGCACCTCCTCGCGGATCAGGTTGGGCACCTCGACCCCCATGGTGGACTTGCCGGGGATCGGCGCGACGATGCGGACCGACGGCGCCTTGAGGGCCATGGCCAGATCGTCGCTCAGGGTGGCGATCTGCTTGACCTTGGTGCCGGGGGCGAGCTCGAGCTCGAACATCGTGATCACCGGCCCCTTGACGATCTCCACGACCTCGGCCGAGATGCGAAAGTCGGTAAGCGAGCGGACGAGGAGCTCCGCGCGCTTGCGGATCGCGTCCTGCTCTCGCGCGGAGGAGACGGCGGTGGGCTCGTCGAGGAGATCGAGCGACGGGAAGACGTAGCTCGAGTCCGACGGGAGCCCCGCGAAGTGCGCCATCATCGGGGGCTGGATCGGGGCGTCCGGGCGGGCTTCGGGCGCGGCCACCTTCCGGGTGCCGCCCGCAGCGCGGGCCGTGCCGGCAGCCCGGATCACCGGCTCGGGCGGCGGTGCCGCCGGCTCGGGCCGGGACTCCGGCACGGCGTCGGGCGCGTCGCTGGAGCGGGCCACCATCACCACGGTGTGCCGCGTCTTGCGGGGCGGCTGGGGCGCCGGCGGTGCCAGCCGCTCGGGCTCCTGGCTCGCCCGCAGCAGCGGCGCCTCCGCCGCGCCGGCGCCGCCCGGCGCCGGCAGCGCGGCGGCCTCGCCCGCGTCCGCCAGCGGCGGGGCGGGGTTCACCACGAAGCGCACCACCGCCATCGTGAGGTGGCTCGCCGCCTTGAGCACCCACCGGTCGGTGGCGAAGATCAGCGCGATGCCCCCGATGGTCAGCGCGATCAGCAGCGCGCCGAAGCGCTGGAAGTGGGTGACCAGGAAATGCGCCAGATGGCCGCCGAAGATGCCGCCGGCGGCCAGGGTCGACTCGCCGACCTCGTCGCGGGCGAGGTCCACCTCCGGGACGGACACCAGGGTCGCGAGCGCGAGCACGCTGAGCACCAGCCCGGTCGCGCTCAGCCAGTGCACCGGGAGCGGCCGGTCCATGAGGTTGATCACGCCGAGCGTGAACAGGAGGCCCGTGAGGAGATAGGAGGCGGGCATGCCGAAGACGTGCTGGAAGAAGTCCCGTAGCGCCCCGCCGATGGGGCCGCACAGGCTGGATCCAGCGGCGAGGCTGAGGAACAGGTAGATGCTCACCGCGAACAGCGCGAGCGCGAGCGCCTCGCGCAGGATCCGCCGCACGCCGGACTCGCCCGGGCCCGGACGGGCGGCGCGGGCCTCGGGCGACGCAGAGAGGCGCGGCGCCGCGATCGTCGGCGACGACGGCGGCGGCGGTGGCGCGCTCCCCTCAGGCTTGCGGGCGCGCGGCGCCGGCTTCTTTCTCCGCTTCCTGCGGCTCGGCGATCTGGCCACGTTCGCTTCCCTCCCCGGTTGATCCGAATCCGCCCGCGCCCCGCCCGGTCTCCTCGAGCGCGGTCTCCTCGCACCATACCGCCCGGAGCACCGGCGCAACGACCATCTGGGCGATGCGCATGCCCCGCTCGATGACCACCGGCTCCCGGCCCAAGTTGATCACGGACACGCGGATCTCGCCCCGATAGTCCGAGTCGATAGTGCCCGGCGCGTTTGCCACGGTGAGGCCCTTGTGGAGCGCGAGCCCGCTGCGCGGCCGGATTTGCGCCTCGGTGCCCGGCGGCAGCGCGACGCGGATGCCGGTCGGCACCGGCGCCCGCTCCCCCGGCGCGAGCACGAGCGGCGCTGCGATCGCGGCCATGAGGTCCATGCCCGCCGCGCCCGGTGTCTGGTAGCGCGGCAGCGCAAGACCGCGGGCGTGCGCGAGGCGCTCGATCGGGACCTGGATCTCACCGCCCATTTCCAGACCTACTGTTCGCTCTCCAGGCGGGCGCGCCAGCGCGCTTGAACCAGCTCGACGAGGCGCACGGCGATCTCGGCCTTCGTGCGCTCCTCCCACACCGCCACCACCCCGGTTCGGTCCAGCACCTTCACGGTGGCAATCAGGCTGCCGAGGTTCTCGGGCCCGTTCACCACGATCAGGTCGAGGTTCTTCTCGTCGCGCTTGCGGCGCGCCTCCTCCTCGGCATGTTCCGTCTCGAGGTTGAAGCCCACGAGGAACTGGTGGCGCTTCCGGGCGCCCAGACCCTTCAGGATATCCTCCGTGCGTGTGAACGTGAAGACCTGTTCCGCCCCGTCCGCCCGCCGCTTCAGCTTCTGCGGCGCGTAGACCACCGGCCGGTAGTCGGCCACGGCGGCCACCATGAAGAGCACGTCGATCCCGGCGAACCGCTCCTGGATCGCGCGGCTCATCTCCGCCGTGCTGACCACCGCCACCATGTCCACTCCGGGCGGAATCATGGGATTGAACATGGTCAGGTTGATGGGCCCGTGGACCAGACAGGTCGGGTGGCCTCGATCCTGGGCCGCCCGGGCGATCTCCACGCCCAGCCGCCCGCTGGCGTCGTTGGAGAGGAACCGCACCGGATCGATGTACTCACGAGTCGGTCCCGTCGTGACCAGGACTCTCATGGACCGCCATTATAGGACCGACGCCGCGGATTGTATAGCGCGGGTCTCGCCGCGGCCCACAGCCGTCAGCTGTCGGCTTGCGGTGCGTGGCGGCTCGCCAGGCGGAATGTGCACGTCGTCCACCGGCGGGCGGTCTTCCCCGCCTGGATCGGCTGCCGGGCTGGCTCGCCGCGCGTCTTGCAACCTACGCCGCTGAATCGACTTGCGCACCTCGGCGTCGGCAGGGGCCGCCTGCGCCGCCGCGGGGCG
>JAFGQW010000054.1 GCA_016935485.1 Planctomycetota bacterium | reverse complement strand
GTGCGCATCGCCTACCAGCTCGGCGACCAGGCCGTCGAGGAGGACATCTACTGCGTGCTGAGCCACCATGAGATCCCCGCCGCCGGCAACCAGATCTCCCAGGAGGTCCATCGGGTCATCGCGCTCCGCGCCGCCCAGGGGCAGCTCGACGCGGCGACGCCGCTGCTGCAGTTCGTCGCCAACTCCCCGCGCCCGAATCTCCAGTGGTTCAACCGCTACCAGCAGGTCTCCGACTTCCTCGTGCAGATGCAGCTCAAGCAGATCGAGCACGCCGGGAAGATCTCCGACATCATCAGCCGCACGCACAACGAGATCTCCGACATGATCATGCAGTCCTACCGCACCCGCCAGGCCGCCGAGGACCGCATGGCGCGGAGCTTCACGCTGGCCTTTCGCGGCGTCGACGAGTACCGCGTGCCCGGCCAGGACCGCACGATCGAGCTCCCCACCGGCTACGCCGCCGCGTTCGTGAACGGGCGGGGCGAGTACCTGCTCGCCGAGAAGCCCGGCTTCAACGCGAGCGCCGAGACCGGCGAGGACTGGACCCGCCTCGAGCGCAACCCGTAGGGAGCGCCCGACCGCCCCGCGTGTCCCGCGCGCGACGCCGGCGCGACGCACCCCGGACGATGCCGGCGCGGCGAGCCCGCGGCCGCGCCGGTGCCGGCCGTCTTGACGACGCACCGCACCGCCGATAGGCTGCGAGCGTTCACCTGCACTCGGGATGCGGGGTCCCGGGGCGCGGAGAGCGCGCCGCCGCAACATCGTCTCCTTTTGTCCGCTTGCGCCCGATGAGCTGCGCCGACGACCACGACACCGAGAGCCATGCCGCCGAAGCGGCGTTCTGGGACATGCACGAGCAGCGCCTGCCGTCGCTCTACGCCCGTCCCCACGACTGGCGGCTCGTGCCGCGGCTCGCCGAGTCGCTGCTGCGGCCGCGCCATCGGTTCATGCGCCGCGTGATGCGCCGGCACGCCGCCGACGTCGGAACCCTGCTCGACGTCGGCTGCGGCAACGGGTGGTTCTGCCACGCGGCGGCGCGCGCCGGGATCCATGCGATCGGCGTGGATGTGTCGGAGGTGAAGATCGAGGCGGCCCGGCGCCTCGCGCGCGAGCAGGGCGTGGAGAGCTCCTGCGAGTTCCATGTGCGGGACATCGCGGAGTTCTCGCCGCCGAGTCCCGTGGACCTCATCGTGTCCCTCGGAAGCCTCCACCACCTGCCGGATCTCGAGCATGTGCTCCCGGCGATCCTCGAGCGCACGCTCCGCCGCGGCGGCCTGGTGCTGCTGTGCGAACCCCATCACGAGGGCATGGCGCCGTGGCTGGAGAAGTTCGTGACCTGGTTCGCGAACTTCCGGGGCGGCGCCTACTTCGACACCGACCTCTACGCCCGGGCGACCTCCGGCGATGCGGCCACCGACGTCAACGTCCGCGGGGAGAGCCCCGCGGGCCGCGAGTTCTTCGGCACCCAGGTCGCCATGGCGGACGTCGTCCGCACGCTGGGCCTCGAGGCGCTCGAGGTGCGGTTCTTCTTCTACGCCGCCGGCCACCTCGCCAACATCGGCTACGTCTACATGCGCCTAAGGCTCGTGCGTGCGCTCACCCGCCTGGCGAGCCCGCTGCTCGCCGAGCTCGATGCGATGCTCTGCCGCTGGCCCCGAATCGCCCGGCACGCCGGCGAGGCCGTCTGGACCGGACGCTGGTGCGGGCCCTCGGATCGGCGCGACGGCTGAACGCCGCCGCCGCTGTGGCCGGGATCCAGGCCGGCGGCCAGGCGGAACATCACGCTATCCTCCGCAGCAACACGAGCGCCCTTCTCCGCGGTTCCTGCCGCGGGCGGCGCCGGGTAGAATGCGGCACCGAGTGGACCATGCCCCGGGCTCGGAGCGACCGCCCATGGGGCGCTTGCCCAGGAGTGACCGGCCCGGGGCGCCGCCGCGGGGAACCACGATGCGCGGCCGAGACGAGATCATTGCCCATGGCGCGGCCGGGAGACCGATCTGCGGGAGACCCGGCGCCGCAATCCTGCTGCTCTGCCTCGCGCTCGGCGCTGGTACGGGGCGCGCCCAGCACCGCGCTGAGCCGCTCGATGCCCGGCACCCCTACCAGGGAATCGCCGTCCTCTCCTCTTCTGTCGAACACAGCATCCGCGCCGCCGAGATCGAGTCCTTCGTCGCCGCGGCGAAGATCGACCTCGTGGTGATCGACTTCGCGTGGATCACGCACAACTGGCCGCGCACCGATCTTGCCGCCGTCGAGCGCCTGGCCGCCGCGCTGTGCAAGGCCGGCGTCGCCACCGCGGCCATGTACCGTCCCCGGGCGCTCCGGCCCGACGGCATCCCGGCTCACTTCGCGCGCGGGCCGGACGGCGCCATCGCCCCGGACCACAACGAGCTGTGCTTTGCCCACGACGATTCGGT
The DNA here is from genome assembly GCA_016935485.1 of Planctomycetota bacterium. Lineage (GTDB taxonomy): Bacteria > Planctomycetota > JAFGQW01 > JAFGQW01 > JAFGQW01 > JAFGQW01. The sequence goes on along the minus strand of JAFGQW010000054.1, from coordinate 5,397 downwards.
GGCGTGGGGTGCGAGCTGGGGGGAGAAGATCCTCGCCGCCTGCCCCTCGCTCGACCGCATCCTGCTCTACAACGTCCGCGCCAGCTGCGCCTGCGAGCAGTGCCGGGGACCGCGCGGCCGGGAGCACGTCGGGGCCTTCTTCGCCGCCTGCCGCGCACGATGGGACCGGATCCGGCCGGGAGTCCGCATCGGGCACGTCGACGTCGAGCTCGCGCAGGCGGACCGGTTCGATTTCCTCTGCCCGTTTCTGGCGGTGAACCGCGCCGCCGCCGACCGCCCGGTGGAGGCTGAGCGCCTGGTCGAGCAGACCCTCGCGCTCCGCGCCCGCGCGCGCGGCAAGCCGGTCCTGCCCCTGGTCAAGATCTGCTGGGCCGACGCCACACGCAACACGACCGAGGACGTGGTGAACATCGTCCGCAAGGCCCGCGAGCGAAAACTCGGCTTCCTCCTCTGGTACTACGAGTGGATCTTCCATCCGGAAGATGACCGCTACGACCCGCTCGCGATCGCCGCCGCGCTCGGCGCCGACCGGGCCAGAGTCGAGGCGATTCTCGCGCGCGGCGCAGCCCCCCCCGCGGTCCCCGGGAAAGGCGGGCGCTGGTGGGTCTACTTTCCGAGCCGGGAGAGCACCGAAGGCTCGCCCCCCGCGCTGGTGCTCCACCTCGTCGGCGAACCCGCGCGGCGGATTCCGGCCAGCCGGGACACCGCGCTCCTCCGCTACCTGGGGGAACGCGCCTTCGGCGCCTTGCCCACGCTCCCGGTGGGGCTCGAGGACGAGAACCGGAGCCTGCTCGCCTTCGAGCTCCCGAAGTCGATGCGCGCGGCGAGCCTCGAACGGGCCGAGCTGGTGCTGGACCTGAAGCTATCTCCCATGCCGCCCGCCCGCCCGTTCCGGCTCGCCGTGCATGCCGTGGAAGGCGTCTGGACCGAAGCGAAGACCAACTGGAACGACCAGCCGCCCTGCGCGAAAGAAGCGGCGCTCACGGTGGAGGTCGCGGCGAAGCCGGCCCCGCTCGCGCTGGATCTGACCGAGCTCGTGCGCGGATGGCTCGCGGGCACCACCGCCAACCACGGCGTCGTGCTGAAGCAGGCCGACGCCCGCGGGGATCTCTTCCGCCAGCTGCTGGAGACATTGCCGTGGGAAACGGACGCGCGCGCCGCCGTCCAGAAGGCCGCGAAGCTCCGCCGTCCCATCCTCGCCTCCGTGCGGGGCGCGCGCGACGCGAGCACCGAGACCGTCGCGGAGTGCGTGCTGCTGGCGGTCGCATTCGCGGACCCCGACGTCGTCGAGCTGGTCCGGCGCCGCTTCGTGCCGCTCCGCGTGGCCTGTTCTCCCGCGAGCTTCGCGTTCCGCCAGGTTCGGGGCGGCCCCGACCCCTTGAAACCGCTCGGCGCCGACAGCACCGAGATCAAGCCGCCCGCACTGCTGGTGGCCTCGCCGGCCGGCGCGCTCGTCGCCGCACTGGAGTCGCTCGGCACCTTCGATGCCGAGCTGGTCCACCGCTTCCTGCTCGGTGCACTCGAGAGGTCCGCCCGACCCTCCCGGGCGGCCGGAGCGGTCCCGCCCGAGGAGCGGCTCGCCGCCGGCGACCTCGAGGGCGCCGAGCGCGCGTTTCGCACGCGCCCCCGGCCGGAGCGCGACTGGGGACTTTGCCGCGTCGCGGCGCGCCGCGGGGATCACGCCCTGGCGGTGCGCCTGGCGCACGAGGTCGCCTCCGCTTCGCCCGAACTGGCTGCGGACGCCTCGGTCCAGGGCGGCGTCAGCCTGATGCGGCTCGGCGACTTCGAGCGGGCTTCCCGCTTGCTGGTCGAGGCGCTCGGCAAGCGACCCGCCCCCGCGCGCGCCGCCGAGGCGCTCTACTACCTCGGCAGTCTCGCCGCGCGGCAGCAGCAGCCCGCACAGGCCGAAGCCGCCTGGAGCCGTCTTGCCGCCGAGCATCCGCAGAGCCTCTGGGCGCTGAAGGCGGCCGCGCGCCGGCAGTGGCCCGACCGCATCGGCCCGGCCGAGAACCTCCGGAGCCTGCCGCTGCCTGCGGGCCGGCGCGCCACGACGGAGCTCGCGTGCCCCGCCGGCGAACAGGCCGCCCTCGTCCGCCGGGCGATCGGCTACCTCCTCGAGCAGCAAGCCCCCGATGGAAGCTGGCCGGTCGAGGCGGAGCCGTACCGGGCGGGGGTCACGGCTCTCGTGGCCAAGGCGCTGCTCGTCTGGTCCGACCGCCTCGGGGATGCCGAACTCGAGGCGCAAGCCAAGGCGGGAATGGCACGTGCCACGGACTGGATCGTCTCCGCTCTCGACCACGACGACCCAAAGAGCGCCAACTCCTTCGGCGCCGCCTACCTGCTGGACTTCCTGCTGGCGCGCCATGCCCGTTCCCAGGAGGCGGCGGCCCGGCACGCGGTGGAGCGGGCAATCCCGTTCCTGCTCGCAGGCCAGTGCCCTGGCGGCGCCTGGAGCTACAGCCACCGCTTCAACGCCACCTGGCGCGGCGGCTTCGGCGGCTGGCCGGTCACCGACAAGGGCCGCGTGCACAGCGTCAACACCGGCCCCGCGCTCCTGTTTCTGGCCCGGGCCAAGGCGAGCGGCTTCGGGGTGGACGAGGCCGCGCTCGCGCGCGCAGCGAAGGTGCTCGAGACCATGCGGGTCGAGGCCGGCGTGTACACCTACACCTACCCCGAGCCGCTCAATTTCCGCGAGCCCGATCAGTCCATCGCGCGCGGACCGGTCTGCGAGCACGCCCTGTGGGCCTGCGGGACGGTGGGGCGCGCCAGCCTCACCGCGGCGGTCCAGCGCTTCCTCAAGTATCGCGCCGACCTCCGGATCCCGGTCAAGCTCGACGGCAGCTGGGGCAACCCGCACGCGTTCTCGAGCTACTTCTACTTCTTCGCCTACTATCACGCCGCCCTGGCAGCCGAGGCCCTCGGCACGAAGACCGCGGCACCGTGGCTCAAGGCGCTTCGCGACGATCTCCTGGCCGTGCCCGAACTGGATGCGACCTGGGTGGACTACCACCAGGTGGGCAAGCCCTACGGGACCGCCGTGGCCTTGCTGGTGCTCGCGCTCGGGTGAGGAAACCGCAGCACAGGAGCCGCAGGCCGGCCGCGCGCGGCGCGACGGCGAGGCGCGGCAACCGACGCGGCCTCCCTCACACCTCCGGGAGCGGTGGCCTGGCACGAGGCCCACGGCATGTTCTGATGCGCCGTGCGTCCACGGCGTCCGCGTTCCTTCGCGCCCCGCCCGACGCCGGGCGGGAGTGCCGCAAGTCGCGCCTACTGGATGCTGAACATGAACGTGTTGGAGATGCTCGCGACGCCCGACGGCGCGGTCGGCTGGAGCGTCACGAACGCCGTGAAGATCCGGATGCCTTTGAGCGCCGGAAGGTTCGGGATGTGGATCGCCGCCTTCGCCTGGCCCTGGGCGTCGAGCACCCCCGCGTAGTTCGGGAAGACCCCGGGCGCGCCGCCCAGGATGGTCAGGAACAGCAACGGATCCGGGGAGAGCTCCAGCGGCCGCGTGTCGATCAGGATCGGGCCGTTCCCGAAGGAGCTTGCGAGCTGGTACGGCAGGGCGGCATCGCCCGGAGAGGCGACCTGAAGCACGATCGTCCCGCCGACACCGGGATTGCCGGAGCCGGAAACCGTGGCCGGAGTGATCACCGAGAAGACCGTCGCCTGGCCTGCGCCCGAGAGGCCGCCGGGGCTCGCCTTCCACGCTCCCACGATGAGATCGCAGAAACCGTCCCGGTTCACGTCGCCCGCCCCGGCCACCGAGAGCCCGAACTCGTTGCCGGCCGCCAGGCCATTGAGCGTGTGGAGCACACTGCCATCCTTGCCCGAGAAGACCGTGGCCTGGCCCGCGCCCGAAAGGCCGCCGGGATCGGCGCCATGCGCGCCCACGAGGAAGTCGGGGAAGCCGTCCCGGTTCACGTCGCCCGCCGCGGCCACCGTGTACCCGAGGCCGTCCCCGGCCGCCAGACCGTTGAACGTGTGGAGCACGCTCCCATCCTGGCCGGAGAAGACCGTCGCCTGGCCAGCATTGGTGCGTGCGCCCGGATCCGTGGCATAGGCGCCGACGAGGAAGTCGGCGAAGCCATCCCGGTTCACGTCGCCCGCGGCGGCGACCGCGTTGTAGCCGAAATAGTCGCTCGCGGCGGCCCCGTTCAGCGTGTACAGCGTGCTGCCATCCTTGCCGGAGAAGACCCGGACCTGGCCCGCGCTTGTCCGTCCGCCCGGATCGGCGTGCGGGGCGCCCACGACGATGTCGGGATAGCCGTCCTTGTTGACGTCACCGGCACTGGCGAGCCCTTCGCCGAACTCGTCGCCGGCCGCCAGGCCGTCGAAGGTAAAGAGCGTACTGCCGTCCTTGCCGGACAGCACCTTCACCTGGCCCGCATCGACGAGCGCGTTCGGATCCGCCCGGAAGGCCGACACGAGCAGATCGGCATGGCCGTCCTTGTTCACGTCGCCCGCGCTCGCGACGTAGCGCCCGAAGAAATCATTCACCGCCACGCCGTTGAAGGTGTGAAGCACGCTGCCGTCCCTGCCCGAGAAGACGGTCGCCTGGCCGGCATTCGTGACCGCGCCCGGGGCCGCCTTGTGCGCGCCGACGATGAGGTCGGCGTAGCCGTCGTTGTCGACGTCGCCCGCTCCCGCAACCGGCAGTCCGAAGTTCTCTCCGGCGGTCCGGCCGTTGAAAGTGTGAAGCACACTGCCGTCCCTGCCCGAGAAGACCGTGGCCTGACCCGCGTTCGCCTGTCCGCCCGGATCCGCCAGCCAGGCCCCCACGATGAGATCGACGTACCCGTCCTTGTTCACGTCGCCGGCACTGGCCACGGAGAAGCCGAGGCCGTCGCCGGCCGCCAGGCCATTGAAGCTGTACAGGGTCGTCACGGTCTGGGCGGGCAGGTGCGCCGCGGCGACGAGCAGGCTCAGAAGAACCCAAGGCACAACGACGGATTTCATGACGCCTGGTCCTTTCCCGAATACCCCGCTGCGTGGCGCGACGCCCCCGCGCGCGCGGCGCAGCGGCAACCACGATGCCGATCCAGGTGTGTCCCATCCCCCGCCGAAGCCGACTGCCGGATTCTACTCGGCCTGCCCGTCGCCAGCAAGAGCCCGGCGGCCGGCAATCCCCTCGTCCGGCCTTCCGGCCGGCTGCTGCGGCCAGCTCCTCTGGCGCCGCCCCGGGTTTGGCATTGCACCCCCGGCCCGGCGCGACTCCCGGGCCGCGAGCCCCCGGCGCACGGCTGGTTCGGGCCGGGAACGCGACCCACCGGTTCGAGTCTCCGTGGACCCGTCCCATGGACACGTCCGCCCGCCGCGACCCGAACCGGATATCCAGTCGAGCAGGGTCTTGCCGTCCCGGTCGATGAGCGCGCTCGACTCGCCCTCCTTGGCGAG
>JAFGQW010000321.1 GCA_016935485.1 Planctomycetota bacterium | reverse complement strand
GCTCGCATCGCACGATTCCCCCCGATCACGCCCCCGCGTTGACGCCACCCCGATGCCATCGGACCGGCGGTGTCCTGCGTAGTATCCCGCCAGTGCCGTCCCGCCCACCAGCATGCACCCGGGAACGTTCTGAGCGAAGACGTGAGTCAGGGCTCGATGAAGAGGTCCGGGCAGAACCTCGCTGGCTAGGCGGCTGTCTGGTTGCTGCGCCACGCGTGTAGGGTTTCGAGCTGACGACGGCGGGCCGGGGGAAGAAACCGCTTGTACGACGTGAACCGGTCCCACGCCGCTTCGCCCAGGATCCGTGCGGCCGCGTACAGGCCGTCGACCTCGACCAGGCGCGCGACCGCCCGCGGTTCGAGGTGGTTGAGACCGATGGCAAAATCATCGAGATCGGGATACAGACGGTCCCACAGGTAACGCGCGTGGAGCCGATTGTGCTCGTCCGTGTCAAAGCACGGCAGAGGTCGTTCCAGGTCCTCGGCATTCACGCCCAGCGCCCGGCTCAGAGCCGACAAGTCGTCTTCCGGGAGGTGCGCCGGGCCATCCTTCTGGATCCACGAAGAGACGATCTGCGGGCTCACTCCGATCCGGCGCGCCAGGTCGGACGGAGTCAACTTCGCGGCCTTGAGGTAGGCATGTAGCGTTCTCGGGTCCATGATCCGGAGGGTACCGCGGCGGCGTCATGTGTCAAGGGCGGCGCAACCCAAAGCCAGCCTGCACAATCGGCTGGCCTTCGGGCAGCGGTTCGGGAGCGCCTTGAATCACGACCTGTCTGGCCGGCCGCGGCCTACCCGGCCGCGGGCCGCTCCCGCCACCGCCGGTGCACCCAGAGGTACTGCTCGGGGTAGCGCCGGATGGCATCCTCGAGCTGGCGGTTCAGCGCCTCGAGGATCGTGCGGATGTCCTCCTCGCGCCGGCCTGTCGGCGGGTGGCTCAACGGCGGGCCGGCCACCAGCCGGAAGGCCCCGGGGCCGGTGCGCACGCAGTAGCCGAAGCACAGCGGCGCCCCGGTCACCAGATGGAGGAGCGCCGGCGAGGTGTGCGTGGAGGCCGGCGTGCCGAAGAAGGGGACCATCATGCCGCGCCGGCGGGCGTGCTGGTCCATCAGCAGCGCGAGCACGTCGCCCCGGCGCAGCACCGCGAAGAAGCGCGCGGGGTTCGCGTCGTGCATGGGCATCAGCGTGAAGCGGGCGCGCGGCTTGCGCCGGAGCATCAGCGCGTGCGCGAGCGGGTTGTTCATGCCGCGCGTGATCCCGGTGACGGGCTTGGTCTTGGACAGGAGCTGCGCGGCGATCTCCCAGTTCCCGAGGTGTCCCGAGACGAGGATCAGGCCCTGCCCCGGCGCCGCGAGCAGCGCCATCGTCTCTGCCGGCGCCTCGAACACGACCCGCTCGCGCCAGTTTCCCCTGGCGAAGAGCCGCTCGCTCCGCAGCGACTCCAGCACCACGAGCGGCAGGTGGCGGAAGGAGGCCCGCGCGATCCGGGCCGCGGCGCGCGGGCTCGCGGCCACCCCGCTCCGCAGGATGTTCTCGCACGCGATCTGCCGCCGCCGGGCGTCGACGGCGTACCATAGGTCCGCCACGGCTCGGGCCAGCCACACGGTGGCCGCCGGCGGCAGGCGGTCGATCAGCAGGAGGCCGAGCTTAAGCCCGAGGTACTCCAGGCGGTGCCGCAGAGAAGGCCGCCGCTCCGGGCGGCGCCCGTCACGCATCGAGCTCCTTCTGGATGAAGTCGGCAAGATCGCCGACGGTGCGGACGTCGACCAGCTTCTCCGCGTCGAAGGACAGTCCGAAGGCCTGCTGCACGTCGTAGATCAGGTCGAGGATGGACAGCGAATCGAAGCCGAGCGATTCGATCGTGGTCTCGGCCCCGACCGCGTCCCAGTCCGCCTCCTCGGTGGAAGAGACCTTCATCTCCTCGCGGAGCTTCTGGATGACCTCGTCTCTCGTCATGGTTCTCGCTTTCTTCAGTCCTCAAAGCGGCCGAGCACGAGCACCGCGTTGTGCCCGCCGAAGCCGAAGCTGTTCTTTATCGCTACTCGCGCGGAGACGGCCTCCGGCGCCCTGCCCACGAGGCGGATGGCGCACTGCGGATCGGGATGGTGGAGGTTGCGGTTGCCCGGCACCAGGCCGTGCGCGAGCGCGAGCAGAGTCGCGGCGGTCTCCAGCGCGCCGCACGCGCCGAGCGTGTGGCCGAAGTAGGACTTGCTGGAGGCCGTGGGAATGCGGTCGGCCGCCGCGCCGAACACCCGCCGGATCGCGTCGGATTCGCACGTGTCGTTGGCCGGCGTGGCGCTGCCGTGCGCGTTGATGAAGCCGACGTCGGCCGGGCGAAGCCCCGCCGAGGCCAGCGCGGCCGCGATGGCGCGGGCTTGCCCGTCGGGATCCGGGCGCGTGATGTGCTCGGCGTCGGAGGACTCCCCGAAACCAAGGATCTCGGCGCGGATTGCCGCGGACCGCGCCCGGGCCGCGGCGAGCGACTCGACGACCAGCGCGGCCGCGCCCTCGCCGAGCACCAGGCCGTCGCGGTCCACATCGAAGGGACGGCACGCCGTGTCCGGATCGGGGTTGGCCGACATGACTCCGAGGTTGTTCCAGGCACCGAAGGCGAGCGGGTTCAAGATCGCGTCGGTCCCGCCGGCGAGCACCCGCTCGGCGTGGCCAGCGCGCACGAGGCGAAAGGCCTGCCCGATCGCCGCCGTCGAGGAGGCGCACGCGGAGGCCACGACCCAGTTCGGACCGCGGAGCTTGTAGCGGAGCGAGATCTGGGCGGAGACGGCGTTGATCATGACGGTGGGCACGGTGCTCGGTCTCAGCCCCGCCAGGCCGCGCTCGAGGAAGCTCCGCGTCCCGGCGAACGCGCTGTCCGAGGGGCCGGCGCCGGTGCCGAAGATCGTCGTGACCTCCTGCGGCTCCGGGGCGCGGTCAGGGGACGCCAGGCCGGCGGACTCGAGCGCCTGGGCGGCGGCGAGCAGCCCGATGTCCACGGAGCGATCGGTCGGGCGGATCTTCCGCGCCTTGAGTGCCGGCCCGAGGGCGGCGTCGTCGATCTCGGAGGCGACCCGGGTGCGGTAGCCGGCGGCGTCGAAGCGCGTGACCGGACCGATGCCCGAGCGCCCGGCCAGCAAACTCTCCCAGAAGGCGGACTCCGTGACGCCCAGTGCACACACCACGCCGAGCCCGGTCACCACCGCGCGCCGATCGTCCGGCATCGCACTCGCCCTTCCACGCGCCGCGTTGCCGCCGGCGCTACATGCCGAGCCCGCCGTTCACCGCGAGCACCTGTCCGGTGACGTAGGAGGCCTCCTCCGAGAGCAGGAACACCACGGCGGCGGCCACCTCGTCGGGCCGGCCCAGCCGGCCGAGCGGGATTGCCAGGGACGCCTTCAGCTCCTCGCTCAGCGCGCGCGTCATGTCGGTCGCCACCATTCCCGGCGAGACGGCGTTCACCCGGATGCCGAGCCGCGCCGCCTCGAAGGCGAGGCTCTGCGTGAGGCTCACCAGCCCGGCCTTCGCGGCCGCGTAGTCGGCGCCCATCCACTTGCCCGGGCCGTGCGCGGCCAGGGAGGCCACGTTGACGATGCTGCCCGCGCGCGCCGGGCGCATCCGGATGTAGGCCTCGCGCGCGGCCAGCATGGCGGCCTCCAGGTTCACGCGAAACGTGGCGCGCCAGCCCTCGAGGTCCAGCGCCCGGAAGGCGCGCGCCTTGCCGCCGCCGGCGTTGTTCACCAGGCCGTCGAGGCGGCCGGCCGCGTCCGCGAACGCGCGCACCAGACCCGGGGCCTCCTCGGGCCGGGAGAGATCGGCGGCGAAGGCGAGCGCGCAGTCGCGCCGCTGGGCGGCCGCGAGCTCCGCCGAGACGGCCTCGGCCCGCGCCAGGTCCCGGCCGTGGATGCCCACCACGGCGCCGCGCGCTGCCAGGCGCTCGGCCACCGCCCGGCCGATGCCGCGGGTCGAACCGGTCACCAGGATCGCCTTGTCGGAAAAGTCGTTCACGATGGATTCCCGCGGGCCTCGTCCAGCGCGCCGAGCCTACCCTTGCGGCCCGGGCAAGACAATCGCTCTCCGCTCGAAAACCGCGCCCGCCCGCTTGCGGAGAGGCGCGCTACAACACGCGCTCGATTGCGGCCCGCACCTCCGCGGACTCCGGATTCGTGCTCGGCCCGAAACGCGCCACCACCGTGCCCTCGCGGTCCACGAGGAACTTGGTGAAGTTCCAGGAGATCTTGCCGGGAAACGCCGCGCCCGCCCGGGTCAGGAAGGCGTAGAGGGGGTGCTTGCCGGGACCGGCGACCTCGATCTTCTCCGAGAGCGGGAAGGAGACGCCGTACGTGTCCTGGCAGAAGGCGAGGATCTCGGCGTCGCTTCCGGGCTCCTGGCCGAGGAACTGGTTGCAGGGAAAGCCCACGATGACGAAGCCGCGGTCGCGATACTGCTGGTAGATCCGCTCGAGCCCGGCGTACTGCCCGGTGAAGCCGCAGCGGCTGGCGGTGTTGACGATCATCAGCACCTGGCCGCGAAAACCCCCGAGCGAGCGCGGCTCGCCCGTGATCGCCGTGTAGCCGATGTCGTACAGGCTCATGATCCCGCTGCCGTCGAGCACGCTCGCGCTGTACTCGTTCTCCGTTCGCTCGGTGGTGCAGCCGGCGACGAAGAGGAGCGCGACCAGTCCGACTGCTGGCAGGCGGGTTCGCATCGACGATTCTCCTCGAGTCGGGCAACCGGCCGGTCGGGTCGGCTCCCGCCTGTGCCGGGGTGCCTGGAAGCATAGCGCGGGCACGGTCCGCGGCCCACAGCCATCCGCTCTTGGCTGTCCGCTTGTGCCGCGTAACCGCGGGCGGATGGCGCCCGCGGGGGTGCGGGTGCGCGTGTCGCGCGCGGAGTGCGCGCGCTCGGGTGGCGCGGGCGGATGGCGCCCGCGGATCAGGCCGCCCCGTCCGGCCGCGGAGCTGCGTCCATCGCCTTCAGGGCCCGGTAGCCCGTGTGGAGGCAGAGCAGCACGAAGACGTGGAACCCGACGCTCCACCAGTCCCCGACCAGCACGAAGAGCCCGCCATCGAGTGCGTACAGCGCCATGCCTAGCGGGAAGGCCCACCGGGCACGCTCCGCCGCGAGCCAGCCGAGCAGCACGAAGAACCCGGCGATCATCAGGTTGAGGACGATCGCGGAGGCGTTCGCGGCGAAACCCAGGGAGGGCATCCTGACGATGACGGCCTGCGCCAGGGCCTCGATCAGCTGCGTGATGCCCAGTCCGACCACGAATCCCCACTGTCCGTCGAAGAGCCCGATGGCGGTGTTCACCACCGAGAGACCGGCGATCCAGTAGAACCAGGATGCGCCGTTGCGGAGCTGGATCTCGAGCCGTGCGGCCTCGAGCGGTGCACGGTCGTCCTGTGCCTCCGTCGGTCCGGCGCTCGCCGGCGCGGAGCCCGCGGAGGCCGGCATCTCGGCAGCGGCGGGATCCGGCGCGGCCAGTTCGGCCACGGCCGCGGCAGAATCGGAATGGTTCATGGCTTTCTCCTGCGAGGCGCGGAGGGGCGCAGCGATGCGCTGACGGCGGGCGCAGGCGACGGGCACAGGCGCACGCAACGGGATGGCCCCCGGTCTCCAGGGAAGCTATCGAAAACGGCCCGGCCCGGCTGGAGCGACCGCTAACCGGCGGCCCGCGCAAGGGTTACCCCCGGCCCGGTCGGCACGCCGTGCCCGCGCAAGGCGCATGGACAGTCAAGCCGGAACCGCGCTTTCTTCGGGAGTCTCGCGGTCCGGTGCGGCGGC
>JAFGQW010000320.1 GCA_016935485.1 Planctomycetota bacterium | reverse complement strand
GGCGCGCGGATCGGGGCGCACGACCACCGCGCGTTGCTCGTCGGGCACCTCGCCCTCGAGGACCAGCTCGGAGAGGTCGGCCTCGAGGCCGCCGCACTCCCCGCCCGACCAGATCTTGGCGCCGACGAAGAGATCCGGCCGCGCCGCCAGCGCCGTCTCGCCGAGCCGGAGCCAGCCGCGGCCATCGTCGTGCCAGGACGACAGGGTGTCGTCGCGCCGCTGCACCCGGAGCGCTCCTCGATCGCCCGTCACCGCCACCGGCGGCGACCAGACATCATTCAGGTTGGCCTGCACGAGCGCACGGTCGGGCGCGCCGGCCTCGGTGAAGCGCTGGGCGTAGAACCGGACCAGCGAGGGCTCGTCCTGCGCGAACAGCGCCAGACACGAGTGGACCGGGCCGGGCCGCCAGCGCCGGACGTGGTAGCGGATCGTCGCGGTGAAGTCGCCGCGCACCGAGGTCGGCACGTAGAAGCCGGACGAGGTCACCTCGCCGAGCGACCCCGGCGCGAACGCAATGCGGATCGCCGCACCGGCCGGCGACACCTCGACCGCGGCGCGCGCCGGGTAGCGATAGGTGCAGAGGCCGCGCGCGCGGAGCCGCTCGTCCGCGCGGGGGAAGACCCATGGCAGCCCCGCGCTCAGGTAGGAGTTGTACTCGACCAGGAGCGCGCGAACCCGGCGCACCGCATCCTTGAGCGCGCGCACGGCCGCCGCCATGCGTGCGCCGTCGAGCGCCGCGCCCGCCGCGATCTCGGGCCCGGCCTGGACGCCGCGTGCCTCGAGCTCGTTCAGGAACGCCGCGAGGATCCGCGCCGGCGGCGCCGTCTCCTGCGTCTCGAAGACGAAGGCCATGCGCTCGGGCGGCCCGACGAGGCGGCCCTGCACGTTCTCGCGCGCGCACGCCTCATGGAAGGCCGCCCGCAGCCGCTCCCCGCCGGCGGCCGCACGCGCGGCGTCCGGGCCGCTGGATCCGGCGGTCGGGCGGAGATCGATCGGCGCGTCGGCCGCGGAGCTCATGGCGTCCCTCCTGCACGGCGCGGCCGCAGACCGGCGGCGCGGACCGGCGAGAGCCTCTTAGCGGCTCGAGGACTCGCGATCAATCCGCGGCGCGGGCGACGGAGCGCGCACCTGCGAGCGCCGCGGGTTCGACGGCCGGCGGGCCGACGGTCCCGCGGGGGCTCTGGCCGGTCCGGAGGGCGAGGGCGCGAGGATCAAACCGGCTCGCCCACGAGCGTGTGCGGGGTGGCGCGCACGATGCGGACCTGGGCGAACTCGCCGACCCGGCGCGCCGGATCCCGGAAGACGACGATCGCGCCGGCATCGGTTCTGGCGCGCCACATGCCGGCGTCCTTCCGGCTCGCGCCCTCGACGAGGACGCGCGCCACCGTGCCGACCCGGGCCTCGTTCCGGGCGCGCGAGATCTCGCGCTGGAGCGCCACCAGGCGGGTCACGCGCCGCGACTTCTCCTCCTCCGGGACATCGTCCGCGTAGCGGCGCGCGGCCACCGTGCCCGGCCGCTGAGAGTACTTGAAGATGAAGGCCGCCTGGAAGCGGACCTCCGCGAGCACCGCCTCGGTCTCCTGGAACTCCGCCTCGGTCTCGGTGGGAAATCCGCAGATGACGTCCGTGGTCAGCACGAGCCCCGGAATCGTCTGGCGCATGCGGGCAACGAGCTCGCGGTAGCGCGCCCGGGTGTAGCCCCGGTGCATCTTCGCGAGGATCCGGTCGCTCCCGGCCTGGAGCGGCAGGTGGATCGCCTTGCAGATGCGCGGGTGCTCCGCGATCGCCTCCAGCAGCCGGAGCGGGAAGTCCTTGGGATGGGGCGAGGTGAAACGAACCCGCGCGATCCCGTCCACGTCCGCCACGCGGCGGATCAGCGCCGCGAAGTCCGTGGCGCCGTGGCGGTACGAGTTCACGTTCTGGCCGAGCAGCGTGACCTGCGGGTGCCCCTCCGCGGCAAGCTGGCGCGCTTCCGCGACGATGCCTTCCGGGTCGCGCGAGCGCTCCCGGCCGCGGGTGTAGGGCACGACGCAGAAGGTGCAGAAGTTGTTGCAGCCGCGCATCACCGCGATCCAGGCGTTCACCCCGGCGACCCGCGCTGGCGCGATGTCCGCGTAGGTCTCGTACTCCGAGAGCTCGACGGCCGCGCCGCGCCGCCGCTCCGCACGCGCACGCGCAATCAGCGCGGGCAGCTCCCGGTAGGCGTCGGGCCCGCACACGAAGTCCACGGCCTCGAAGCGGTCGAGCAGCTCGGTCCCCAGGTTCTGCGCGATGCAGCCGAGCACGCCCACCACGAGGGTCGGCCGCCGCGCCTTCTCGCGCCGGAGCGCATGGAGCCGGGCGTAGATCCGGGTGTTCGCCGTCTCGCGGACGGCGCAGGTGTTGAAGAGCAGCACGTCCGCCCCGCGGTTCTCGGCCGCCAGCGAGTAGCCCTCGTTCTCCAGCAGCCGGCGCGCCAGCTCCGAGTCGTACTCGTTCATCTGGCAGCCGAAGGTCTCGAGATGGACGCGGAGGCTCGCCTTCATCGCCACACTCGGTTCTCGCGAGAATCGCGCCGGCGCCGGTCCCCGGAGGCACGGCTGCGATCACCCCCCGATTATAGAGCCCACGCAGTGGTCGTTCTCGGCCTTCTCGATCCGCACCCGGACGAGCGTGTTCTCCCGCGAGGCCGCGGCGTCCACCGCCACGCGGAGGTAGTTCCGTGTCCGCCCCTTGCGCCAGCCGTCCGCGTCCACGGTCTCGAGCAGGACCTCGACCTCCTCGCCCACGGCCGCCTCGTGCACGGCGCGCTTCCGGGCCGCGCCCCACGCGCGAAGCTCCGCCGACCGCGCCTTGACGGTCGCGCGATCGACAGCGCCCGGCAGCGCCGCCGCCGCGGTCTGCCGCCGCGCGGAATGCGAGAACACGTGCAGGTAGGTGAGGGGCAGCGCCTCGAGGAGCGTGCGCGTGCGCCGGTGGCTCGCCTCGGTCTCGCCCGGGAAGCCGACGATCACGTCGGTGCCGAACCCGAGATCCGGCATCAGGGCCCGGGCCCGCCGGACGAACTCGCCGAACTCCGCCGCCGTGTAGACGCGGTGCATCGCGGCGAGGATCGCGTCGTCGCCCGACTGGAGCGGCACGTGCAGGTGGCGGCACGCCCGGGGCGAGGTGGCCATCCATTCGAGCAGCGCCGCGTCGATCGTGGTCGGCTCGATGGACGAGATGCGGATGCGCGCCACGCCGTCGATCGCCTCGAGCGCGCGCGCGATGTCGGCGAGCCGCCGGTCCTCGAAGCGGTAGGTGCCGATGTTGACCCCGGTGACGACCAGCTCGCGGTGGCCCTGCCGCACCAGCTCGCGCGCCTCGGCCAGGATGGCGTCCAGCCGCCGCGAGCGCGCGCGTCCCCGCACCCGGGGGAGCAGGCAGAAGGCGCAGCCGAAATCGCAGCCGTCCTGCACCTTCACGTGGGCGCGCGTCGTGCGCGGGTAGTAGCCGGCCAGCGGATAGGGCGCCGCGAAGCCGTCGGGCCGGCGGGAGACGTGGACCTCCGGGGCGCCGCGCCCGGCCCGGCCCTCCACGAGGTCCACGAGCTCGTACTTCCGCTCGTTGCCGACGACCAGATCCACGCCGCCGAGCGCCGCCACCTCCCCGGGCTCGGACTGCGCCAGGCAGCCCACGGCGCACACGACCGCTCCCGGCCCGGCGCGGCGCGCCTTGCGGATCTCCTGGCGGCAGCGCGCGTCGGCCCGCCCGGTCACCGAGCAGGTGTGGACGACCGCCACGTCCACCGCCTCGCCGGGCGCGGCGATCACGTAGCCGCGCTCGCGAAAGCGCGCCGCGATGAGCGCCGTCTCGGCCTGGTTCAGACGGCAGCCGAGTGTGGTGATCGAGACGCGCCGCGGCCGACTCATCGCGCCTCCGCGTCCATCGGCTGGAGGAACCGCCCGTCCACGAGGCGCCCCATGGCCAGCCGCGTGATGCGCGTGCCGGCAGGCCAGCCGCCGAGCAGCGCGTGGACGAGCTCCCGCGGCTTCACCCAGCGCCCGTCGTGCGCGGCGAGCGTGAAGCGCCACTCCGCCGTGCCGTCGGGGCAGGTCACCGCGGAGTCCACCAGCATCGGCAGCACGTCGAAGGTCCGCGTGCGCCGGTCCTGCTCGCGGGTCACCGGCCACCGGCCGGCCGCGCGGCGCTGCGCGAGGCGCTCTTCGAGCTCGGCGGCACCGATCGCCCCGGCCTCCAGCCGGATCACGAACGCCTGCCGCTCCACCTCGGCCTCGATGGGCGGCGCCTTCGCCGCCACTCGCCGCACCGCCCGCACGCGAAAGCCGTCGTGGAGCGTCGCGTTCAGCCGCTCCTGGAGCGCCTCCGGGTCCCAGTCCTCGGTCAGCTCCACGTCGAAGCACTCTGCTTCGCCCTCGACGCCGACGCTCAGCGCCGGGCCGAAGGCGAGCCGGGGATGCGGGTGGAATCCGCCGGTGTAGGCAACCGGCCAGCGGGCGCGGTTTCCCGCGCGCTCGATCAGGCGCGCCACCTCGAGATGCGAGAGATAGCGGGCAAGTCCGGTCTTCGCGTAGCACACCCGGAACCGGTGGAGCGGGCCGGGGGTGGGTTCGAACGGAACCGTGGCGCCCCGCCCGGCGGCAACATCCGCGGGCGTCGCGGCGGCGACCATCGCCCGGGCCTCCTCGCCGGCGGCGTTCCGCGCGCGGCCGATCGCCTGCAGATCGCAGTCCAGCCCGCAGGCGTAGCAGACGAGCTTCGCGGTGCCGCCACCTTCCCGCGGCACGTCCCCGCGCCCGGCGGCCGGAGGTTTCTCGCACGGCGGCACGAACCGCGCCGCGAGCCCCCGCTGGAAGTCGCGGGCGAGATGGCCCTTGGTGACGCGCGAGTCGATGTGGTCCCAGACCAGCTCCTCCGCGACCGGCAGCGCCGCGAGAAACGGCGCCGGATCCAGCGCGCACGCCGCCAGCGCCTCGTCCCAGCGCGCCGCCGAGAACCCGTCGCTCCACTCGTCGAAGCGCGCGCCGTGCCGCCAGGCGTGCGCGATCACGCGCCCGAGCCGCCGGTCGCCGCGCGAGAGAATCGCCTCGACGCGGGACATGCGCGCGTCGTGGCACTTGAGCTCGATCCCGCGGCGGCGCCGGAGCTGCTCCCGCAGCAGGGCCTGCTTGCGCTCGAGGTTCGCCACGCCGTCGAACGCCGCCCACTGGAACGCGGCGCTCGCCTTCGGCACGAAGGACGACACCGAGACCACGACGCGCACGCCGCGCGGCCCGAACCGCCGGCCGATCTCGTGCACCCGGACGGCCGTCTCGGCGATGGCGAGCACGTCCGAGTCGGTCTCGGTGGGAAGGCCGATCATGAAGTAGAGCTTGATGCGGTTCCAGCCGCTCGTGAACGCGATCTCGGCCGCGGTGGCGATGTCCACGTCGGTGACCCCCTTGTTGATCACGTCCCTCAAGCGCTGGGTGCCGGCCTCGGGCGCGATGGTGAAGCCGGTCTTGCGCACGCGCGCGATCTCGCGCGCCAGCGCCTCGGTCACGCCGTACACGCGGAGCGACGAGACCGACAGGGCGGTGCGGCGCGGCGCGAGCTCCGCCATCAGCGCCCGGGCGAGCGGGGTCAGGCACGAGTAGTCGGCGGTCGAGAGCGCGGTGAGGGAGGCCTCGTCGAAGCCGCTCCGCTCCAGCCCCGCGAGGACGGTGTTCACGATCGATCGCGGGGTGCGCTCGCGCACCGGCCGGTAGACGATGCCGGCCTGGCAGAAGCGGCAGCCCTCGGTGCAGCCGCGCGCGATTTCCACGCTCACGCGGTCATGGAGGACGGCGGCCCGGGGCACCGGGGTCTCTGCCGGGAACGGATACGGCTCGAGGTCCGCGACGAGTGCCTTGCGGACCGGCAACGGCGCGGCGCCGGCGGGCGCGACGTGGATCCGCCCGGTGCGCACATCCGTCCTCGTGCCGTAGAGCGCCGGCACGTAGAGCCCCTCCACCTCGCGGGCGAGGCAGGCCAGCCGCTCGGCCCGGCCGACGCCGGCCGCACGGAGGTCCGCGTCGCGGTGGAGCAGCCGCGGCAACGCCTCCTCGCCGTCGCCGACCAGAACCGCGTCGAAGAAGTCCGAGGCGGGCTCCGGGTTGAAGACGACCGGGCCGCCGGCGATCACCAGCGGGCTCGTCTCCGCGCGTTCGCAGCGGCCAAGCGCGATGCCTCCCAGCTCCAGCATGGTGAGCACGTTGGTGATCGTGAGCTCGGACTGGAGCGAGAAGCCCACCACGTCGAAGTCCGCAAGCCGCGTGCGCGTCTCCAGGGAGAAAAGCGGGAGGCCCGCCTCGCGCAGTGCCCGCTCCAGGTCGGGAAACGGGCAGTAGACGCGCTCGGCGAAGAGCTCCGGGTCGCGGTTCAGCAGCGCGTAGAGGATCCGGAGCCCGAGATGGGACATGCCGATCTCGTAGGCGTC
>JAFGQW010000319.1 GCA_016935485.1 Planctomycetota bacterium | reverse complement strand
GTTCCGGGTCCGGGCGTGCGTGTGGCTGCGCCGGGTGCACATCCTCGCGGACGAGCACGGAGGGCAGGACCGGGCCCGGGCCCTGGCCGAGGAGGTCGTCCGGGACCTGCGCAGCGGGCTGAAGCCCGCCGAGGTGGATGTTCGGCACAGCCTCGGCTGCGAGCAGCTCACTTGCTCCGTGGACGAACTGGAGCCCAGAGAACGGGACAGCGGGCTGCGTCGAGACATCAAGGAGTGGGCGTTCAGTAGCACGGTCGGCGCGGTGAGCGATCCCATGGAGCTCGAGCCCGGAAACCTCGCCGTGTTCCTCGTGGCCCGCAAGACGGAGGAAGCCGTGCGCCCCTTCGAGGAGGTCCAGGGCGAGATCGAGGAGCAGCTCGGGAACCAGCGGCGCCGCGAGGTCGAGAAGGCACTGCTTGCCGACCTCTACCGCGATGCGAATCTGGAGCCGCCGGCGCTGAGAGCGTGGTTGCTCCGGACCGGCCCAGCGCCGGACGTGGATCGGGAGGTCATCGCGAGCATACTCAGCAAACCCCTGTGAAGAATAGACTTGTGACTCCCGCGGGGGTTCCGGTCATGGCCGCGGGGATTTCCGCCGCGAACCTTTGGAAGTTTCTGGTGTGAATCAATAGAATTGCACTGAACTCGACCTTCTCGTGCTCCGTTTCTGGCGGACGATTCCGGCGCCGAGAACACGGGCTGGGAACGGGGCCCCCGGGTGGCGCCCCGGCTGGACCGCGGAGCGGGGAATCGAGAGAGTTCTGGATTCCGCTAGTTCGTTTGTTTGCAGCCGTTCACTGGGAGGAGACAAAGCATGCCGCGACCTGAAGACGTCGAGCCCGCGGGGGACACTCACTGGCAGCCGCCTCAGGCGGACTTCAACCAGATCCTCTACGAGCAGCTCAAGAAGACGCCGTGGTTCATGATCTCGCTCGTGATCCACCTCGTGGCGTTCCTCGTGCTTGGCAATCTGAGCTTCGCCGACATCACTTCCCAGACCCAGAAGAAGGTCGAGGCCAAGCTGAACCAGGAACAGCAGGAGGAGCTCATCGAGGAGCCCGAGGAAGAGATCGAGGAGGAGAAACCCGAGGAGGAACCGCTCGAGGAGCCTGAGATCGAGGAGATGGCCGAGGTCGAAACGACCGAGACCGAGGCGGAAGACGACTCCACGGCGGACCAGCCCTACGAGGGCAAGCAGTCCAACGCGGCCATCGGGCTGGGCGGCGGCGCGGGCGGCGCGTTCGGCGGCCGCCGCGGCGGCCGCGGGGGCCTCAGGCGCCGCTACGGCGGCGAGGGCACGGCACAGGCCGTGGAGCTGGGCCTCGAGTGGCTTGCCAAGCACCAGACGCCGGACGAAGGCTACTGGGATTGCGACGGCTTCCAGGAGCAGTGCAAGGGCAACATCTGCGACGGCAAGGGCTATCCCCTCTACGATCCGGGCATCACCGGGCTGGCGTTGCTCGCGTTCCTCGGGGCCGGTTACACGCACCAGGCCGGACCGTACAAGAAGACGGTCAGCGACGCCATCAAATACCTCCGGCGCATCCAGGATCCGGAGGGCTGCTTCGGCATCCAGACCGGCCACTTCATGTATTCCCATGCGACCTGTGCGCTGGCGATGACGGAAGCCTATGGGATGACCAACAGCCCGATCCTGCGCCCGGCGGTGGAGAAGGGGCTCGCCTTCATCTACAAGGCGCAGAACCCGAACCCGTCGGGCACCGGCAAGCTCGCCTGGCGGTACACGGTGCAGCCGGGCGATAACGACACGTCGGTGACGGGCTGGGTGGTCATGGCCCTGAAGAGCGCCAAGGCGGCGGGGTTCGAGGTGGCGCAGGATTCGTTCGAGGGGGCCCGGGTGTGGGTCGACCAGATGACGGATCCTGCGACGGGCCGGTGCGGCTACGTCCAGGCCGGGGTCAGCCCGGTGCGCGCGCCCGGACGTGAGGAGAAGTGGCCGCGCTCCAAGAGCGAGGCGATCACGGCGGTGGCGATGCTGACGCGCGTTTTCCTCGATGAGGACCCCGAGAAGTCCAAGCCGGTCCAGCAGGGGGCGAAGCTCTGCCTGGAGCGCTTACCAAACTGGAACGAGGGCGACGGCTCGGTCGACCAGTACTACTGGTACTACGGGACGCTGGCGATGTTCCAGGTAGGCGGAGCGCAGTGGGCGAAGTGGAACAAGGCGATGAAGGCCGCGATCATCGACCACCAGCGTAAGGACAACTGCGAGAAGGGCTCCTGGGATCCGATTGGGCCTTGGGGCGAGGACGGCGGCCGGGTCTATGCCACAGCGATCCTGACCATGTGCCTCGAGGTCTACTATCGCTACGGCAAGGTGTTCGGCACGAAGTAACCCCCGAGCCGTATTCCAGCAAGGGTCGGCGCAATGCGCCGGCCCTTTTCGTTTGGGGCGCGGGGCGGGGCGGAGCGGGGAGCGGGGTCGGCGCGGTGGTGTTAAACACGAAGCACACGAAGAGAAGACGAAGAACACGAAGAAGAGGAGGAAGAGGAGAAGAAGAGGAACTCGAGCACGAGCACGAGCACGAGAAGAGACGTGCGGGCGGCGCGCGCTCAGGTGGCGCGGGCGGGCTGCGCCCGCGGGAGGCTACTCGGCAGGCGTGCCGGCGAGCTCCTTCTCCAGCTGCGCTACCTTCCGGGCGAGACTGGCCTTGTTGCGGCTGGCGGTGTTGGGGTGGATCGTGCGGGTCTTGGCCGCCTTGTCCAGCTTCTTCATCGCCAGGGGCAGGAGTTTGCGGGCGTCGTCGAGCTTGCGCTGCTCCACGGCGACCTGGGTCTTCTTGAGGAAGGTACGCAGCGCGGACTTGACGGCCTTGTTCCGGAGACGGTGCTTCTCGTTCTGCCGGACGCGCTTCCTGGACTGGTTGGAGTGCGCCATGTGTGACTTTCCGAATCGGAATGCGTTCTCTGATCGATCGCTCTCGGATCCCGGCGGCGACAGGACCGCCGGGGACATCCTCCGGGACGGCCGGCAGGCCGGCGTGGCTCGGGGCCCGAAAGCACCCTATAACACCACTTCCGCACCGCAGCTACTTCTCCCCGACCGGAGGGGCGTCCGGGGCGGCGTCCAGGGCCTCGAGCCGGGTCTTGATGTCCCGGAAGTTGATATCCCGCTCGTAGACGTGCAGGTACTCGGCGCGCGCCTCGGCGCGGCGGCCTTGCTTCTCGAGGATCAGACCGAGGTTGTAGCGGATCTGCATGGCTCGCCGCGTGCCCTCGCCCGCCCCCTCCAGCGCCCGGTGGAGCTGGCTGGCGGCCAGATCGAGCATGCCCTTCTTCATGAAGGCGTTGGCCATCATCACCTGGGAGTCCAGCCGCTTGCGGGGGTCCTTCACCGTCTTCTGGAACTCGCCGATCGCCTCGTCGAGCCGGCCCACCTGGTAGAGCGCCTCGCCGTACCGGAACCGCTGCGGCATGTCGGTGGGGTGCGCCTCCACCCGCAGGCCGAACTCCGCCACGCGCAACGCCGCGAGCGCCTGGCGGGCCGCCTCGATCATGCCGGCTTCCGCCCCGCTGTTCTCGAGAGCCTCGAGCTCGTGCTCGGCCATGCGGATCTTCAGGTCGCCGACGTGCTCGCGATGGTCGAAGCGGGTCGGTTCCAGCATGCTCAGGCGCGCGAAGACCTCCTCGGCCCGCCGGAGATCACCCTTCTGCTCCAGGAGCTCGCCGAGCTTCGTCAGGAGCTTGCCGTCCTCGGGCTCGTTCCTGAGGCGGTCCTCCACCAGCGCGATCGCCTGGACGATCTCGGCCTCGTCCCGCACCACGCGGTCCAGTAGCTCCGGCTCTCCGCGCTGGTCCTTGTCCCGCATCAGATCCCGCGAGCTCCGGGCTTCCGCGTAGCCGTGGCCCTGGATGACCGCTTCCGCGGACAGGTCCTTGCGCGCCTTGATCGACTCCTGGTCTCCCGGCTTGATCCGGAGCGCTTGATCGTAGCTCTCCAGAGCCGTGCGGATGTTGCCGAGGCGCTGGTGCAGGCGCCCGAGGTTCTTGGCGGCCTCGAGGTTGCTGGGGGCGAGCTCGAGCAGCTTCTCGAACGCGAAGACCGCCGACTCCAGGTGGCCGGCGCGCGCCGCGGCGTAGCCGAGCTTCTCGAGCACCTTGGGCTCCCGTGGACTGCGCGCGAGCGCCTTGTCGCAAGCCGCCATCACCGCGGTGGGGTCCTTGCGGCCGCCGGCGCGCAGCAGGATTGCGAGCGTGGCTCCCAGTCCGCTTCCCCGCGACGTCTTGCCGCCCCGCCCCGGGTGCTTGCGCTCCCAGTTACGCAGCGCCGCGTCGTACAGGCCCTTGCGCGCCCGCATGTGGTTGGGGTTGATGAGCAGGAGCTGCTGGTAGAGGTTGATCGCGAACTCGAAGTTGCGGCGCTTGACCGCGTCCTCGGCCTTCTCAATGTGCTTGTCGACGTCCATGAGCGACGTTTCCCGGTTGTGCGGCGCCCGAGCCCCGCTGCGGCGCCGCCGGGCGGTCTGCCCCGGATCGGGAACTCCGCGGACACGCCAGCCGTCGTGGGAGCCCCGCAAAGCGGCCGGCCGTATCGCGACCGGCAGGCGGAGGCGGGAGAGCCGCGCGGCGCGCCGTCCTCCTCGTCGGGCGGGGAGCCAACGGCGTCCGAGGGCACAATCGTATGACTGACAACAGGTTCTGTCAAGCAAAACGCTCTGGCGGCCGCGCGGTGGGAATGCTACTTATTGTCGCGCGCGATCCGACCTGCGGTGGTGCGGGCGCGGTTCCTGCCGGGAGCGCCTGTCTTCGGACGATCGTGGACGATCGTGCTGACGCCGGTCGAGATGCTCGCGTGCGACAGCAGGCCTTTGGCCGAGAAGGACCCGATCACGTGGAAATCGTCCTGCATCCTCACCCGGACCTCCGCAGGCGCGCCCGGCCCGTTGACAAGATTGGCGACGCGGTCCGGCAGACGGCTCGCGAGATGGCGGACCTGATGTTCGCTGCCCGCGGGATCGGTCTGGCCGGCAACCAGGTCGCGTGGCTCCGGCGGCTCGTGATCGTGTGCCCGTCGGGCGAGCGCGGCGCGGAGCGTGCGCTCGTCAATCCCGAGGTACTCGCGGCCGAGGGGGAAGAGATCGCCGAGGAGGGCTGCCTCAGCTTCCCGCTGGTCTACGGGCGCGTGCCCCGGGCGGCGCGGATCCGGTATCGCTACACGGACCTCGAGGGCAAGATCGTGGAGCGGGAGGCCGAGGGACTGGAGGCGCGCGTCGTGCAGCACGAGATCGATCACCTGGACGGCATCGTCTTCACCATGCGCATGACGCCGGCGGATCAGTTCTCGACGCGCAAGGCCGTGCGGGAGCTCGAGCGTCTATGCCGCGAGCGGAGGGGACGTGAGCCGGCACTTTGAGTCGCTTCCCGAGGGGCTGAGAACGGCGCCCGGGCGGATTGCCGCGCTCGGCGTCTTCGACGGCGTGCACCGCGGCCACGCCCGGATTCTCGAGGAAGCGATCGCCTGGGCCAGGGAGGCCCGGGTCGTCGCGCTGGCAATGACTTTCGCAACGCACCCCGACGCGGTCATCCGCGGCGAGAGTCCGCGGCTGATCGTCTCGCTCGCCCGCCGGATCGAGATTCTCGAGTCCTTCGGCTTCGACGCCACCCTGCTCCTGCCGTTCAACGAGCGGTGGAGCCGCATCCCGGCCCGGCGGTTCGCCGAGGAGTTCCTCGGCCGGGGGCTGGG
>JAFGQW010000318.1 GCA_016935485.1 Planctomycetota bacterium | reverse complement strand
GCATCGCGCCGGAAGCGAACCCGCCACCGCTGCCGTTCGCCGGGAGACCAGCGGGCCAGCAGCACCAGCCCGACGCCTTCGGCGGCGAGCAGCCGGCGCGCCATCGAGGCCACGGTCTCGCGGTCGATGCGCTCGGCCAGCCGGCGGGCGCGCGCAGGCGGGATCGGCGTCGCGTCCGGGATGAGCAAGGCCTGGCGGGCGTAGAAGTCCAGCAGATCGCTCAGGTCGTCCTCCATCAGGCGGTAGGCGCGCACCAGTCCGGAGCGCACCGTCTCCAGGTCCGCTGGCTCGCCGCCGTCCTCCCGGATGAGGCGCCACTGGCGGACGATCTCGTCGAGGAGCATGGGGCCGACGGGCTTGCGCACCAGGGCGTGGACGGCAATAGCATTGAGGCCGTCGCCGAACTCGTCCTCGACGTAGAGATCGTAGCACGCTCCCCGGTCCTCGCGAACCACCCGGGTCAGGCGCTGCTCGAGCAGGCGGCCGATCACCCAGAGGTAGAGCCGCTCGCGGTCGTCGAGGGGGCGCATGACCTGCAGGTGGAATACGACCCTGAGCCCCGGGCCGGGCTCCGCGCCGGAGCGCAGCCAGGGGCCGCGGCGTCCGGGTGGCGGCGGGGGCTGGCGCCGGTGGCCCGGCTCGAGGCCGGCCAGGCGGGCGTTGACCGTGCGGCGGACGGCCGTCGGATCCACGCGGCCGGCCACGAAGAGGATGCTGTTCAGCGGGCGGAAGAACCGGCCGTGGAGTGCCTTGAGGGCCTTGCGGCTGGTGGCGGGGCGCCGGCGGCCTGCGACCGGGAAGCCGAGCGGGTGGTCGCCCCAGAGCAGCCGGCCGATGCGCTCGTGGGCGAGCCCCTCGTGGGAACGGCTCTCGCGAATCTCGGCGTCGATGATCCGCCGCTCCACCTCGACGTCCAGGAAGCGCGGGCGGAAGCCGATCTCGAGCGCCAGCGCCACCGCGCGGAGCGCCTTGTCCCGCGGGGCGGCGAGGTGGATCGAGACCCACTCGCGGTCGGTGTAGGCGTTGGCGTCGACCTGGTGGCGGTGGAACGTCTCCTCGAGCGATTCGCGGGTCGGATGGCGCTCGGTGCCCCGGAACAGCACGTGCTCCAGCAGGTGGGTGCTGCCGCTGGAGCGCAGGTTCTCGAAGCGCGAGCCCGCATGGACGAAGAGCTGCACGAGCACGCGGCGGAAGCGCGGGGCACGCAGCACGCCGAGCGCGAGGCCCGCGCGCGTCGCATGCAGGGTGAAGCGATGCATGGGGAATTGTAGCAGCGGCGCGGCCGCGATCCACCTGCGGGCTCCGCGCGCCGCGGCGGCTGCTATACTTCCCGGCGCGAGGGGCCGCAGCGAAGGTCCGCCCATGTCCCGCTCCTTCCAGCTCGTCACCGATTTCGTGCCGCGCGGCGATCAGCCGGCCGCGATCGACAGGCTCACCGAGGGGCTCCAGCAGAACCGCCGGACCCAGGTCCTCCTCGGGGTCACGGGCAGCGGCAAGACCTTCACGATGGCCCAGGTGATCGCGCGCGCCGATCGCCCCGCCCTCGTGCTCGCGCCCAACAAGACGCTCGCCGCCCAGCTCTTCGAGGAGTTCCGCGGTCTCTTCCCGCACAACGCCGTCGAGTACTTCGTCTCCTACTACGACTACTACCAGCCCGAGGCCTACCTCCCCGCGACCGACACCTACATCGAGAAGGACGCGGCCATCAACGACCGCATCGACCGGATGCGCCACGCGGCCACGCAGGCGCTGCTCACGCGCCGCGACGTGGTCATCGTGGCCAGCGTCAGCGCCATCTACGGCCTCGGCTCGCCCGCGGCCTACCACGGGATGCGGGTCCAGCTCGCCGTCGGGGAGGAGGCCGACCGGGACGAGGTGCTCCGGCAGCTTGCCGCCATGCAGTTCCGCCGCAACGAGCTCGAGCTGCGCCGGGGCACGTTCCGCTGCCGCGGCGACGTGCTCGAGATCTTCCCGGTCCACGAGGGCGAGAGCGTGGTGCGGGTGGAGCTCTGCGACGATCGCGTGGAGACGCTGGAGCGGGTCGACCCGCTGACCGGGGAAGCGCTCGGCACGTTGGAATCGGTCCGCATCTTTCCCGCCAGCCACTATGTCACGCGGGCCGACCGGATGGCGCGCGCCGTGGAGGACATCGCGGCCGAGCTCGAGGAGCGGCTCGGGGGGCTCCGGGCCGAGGGCAAGCTCCTGGAGGCGCAGCGCCTCCGGCAGCGGACGCGCTACGATCTGGAGCTGCTCCGGCACGTCGGTTTCTGCCCGGGCATCGAGAACTACTCGCGGCACCTGGACGGCCGGGCGCCGGGCGAGCCGCCGGCGACGCTCGTGGACTACTTCCCCGAGGACCACCTGGTCTTCGTGGACGAGAGCCACGTCACCCTGCCGCAGCTCGGCGGCATGTATCGGGGAGACCGCTCCCGCAAGGAGACGCTCGTCGCGCACGGCTTCCGGCTTCCCAGCGCGCTCGACAACCGCCCGCTTCGCTTCGAGGAGTTCGAGGCGCGGGCCGGGCCGCTGATCTGCGTCTCCGCGACGCCCGGTCCCTACGAGCTCGGGCAGGCCGGCGGCGAGGTGGTGGAGCAGATCATCCGGCCCACCGGCCTCGTGGATCCGCGGATCACGGTCCGCCGCGCCACCGGCCAGGTCGACGACCTCCTCGGCGAGATCCGCGGGCGCGCGGCCCGGGGCGAGCGGGTACTCGTGACCACCCTCACGAAGCGCATGGCCGAGGAGCTGACGGAGTACTACGCCGGGCTCGGCGTCAAGGTGCGCTACATGCACTCCGACATCGAGACGCTGGAGCGCTCGGCGTTGCTCCGGGATCTCCGGCGGGGGATCTTCGACGTGCTGATCGGGATCAACCTGCTTCGCGAGGGGCTCGATCTCCCCGAGGTGAGCCTGGTGGCCATCCTGGACGCCGACAAGGAGGGATTCCTGCGGTCCACCACGAGTCTCATCCAGACGGTGGGCCGGGCGGCCCGGAACCTCGGCGGCGAGGTCATCCTCTACGCGGACCAGCACACGGACAGCATCGCCCGTGCCGTGGAGGAGACCGAGCGTCGGCGCGGGATCCAGGAGCGCTACAACCGTGAGCACGGCATCACGCCCGAGACGGTGAAGAAGCGCATCTCCGAGGGGCTCGAGGCGATCTACGAGGCGGACTACAGCGCGGTGGCGCTGGAGGAGGCCGACGAGAGCTCGGTGCGCGAGGCGGTCGGCGAGGAGGGGCCGGAGGCGCTGCCGGCGCGGATCGAGGCGCTGCGCGAGGCGATGTACGCCGCCGCCCGGGAGCTGGCCTTCGAGCGCGCCGCGGCGCTTCGCGACGAGATCGCCCGCCTGGAGGCGGTGGAGCTCCGCTGCCGGTAGGCGACCGGTCATTCGCCCCGCACGAACACCTCCAGCGCGGGGTGGACCTCGGCCCAGAGCTCGGGATAGGCATCGCGGCGACGGAGGTCGAGCACGACCGTCGGAATACGTCGGTCCGTGGCGAGGTAGGAAGCCAGTGCGCCCGTGGGGTGCGGAAGGCGCGGGGTCACGAGGGGATGGCCGCACGCCTCGGCCATCCGGCGGGCGAGTTGCCCGGCGTCGGCAAAGGACGTCACGCAGAACAGCGGGCTGCGGAGCTGGAGCACGCGGGCCGGGCGGTAGCGCTCCACGGCAAGGACCAGTGCGGCGGTCTCGGGCTCGCTCGCGGGCTGGCTGCCGCCGTGCGCGGAGATCCGCCAGTTCCGGGTAGGGAAGTTCCGTTCCAGATCCACGTCGCGCGCGTTGTGCCGGGTGCCGCGGGCACGGCCGTCGGGGTTGAGGAGCGGGAGGGTGACGACGCGCCGGCCGGTGAGCAAGCCCGGCTCGGCGGCAAGCTGCGTCATGAACTGGCGCACGAGCTGGGTGCCGGTCGGCGCATCGCCGTGCAGGCCGGCGACCAGCAGCACGGTCTCCTCGCCCGCGCCGTGGATGTGGGCGAAGATGGGACGCGCCTCGACGCTCCAGCCCACCAGGCGGAAGTCATGCGGGACGGCCGGCGTGGCCTCGCCCGCTCCGGTCGAGACCGGCCAGGAGCAGCCGGCCGCGATCACCAGGATACCGAGCAGACGGGCGATGCGCATCGTGGTCATGGCGGCGCTCATCGTAGCGGGGGTGCTGCCCGCGTCATACCCTGAGGCGCGAACTTCTTCGCGCGGCGAGCAGAAACCCGCAAGACCATGCAGCAAGGCAGCTTGCACGGCGTGCGGTGAACCTGCCCGGCGCATCGTCTCGGAATCGAGCCGCGCCCAGTGATGCGGGAGATGCCCGTCCCGCCTCTCCCGCGGTCACGCGGCGTAAGCTCAGAGCCGACGGCTGATCGCTGTGGGCCGCAGGCCGTGCCCGCGCTATCGTATTGTTCGAGGAGCGCTTCGGTCCCATGGACGGCAAGCAGGCGGAGCTCAGGCGCCAGGCGGCGGCGCTGCCGCGGGAACCGGGAGTCTACATCTTCAAGGACGCCCGGGGACAGGTCCTCTACATCGGCAAGGCCAGAGACCTGCGTGCCCGCGTGCAGAGCTACTTCACGGAGGGCGGCGACGGGCGGCTGCTCATCCCGTATCTCCAGCGCGAGGCGCGCGATCTCGACTACGTGGCGACCCCGAACGAGTTCGAGGCGCTGCTGCTCGAGAACCGGATGATCCGCGAGGAGCGCCCACGCTACAACATCCGGCTGCGGGACGACAAGAGCTACGTGAGCCTGCGCTACGACCCGCGGGAGGCCTTCTCCCGGCTGGAGGTGGTGCGGCGGGTCAAGCGGGACGGCGCGCGGTATCTCGGGCCGTTCCTCAGCGCCGGCGCGGTGCGCGAGACGCTGCGCCTGATCCTGCCGATCCACCCGCTGCGCCTGTGCAGCGATGCGGTCTTCCGCAACCGCTCCCGGCCGTGCGTCTACCATCAGATCGGGCGCTGCCCGGCGCCGTGCGTGGGCAAGATCACGCCGGAAGCGTACCGGGAGAACCTCGAGGGGGCCGTGCGGCTGCTGCGGGGCCGGGAGCGCGATCGGATCGAGGCGCTGCGGACCCGGATGTGGGCGGCAGCCGAGGCGCACGACTACGAGGCGGCCGCTACCCTGCGGGATCAGATCGGCGCGGCGGAGCAGACCATCGAGAACGCGCGGGTGGTGGCGAGCGGGCAGCTCGACCGCGACGTCTTCGGCCTGGCGCGCGAGGGCGAGCGCCTGGTGGTGGAAGTGCTCACCGTGCGCGAGGGGCGGCTCCTCGGGGCGCGGGCGCACGCGTTCTCGAGTCCGCTGGACGATGACGAGGTGCTGACGAGCTTCCTGGTGCAGTATTACGGCGGCGATCGCGGGGTGCCGCGGCAGGTGCTGCTCGGCGGGAGCCTCCGGGAGGGGCCGGCGCTCGAGCGCTGGCTCCGGGACAAGCGCGGCCGCGCGGTGCGGCTCGCGGTGGCGGCCCGCGGCGAGGGCCGGAAGCTCGTCGCGATGGCGACGCGGAACGCCGTGCTCGCGCTGGAGCGCGGCGCCGGCCGCTCCGCCGACACGGCTCGCTGTCTGGAGCGCCTGCGGGAGCGCCTCGGGCTCGGCCGCGATCCGGTGCGCATGGAGGCGTACGACATCTCGCATACCGGCGGTGGGGAGACGGTCGGGGTCGCTGTCGCCTTCGAGCACGGCGAGCCCGCCCGGGAGAGTTACCGGAAGTTCCAGGTGCGCACGGTGCGATCGGGGGACGACTATGCGGCGATGGAGGAGGTGCTCCGGCGCCGCTTCGCGCGGCTCGTGGCCGAGGACGAGCCGAGGCCGGACCTGCTGGTGATCGACGGCGGGCTCGGCCAGCTCAACCGGGTGCGCGCCGTGCTGAAGGAGGTGGGGATCGATGCCGCGGAGCTGGACGTGATCGCGCTCGCCAAGGGACGCGCGCGGGCCGACCACGAGGAGCGGATCCACGTGGCGGGCCGCGGCGCGGCGATCCGCCTCGAGGCGGGCTCGGCCGAGCTCTTGCTGCTGGATCGGCTGCGGGACGAGGCGCACCGCTTCGCGATCACCTACCACCGGAAGCTTCGCAGCAGGGCGCGCGTTTCCTCGGCGCTCGACGGCGTGCCCGGAGTGGGCCCGCGCCTGCGGGCGCGGATCCTGGCGGCCTTCGGCAGCGTGCAGGCCCTGAAGGGAAAGGGTGTCGAGGAGATCGCCGCGCGCGCGGGCGTCCCGCTGCGCGTCGCCCGGCGGGTGCAGGAGCGGCTGGGGTAGG
>JAFGQW010000317.1 GCA_016935485.1 Planctomycetota bacterium | reverse complement strand
GCCAGCAGCGCGATCACCGGGTGCGGCGCCCCCGGGTCGATCTCGGTCGTGCCGGCGCCCTCGAGCCCCAGGACGTGCCGGCACAGCTCGATCACCGCGACCTGCATGCCGAGGCAGATGCCGAAGAAAGGCACGGCGCTTTCCCGCGCGAAGCGGACGGCCTCGATCTTGCCCTCGATGCCCCGCTCGCCGAACCCGCCCGGAATCAGCACGCCGTCCACGTCGCCGAGCAGCGCCGCCGCGCCCTTGTCCAGCACGCTCTCGGCCCGGACCTTTCTCAGCTCCACCTTGACGTCGTTGGCGATGCCGCCGTGGGTGAGCGACTCGTAGATCGACTTGTAGGCGTCGTGCAGCTCGATGTACTTCCCCACCACCGCGATCGTCACCCGGTCCCGGGGCCGGCGCATCCCCTCCACCATCGCCTGCCAGGCCGCAAGATCCCGGGGCGCGCGCGGCTCGAGCCGCAGGCGCTCGAGAACCTGCTCGTCGAGCCCCTGGGCCGCGAGATCCAGGGGGACCTGGTAGATGGTGAACTCCACGTCGCGCTCCTCGAACACGGCGCGGCGCTCGACGTTGCAGAACAGCGAGATCTTGGCCCGCATCTCGGGGGTGAGCCCCTGCTCCGTCCGGCAGATCAGGATGTCGGGCTGGATGCCGATCTCCCGGAGCTTGCCGACCGAGTGCTGCGTCGGCTTGGTCTTGGACTCCTGGGAGGCGCGCAGGTAGGGCAGCAGCGTGAGATGGATGAAGAGCGCGTTGTCGCGCCCGACCTCCAGCGCGAACTGGCGGATCGCCTCGAGGAAGGGCAGGCTCTCGATGTCGCCCACCGTGCCGCCGATCTCGGTGATGATGATGTCCGTCTCCGGCGCCTCGACGGAGCGGATCGCCTCCTTGATCTCGTCGGTGATGTGCGGCACCACCTGGACGGTGGAACCGAGGTAGGCGCCCGCCCGCTCCTTGCGGATCACCTCGCGGTAGATCTTGCCGGTCGTGAAGTTGCACTGCCGGGTGAGCACGGCGTGGGTGAAGCGCTCGTAGTGCCCCAGATCGAGATCGGTCTCGGCCCCGTCCTCGGTCACGTAGACCTCGCCGTGCTGGTACGGGCTCATGGTGCCCGGATCCACGTTGATGTAGGGGTCCATCTTCTGGAGCGCGATCCGGAAGCCCCGGTTCTCCAGCAGCAGCCCGATCGCGGCACAGGTCAGACCCTTGCCGAGCGAGGACACCACGCCGCCCGTCACGAAGATGTGCTTGTTCATTCGCCCTCCCGCGAGCGCATGACGAATCTCCGGTAGTCCTCCAGCGTATCGATGCCCGCATGGCCGTGCGGCCAGTCCACGACCCGGACCACCATGCCGTGTTCGAGCGCGCGCAGCTGCTCGAGCTTTTCGGTCTGCTCCAGGCGCGCCGGCGCGAGCCCGGCGAAGCGGAGCAGCGCCTCCCGCCGGAAGGCGTAGAGGCCGACGTGGAGGCGGGCGGGCGCCGCGGGCGAGGCGCGCACGAACGGGATCCGCGCCCGCGAAAAGTAGAGCGCCCGCCCTCCCGCATCCACCACCACCTTCACGGCGTCGGGATCGTCCGCCGCCGCCGGGTCCGGGAACGCGACGGCCGCGGTGACGATGTCCGCCTCGGGCCAGCGCGCCGTCGCCGCGACCAGGGTGTCGATCAGGGCCGGGTCCACTTCCGGCTCGTCGCCCTGGAGGTTCAGCACGATGTCCTCCGCGGCGGTGCGCGCCGCCTCGGCCACCCGGTCGGTACCCGAGGCATGGTCGGGCGCCGTCATGACCACCGCGCCCCCGTACCGCTCCACGGCGGCCCGGATGCGCTCGTCGTCGGTGGCGACCACCACGCGCGTCACCCGGGTAGCCCGCCGGGCCCGCTCCAGCGTGTGCACCACCAGCGGCCGGCCGGTCTCGGCGAGCAACGCCTTTCCGGGCAGCCGGGTCGACCCGTAGCGCGCGGGAATGACCACCAGCGCCCCGGCCACGTCAGGGCGCTCCCGGGCTGCGCCGCAAGCCCGGCTGGCGGAGCAGATCCTCGGCGCTGCGCCTCTCGGCGTCGATCCGGAGCGACAGCGTCTCGTTGGAGACCTGCTGGATCACGCGGCTCATCTCGCTCATGGCCGCCACCTCGGCCTGGTGGCCCGCCGCCCCCATGCCCCGCACATCGATCATCCGGCGCATCGGCTGGCTGCCGACCCGGACGGTCAGCACGCGCCGGGTGGTGGCAGGCAGCGCCGCCGGCGGGTGGCCGGCCGGACGGGCGTAGTCGTCGAAGCCGAGGCCGGACAGGCAGGCCAGAAGCTGCCCCATGCGCTCGTCGTCCAGCTGCTTGTGCGCCATGGGCAGGTTGCCCTGGCGCTCGCGCCGCAGCCGCTCGGTTTCGGCGTGATTGGCGAGAAGGAACTGCGTTTCAGGGCTCGTCCGAAAGTCCCACAGCTCGACCAGCACCGCCGCGGGGGCACCGGTCGCCTCCCGCGGGATCTCCGCGGAAAAGTCGTCGATGTCGCGCGCGCTGCACGCCCCCAGCACCACCCCGAGAACGGAGGCCAGGAGGAGAACCGCGAGGCGTGAACGCCGGGAAAGACGCGCGCCGTTCGCTCGCTGGAAAACCACGGGGCCGTGCCTTCCTGGAACGTGCCAAGACGGAATTCTATGAACCGCGGCGGCGGAGTCAAGGGCACGGCGGCGGCCGGGGCGAAAGACGCGGCGAGAACCGCAACTTCTCCTTGCGCGAAGCCGCGACATGGCGCACCTTTGCGCGTCGCGGCGGAGGCGGTCTCCGCCCGCTCGACCGCGCTCGATCACCACCCCATCCGGAGAGCGGCGCCATGCCCGCCTCGAAGAAACTGACCTGGCGCAAGGCCTTCGCCCTGCTCGTGGTCGCCGCGTTCCTCTTCCTGGCGCTCCTCACTCGACCCCACCCCGGCTTCTTCGTCGCCGGCGCCACGCTCGTCGTGCTGGGCGAGGCAATCCGGATCTGGGGAACCGGCCACCTCGAGAAGAACCGGCGTCTGGTCACCTCCGGTCCCTACGCGCACCTGAAGAACCCCCTCTACCTCGGCACCCTAGCGATCATGGTGGGCTTCGCGCTCGCCGCCGCACATCCCCGGGAACCGAGCCTCCCGGTTCTGGCCGGGATGCTTGCGGTCGGGCTGGTCGCCTACTTCGGGGTCTACTTCCCGAAGAAGAAGCGCGTCGAGTACGAACGGCTCCGGCGCCGGTTCGGCGCGCAAGCGGAGCACTACATCGCGGCCGTGCCGGACCTCGTGCCGCGGCTCAGGCCGTTTCGCCCCGCTCCGGGGGAGGAATCCCGCTGGCGCTGGCGCCAAGTGGCCGAGAACAGCGAGGTCGAGACGGCGCTCTTCTGCCTGGCCGGCCTGCTCCTGGTCGGCAGCAAGTTCTTCTGGCAGCTCTGAGCCGAAGCCCGCCCCTGCGGTTCCCGCGCTCCCGGCCGCGGGCCGCCGGGCCGCGTCGCAGCCGGCGGTTTCTGCGCGGGCCCAAAATATTGCGCTGCTGCCATCTTGACGGGGCAGATCTCGGTCCTTACACTTTCGCCCATCAAGAATCAGGGCGGTTGATTCTCCATCCCGGGGAAGCTCCGTCCGGTCCATTTGGGAGGCGGTAATGGACCGAATCGAGAAAATCCTGGTGTTCGTGGTGGTGGCCACCATCGTGGTCATCGTGACCCTGGCGCTGAGCAATTCCGGGGAGGGTCCCCCGGGCAGTCTTCCGGCCAAGTCCGCGCCCATGGCCGACGGTCGCGAGCCGGTTGACCTGCCGCTCATCGAGGCGGACCCCGGCGCGGGCCCACGGGAACTCGTCGCGCACACCCCAGCGCCGGACCCGCAGCTCCAGCCCGGTCCGCAGCCGGCCGGCGGGCCGGAGCCGCCGGGAGCCGACGGCGCCCCGCCCACGGCGGCGGAGCCGGCCGAGCCCGCCAAGCCCGCGCCCGCGCCGAAGCCTGCCTGGGACTCGCGCTACGTGGTCCAGAAAGGCGACAGCTTCTGGTCCATCGCGGAAGCGAAGTACATGAATGGCAAGCACTGGACGCTGATCCGCGACCACAACAAGGACGTGGATCCCGACAACGTGCAACCGGGCACGGTGCTGGTCCTGCCGCCGCTGGAGACCGTCGTGAAGGCGGTTCGCACCCCGACGCTCGAGATGGCGGGAGGCGGGGACTTCAGGACCGTCACCCTGCAGAAGGGCGAGCACATCTACGCGGTGCTCCGGCGGGAGCATCTGACGCACCGCTACGATGAGATCCTCCGGCTGAACCACCTGGATCGGGCAGCGGCCGATCGCGTCACGCCGGGCTTCGTGCTGAAGCTGCCTGCGAAGTGATGCTGTCCCCGGCAGTCGGCGTCGCAGCGGTCAGCGCGCGCAGGCGCGCAAGATGCGCGGAAGCGTGGTGCGACCACCGCGGCGTTCTGCCGGATCCGAGCGAAGAAACAGCGCCACGGGCTCCAGTCGAATACTATGTGAAACCGGTTCCCTACCCATTCTTTTCCCTTGCGGAAGAATGAGCATATTATTTGATGCCCTTGCTGGGGCCCGTGGCATTTTTCTCCCAGCCGGCCGCGCGCGTCGCGCGCCTCATGCAACCGGCGTCCCGTTCTCCCCGCCCCCCCGCGCCGCCCTCCGCAGCCCGAGACGATCGATCTTCTTGTAGAGGTGGGAGCGCTGCATGCCGAGCGCATCGGCCGTGCGCGTGATGTTCCAGTGGAAGGTGGCGAGCTTGTGCTCCAGGAAGAGTCGCTCGCTCTTCTCCTTGAACTCCTCGAAGCTGCTCGTCTCGAGCACCTCCTGCCATACGGACTCCGTGCCGCGACCTGTCGACGCCTCGATGGCGTCGGCGTCCATCACGGGCCGAGGTCGGAGGATCACCAGCCGCTCCACGAAGTTCCTGAGCTCGCGCACGTTGCCGGACCAGCTCTTCGCCTTCAAGGCCTCGTGTGCGGCCGGCGTGATCCGCGGCCGCGGGCGCACGCCGTTGCGCAGGCAGGCGTCCTCGAGGAAGTACTCCACCAGTAGCGGCACATCCTCGATCCGTTCCCTCAGCGGCGGTACGCGGATGGGCACCACGTTGAGCCGGTGGTAGAGATCCTCGCGGAATCGCCCCTCGCGCATCTCCTGCTCGAGGTCCTTGTTGGTCGCCGCCACCACGCGCACGTCCAGGCGAATCGGCCGGCTGCCCCCGACCCGTTCCACCGTGCGCTGCTCGAGCACACGCAGCACCTTGGCTTGACTCTCGAGCCCCATGTCCCCCACCTCGTCGAGGAACAGGGTGCCGTGCTGGGCCTGCTCGAACTTGCCGGTCTTGTCGCGATCGGCCCCGGTGAACGACCCCTTGACGTGGCCGAACAGCTCGCTTTCGATGAGCTCGCGGGGAATGGCCGCGCAGTTGACCTCGACGAACGGGCCGTCCCGCCGGGCGCTGAGCACCTGGATGCGTCTGGCCACGAGCTCCTTACCGGTCCCGTTCTCGCCCGTGATCAGCACCATCGCCTCCGTGGGCGCCACCCGATCCACATCGGCGAGCATGCGGCGCAGCGCCGCACTCTCGCCCACGATCCGGTAGCGGTCGAAGATCTCGCGCCGCATGCCGCTGTGCCGCAATGCGTTGCGCACAGAAACGAGGAGGCGATCCCGCTCGAGCGGCTTGCGGATGAAATCGAACGCCCCCTTGCGCGTCGCGGCAATGGCCGTGGCATCGTCGCCGTGGCCCGTCACCATGATGACGACGACTTCGGGATGGCTGGTCTGGATCTCCTCGAGCACCTCCAGACCGCTGCGCCCGGGCATCACCACGTCGAGCAGCACGAGCTCCGGCAGCGCCTGCCCGATGCGCCGGAGCGCCTCGTCGCCGTCGGGGGCCTGGACGAGCTCGTGGCCCTCGTAGCTCAGGATGAGCTCGAGCGAGTCGCGAATCGTCCGATCGTCATCGACCAGCAGAATCCGGGCCATGGGATCGTGTCCAGGTGCGGCAACGGCGCGCCCGGGATGCGCCGGCATCCCGGGGCCCGGAACAAGGCTAAGGACGCCGGCCGCGATTGCAAAGGACTTTCCGGAAGCGCCGCCGGGGAGCGGGTGCGGGTGCGGGTGAGCGTGCGGGTACGGGTGCGGGTGTCGCGCGCGAAAGGCGCGCGCTCGGGTGGCGCGGGCGAAGAGACGACTGGGGTCTGACGCCGTGCCCGGCCTCGCCCACGAACTGCACCGGCAGGACGTACTTCGGGCACGGGGTCTGACCCCATTCCCGGGTCGGCGTGCGGGTGCGGGTGTCGCGCGCGAAAGGCGCGCGCTCGGGTGGCGCGGGCGAAAGGCGCCCGCGGGGGTGACGACCGGGGTCTGACCCCACGCCTGTGCTCAGGACCCGAACACGTCGTCCAGACGGCCCTGCGCATCGGCGCTGAAGTCCGCGTGGATCGTGGTCTCCCCGGCGCTGTCGCCGGATTGCTTGCGCCGGCAGAAGATGTCCTCGAGCTGCTTGGCGGCATCGGTGGCGTAGAGCCGCACCATGCCGAGCGTCGTCTGGTCGTCGAAGATCACGGTGAGCAGCGTCGTGTCCCCGACGAGGGTGAGCTGGATGTGATCGCGCTTTCCCTGGTGGAAGAGCACGCTGAACTCGGTCTCCCCCAGCAGGCGGGCCATCTCCTTGGTGGCCGCGAAGCTGCCGGCCACGAGCGCGCTCACCGTGTCGAGATCGAGCGTCGAGGTGTTGCCCTTCCGGGTGACCATGTGCCCCTCCTTGTCGATGAGAAGGGCGCACTTGGCACCGCTGACCTCGAGGAACTCGCCCAGGACCTCGTCGATCTTCTGCACGTCTTCGCGGTAGAAGACGAGACACTCGTCGCGCAGTTGTGCGTCGGTCTTGGCGTGCATCGGTGATTGACCTCTCCGAATCACTCCGGCCCCGGAACTACAGCAGACCCAGCTCGCCGCGGAAGACGTAGACCGCGGCCGCCGCCGCCAGCAGCAGCAGGAAGACGATCAGGTAGACCCAGGCGCTCGACTTCGTCTCCTCCGCCGGGGGCGGGGCTACGATCGGCCTGGGGCGCGGGCGAGCCAGCGGGCTCCGGGCCGGTCCGGCCGGCTCCGGCACCGCCCGCCCGGTGCGCATGTCGGGCGCCCGCAGCGGCGGGCGGGCAGGCGGCTGATGGCGCACCTTGGGATCCGGGGTGATCGTGGCCCCGCCGGCCGCCGGCACCAGCGTGCTGCCGCCGAGCGGCCGGGCCCCGACCCGGGCTGCGCCGGCCCGGGCGGTCACGCGCGCCGCAGGCGCGCGCGTCGCACCCGCCAGCGCCGGAGCCTCCTCCGGCGCCGCGGCGGCCCGGCTCGACTGGCCGCGGTTCAGGCTCTCGAGCACCATGGCGCTGAGCGCCTTCAGGGTGGGAAACACGCCCTCGCCGGTGATCGCCACCGCCTCGAAGCTCGGCACCTTGAGCGGATTGAGCTTCTCCTCCAGTTCGGCCTTCTCCATGGCGTCGGGAAGATCCCGTTTGTTCCACTGGACGACGGTGGGCACCTCCCTCAAGTTCTTGCCGTACTCGCGCAGGTTCTCCTCGAGGTTGTTCCAGCTCTCGAGGTTCTCCTTGAGCTTGGCGCGCGAGGAATCGGCGACGAAGATGATGCCGTCGGCGCCCTGGAGGACGAGCTTGCGCGTTGAGTTGTAGTAGACCTGCCCCGGGACCGTGTAGAGCTGGAACTTCGTCCGCATGCCGGCCACGTTGCCGAGGTCCAGCGGCATGAAGTCGAAAAACAGCGTGCGATCTCCCTCGGTCGCGATGCTGGTGAGCTCACCCTTGTTCTCCTCGGGTGCCTTCTTGTGCACGATCTCGAGGTTCGTGGTCTTGCCGCTCATCCCCGGACCGTAGTAAACGATCTTGCAGTTGACCTCCCTGAGGGCAAAGTTGATCTGCACCATCGGCGGGACTCCCCCCTGTTACGTTTTCATTCCTCGCCCGCTTGCGCGGCAGCGAACAGACGGCCAAGGCGCCGGATTCGGGACGCGGCGCTTTCGATCTCGATCATCGTGGCGTCGGCATTGATGGTGCGGTCGAGCACCACCACGAGGGAAGCCACCTCGAGGTCATAGAGGACGATTCGTCCGTACTCGGCGTCCAGCACGAGACGGCTGTGTCCCTCCAGTCCCCCTTCCCGAAGCGCACTCCTCACCTTGAGGGAAATATCCGTGGCGAGCGCGCCGAGGAGGTCGCGGTCTTCCTCGCGGACGAGGCTCGCGGCGGCAACCACGCCGTCGTCGGTGACAACCAGCGATCCCCGCACGCCCATCTCCTGGTTGAGCTTGTCAAGAACGTCTTGCACGCGCGGCTATCCTGTGGGATCCGAAGATCCGGTCAAAGAAGGTATCGACCTCGCGGGCAGCCACATCGATCGGTACGCTCGCCTCCAGAAGCAGCGCCACCTCGAGACCCTGGGTGCGACGCAGGACGATGCGGCCGAAGGACCCCTCGAGGAATCCCTGCGCGAAGCCGCCCATGTCCATCTTTCGGGACGAGGCTTCCGCCGCCTTTAGGATTTTGGCCGCGGAGCGGCTGAAGCCGTCGGCCTGGAGGGAAGGATCTTCCTTCACCTCGATCGGTCCCGCGGGCTCGTAGGCGACGTAAAGCGCCTTCAGGTTGCGGATTCCGAACAGGCCGGCCGCGGCGCGGCGAATCGCGGCCGGGTCGGCCGCCGGCACGGCCGCCGGCGTCCCGCCGCCCCCGGCAGGGCACTCGCCGCCGGGAAACGGGTAGGGGGTCCGCCGGCGGCGCTCCGCCGCGCGCAGCAGCGCGCCAAGCTCGCCCTCCTCCACTGGCCGGGAGCCCACCTCAGCGATCAGCCCGCGGATGCGCTCATCATCCGGCGTCGCCTCCGCCAGGTGGAGCAGATGCGGCAGCGCGCGCGAGTTGGCTCCCAGTGCCGCGTAGAGCTCGGCCAGCTGCATGCGCCCCTTGAGGTTGTCGGGATTGAGGCTCACGGCCCGCTCGAGGTTCTCGACGGCCAGCCGTCCGTCGCGGGCCATCAGCTCCTGCTTGAACCGCTCGGTGCGGATCTCGCCGATGATCAGGTACGGATTCTCGTCGCAGGGAAACCGCGTCTTGCACTCCTCGGCGATGCTTTCGGCCTTGCTGAGCTCGCCGAGCTGGCGGAAGACGTTGGCCAGGCGCGCATAGAGGTAGGGATCGGGCCGCCGCCTGAGGCTCTGACGCAGCGATTTCACCCGCTCCCGCAGGCTCTCCTTCTGGATGAGGCGGCGCAGCGCGTGGAGCCGCTCGCTGGTGGGAAAATCCCTGAGGCCCTCCTCCACCGATGCGTAGCCCGCCTCCACTTTGCCCATGGCGAGGCAACGCTCGCTCAGCGCCGCCCAGGCCGCCGGCGAGGGGTGCTTGCGGGCCTGTCGGCGAAGCCGGAACAGCCGCAGGCGCGCCAGCACATCCTTCGAGAACAGCTTCACGCGCTCCACCTCCTCCGTCGATCCGGTCCACCGGCACGCCCGGCCGGCGACGCCGCACCTGGGCGGCCCTTGCGGTTGCTAGCGCTGTCCGTTTTCGCCATCCGGCGGATCTCCTTTGCCCCCAGCCCCGGGCCTTTCCCGTACGAACCCGCAGACCGTCCCGGCATGCGTGGTCACGATGACCATCCCGTTCCATTCGACCGGTGCGCCCTGGATGGGACTGCCCAGGTCGAGCGACCAGCGCTCCTCAAGGGTCGGCTCGTCGATCACGCGCAACCGACCGTCCATGCCGCCGAGGTAGATGGCCTCGGGCCGCACCAGCGGCGCCGCCAGCAGGCTCGCCGCGACCTCGAGGCGCGGCGGCCCCTGGCGGCCCGTGGCGGCCTCGAACCGCAGCAGCCGGCCGTCGACCGCGGTGACGTAGATCCACGGGCCGGCGCCCACGAGCGGCGCGACCACATGCTCCTCCACCCGCGCCTCCCACCGGGTCCGGAGCGAGCGGCTGTCGAGCGCGTAGAGCACGCCGGCGTCCGTCAGGACGTGGAGCCGGTCCTCGGCCAGGAGCGGCGCAACATGGACACCGCCCTCCAGCGTGGCCTGCTGGAGGATCGCCCCGTCCACCAGCCGCACCGCGAGGACCCGGCCGCGCTTGTTGCCCACGTAGACCCGACCGCACGCACTCGCCGGCGCCGTGGTGATCGGGCCG
Source organism: Planctomycetota bacterium (assembly GCA_016935485.1). GTDB lineage: Bacteria > Planctomycetota > JAFGQW01 > JAFGQW01 > JAFGQW01 > JAFGQW01. Next base: position 7,875 of record JAFGQW010000317.1, on the reverse strand, counting down.
CCGGTGTCGCACCGCCACGCCTCGTTGCCCTTCTCCGCCCAGACTCCCCAGAGCGTCCCCGCCGTATCGCCGGCCACGACGAGATCTCCGGCCAGCAGCGGCGCCGCCGAGAAGTAGCTGCGGGTATTCAGGCGCCAGCGCCGGCGCCCGTCGCCGCGATCGAGGCAGAACAGACCGGGATCGACGGAACCCGTGAAGACGCCCGCCGCGCCGACCGCCGGGGAGGTGAGGTTGTTGTTGAGCCCGGTGAACCGCTGCGTCCACGCCGGCCGTTCCTGGCCGAGATCGACGGCGAGCACGCGACCGCCGCGACCGCCCACCACGAGCAGATCGGCATGGATCTCGGGCGTCGACTGCAGCGTGAGCCGCGTCTCGATCACGAGGGCGGGCAGGCGCGGCAGGACCGCGATGCGGCCCGGACTCGCGGCCGCCTGCACCGACAGCTGGACGGTGCGGAATCCGGCGCGGGAAAACTCGACCCGGGCCACGCGATCGACCGGCAGCCGGACGAGGAAGGGCGTGACCCCGGCGGGCTCCTCTCCCTCCACACAAACGGCCGCCCCGGCCGGCTCCGATTCCAGCAGGACCGGAACGGTGAGGTGGCGGGCCGCGGCGGCGTGCGGATAGTCCTGATGCAGGCGCACCAGCAGGGCGTGGGCCTCGGCGGGTCGTCCGGCCGCCAGCCGCTCCTCGCCCCGCTCGCGCAGGTCACGGGCCTCGTCGTGGTACCGCTGGAGCTGCCCCAGCTCGACATCAAGGCCCACGGACCGGCGCCACTCGGCATGCGCGGCGCCGAGCCGCGCGGCCTGCTGCATCCGCTCGAGCGCCCGCTCCAGATCCTGCCGCCGGAGCGCGAGCCGCGCTTGCTCGTAGCAGTCCTTGGCCTGGACGAGACGGTGCTGGGCCTCGGAGGCGTGGCGCTGAGTGCGCAGGTCCTCCTCGCGACGCTGGGCGGCGAGTTCCGTCTCGACCGACCGGAGCAGGGTACGGGCCCGGAATGCCGCCAGGCTGAACGGATAGCGATCGACGAACTCCCGGAGCTGACGCTCGGCCAGGGCGGACTGCCGGCGCAACACGGACGGATCGAGATCGATCCCCCGGAGCTCGCGGCTGGCCACGTTGCCGTAGTAGAAGTACCCCGCGACGAAGACGCCGAGATAGGCCGTGGACCGCACCAGGCCGAGCGCGCGGCGGCGGCGCGCCCGGAACCGGCGGCGGTCCTCGTCGACCTCGTCGAGGATGCGCGCCGCTTCCCGGTGGCCGGGCTCGAGCTTCAGGATCTGCCGGTAGACGCGCGCCGCGCCGGACGGGTTTCCCTGCTGCAACATGCGGCGCCCGATCTGGTCGAGCTCCCCCACGGCGTCCGCGACGCGGTCCGCCTGGCGGTAGAGCTCGATGAGCAGCGTTCGGTTCTCGACCAGGTTGATCTCGGACTTCACCAGGCGCTGCAGGAGGTCGATGGCACGGTCGCGCTCGCCCATCTCGATCAGGATCTGCACCAGCGTGCGCGCGCCCTTGACGACGTCGAAGGACTCCAGCGACACGCGGGTGCTGTAGCGCAGATAGAGCCCGATGAGGCGTCCGAGCACCTCGAGGTCGGTAGGCAGGAGCCGGAGCACGGTCTGGTAGTACTCGTAGCCCTGGACGATCGCCCCCTCGCGCAGGTAGTAGTCGGCGAGCTTGCGATAGTGCTCGGCCGCCTTCAAGAACTCACCCTGGCGCTCGTAGATGAGCGCGATCTTCAGCCGGACGTCGGGCTCGTCCTCGGTGAGATGCAGCAGCCGGTGGAAGACCTTCAGGGCCTCGTCCAGGCGGCCGGTCTGGAAGAGACCGAGCGCCGTTCCCGCCAGCATCCGGGAATCGGCCGGCTGGATCGTGCCCGCCCGCAGGAGGTCGGCCAGAGCGCCGCACACGCGGTAGTTGCCGAGCTGCGTGATCTCGACGACCTCGTTGACGTCGCGCACGCCGTTGAGTGCTTCGAGGACCTCCGCCATCTCCGGCGCCATGGCGTCCGCGCCGGCGCGGTTCACCGGACGCACGGCACAGTAGATCTCGTCCAGGGTCGGCACGAGCTGGCGAATCCCGCTCCACTCGTCCACCCGGTGCGAGCCCTCCATGACGATCTCTTCCACCGAGAAGAAAAACGCGTCGCGCTCCTCTTCCTCCAGGCCGCTCAGGTGCTTCTGGACGGACTCCTCGTGGAACTCGAACTTGCCCGCGGTAAGGAAGAAGAGGTCGAGCAACTGGGACTGGATGCGTTCGCGCAGCAGCGGCAGGAGCCAGGAGCGCTTGATCAGGCCGACCTCCGTCAGGGCCTCGACCAGCCGCTTGTCCGGGCGCTCGTAGCGCTTGCGCGCCTCGAACAGGCTGCCCCCGGCGATGTTGCGCCGCTTGAGGACGTGATGGAGAGTCGCCTCGTCGTTCAGGTCGCAGATCGGCAGGTGGGTGATCCCGTAGCGGCAGAACAGCACGGCGCGGCGCCGGCCGCCGCCGAGATCGATGCACAGCTGGCCTTCCTTCTGATTGAGGGCGAGCATCTGGAAGACCTGCGTGAGGTCCATGCTCCAGAGGTCGCCCTTGATGGCCATCGGTGCTGTCCGTCCTGGAATCGCGAACGCTCAGAACTCCGCCGGCAAGGCAGGTACGGTTGGCATGCAAGTACACAACCTGGCATGGTTATCGACATTCGCCCACGTTCCGTTGAGTGGCCGCGAAACCCAGGCAGGAGGGCCCTTTGCCGTCCTTGCCGCGGTTCCTCGGTCCCGGGTTCAAGCCGCCCCGCACGCTCCGGTGCGGCGAGCGGCGACGGGGCCGGACGCCGGACCGGGACCGGTCCCGGCGGGGGCGCCCGCGGCGCACCTCCGTCCGCGAGCCGAGTTCTCTTGCCAGGAGACCAGCGCCGGTTTAGACTCGATGGGTCGATCCTGGCCAGTGTGCGAGCCTGCCGAGAGGGTGCCGGATGCCGCCGCAACCGGCGCGTGTTCGGCGGGCGCGAAGGCCTCAGGGCCCGAAGACGACCGCTCGAGCGCCGGGGTGGAGGTGGAAATGCAACTCAGTACCATCCGGCGGAAGACCGCCGCGCGCCGGGGTCTCTTCGGCGCCGTGCGCTACCTGTACCACCAGACCCTCCTGAGGCCGGTGCTCTACGCCTTGGGACTCCTGCACCTGCGCCGCGGCCGGCTCCTCCGGGCCGAGAGCTGCCTGTGCCGGGCCGTGCTCATCGCGCCCCGCAGCTTCAACGCCCGGGTGCAGCTCGGCCGTACGTACTTCCTGATGGCGGACTTCTGCCGAGCCGAACAGCAGTTCCACAAGGCCCACGAAATCGATCCCACGCGCTTGGGTCGCGAGTCGCTTCCCGACTCGTGCGGGGACCAAGAGGCGGTGCAAGCGCACGAGTCCCCCGCCCACCGGCCTCCGTTCGGCGAGCAAGACGCCGAGGAACTCCGGTCGGCCCTCGAGGAGTCGGCGCTCGCGCCGCCGGCCGAGCGGCCGGCGGCGAGCCGCTGGAGGTTCGGGGATTTCTCCTCCGACGAGGAGTGGGAGCGCCTGCGCGCGCTGCCGCCGATCACGCGCGCCGAGATCGAGAACACGGACTGGGACCGGGTCTTCTCGGATCCCACCGCGTAATCCCACCGGCCCGGGCCCGCCGCCGCGCGGCCGCCGACGGCATTGAATTCGACGGCAGCCCCTGATAAGTATTGCCCGCGTTCACGGGCGTGTCCTCCGGGCCCGCCGGCGGGAGCGCGGACCTGTGCAGGAGGATTCCTCGATGAGGCCGAGTGACCGGAAGTACACCGAATCGCATGAATGGGTCAAGGTCGAGGGGGACGTGGCCACGATCGGGATTACCGACTACGCCATCGAACATCTCGACGAGCTGGTCTACCTCGACCTGCCCGAGGCGGGAGACAGCGTGACCCGGGGCGAGCCGTTCGGAGAGATCGAGAGCGTCAAGGCGCAGTCCGACATCTACTCGATGCTCACGGGCGAGGTGATCGAGACCAATGCCGCTCTGGCCGACAACCTCGACGACCTCATGAAGGATCCCTTCGGCACGGGCTGGATGATCCGGGTCAAGATCGAACATCCCGCCGAGCTCGAGACCGGTCTCAAGGGCGCCGAGGACTACGAGAAGTTCCTCGCCTCCTTGTGAGGCCGGCATCCCTCCGCCGCGCGATCCCGCCAGGCGGCGCGCGCCCGCCAGGACCTGCGTCGCCTTTCCTGCGCCCTGCGTCCACCGCCCGGCTCACCGGGCCGGCGGGATCCTCTGGATCACGGCGAAGCCCTTCGGCGTGTCGATCACTTCGCTCCGGGCGCCCGGCTCGAGCGCAGCGGCCGCCTCGCCCAGCTTCGGATCGAGCTCCTCGAGGCCCCGGGAATCGATCCTGCCACCGGCCGCGGAGCTCGCGGCGTGGTCGGAGTGGGCCAGGACCTCGAGCGGGAAGAAGGCGGCGCCCTTCGCACAATCCCGGGCCACCGTGCCGGCCAGCTTCTTCGCGGCTTCCTTCTTGCGCTTGGTGTCCCGCGGATCGTCCCAGTCCGCGGCGCCGACGTAGCCCACGAGCAGAAGGCGGTACGGCGCCGCGGCTTCCGGCAGGGGCTGGTTCGACACTTCCACCTCCGCGCCGTGCGCCTTGCCGGCAAGGCACCAGTCGATGGCCAGGATGAGATGCACGAGCTGGGGCAGATGGTTGTGTTCCGCGCCCTGCAGCACCACCAGGCAGCCGCTCTTCCAGCGGCGCTTGCCGCCGAGTGCGTTGCGCACCGCCGGCGCGCCGTTGAAGTTGGGGTCCGCGGTGCCGAGGAAGACGCAGACCCGTGCGTTCTTGTGGGCCGATGTCGGTGTGCGCGGCGCCGCGATCGTGATCAGCCCGGCGTAGAGCTTCGGCGCCGCCGGGTAAGCCTCGAGCACCATCGTGCCGCCGGCCGAATGGCCGAGCAGCACGACCTTCTTGGGATCCACGACCGGGTGCGTCGCGAGCACGTACCGCACGAGGTCGCTGATCGTCGCGACGCCGGAGCCGTCCCAGCCGAACCCCTCCCGCCCCTCGGCCGCGATGGGCGTCCCGCCCTGGACGGCAAGCATGTAGTCGCCGTGCGCGTTCGCGAGCGGCGGCCGCATCATGTTCTTGGCGGTGCTGCCGTGGCCGTGGAGCACGACGAGAAGGCCGGGCCTGGCCGCGCCGGCAGCGAGCGACTCGGGACTCTTCGGCACGTCTGCGGGCACGTAGAGGAAGCCGACCCCTCCGCTCTCCAGCTCGAGCCGCGTGTACGCCCCGTCCGGGTGGGCGGCGACCTTCGGCACCTTGCCCCGATGCTTCTGGGCGGGGGCGGCAAGCGCCAGGACGGAGAACGCGAGGAGGCAGAGCACGGCGCGGCGGTACGGAGCGTGATCGGAGTGCATGGCCTGATCCTCTCTGGAACCTAGTGGACATGACCAGGACAACCGCCCCATCATAGCGCGGGCACTGCCTGCGGCCCACAGCGATTCTTCCTCGGGCGCACCCCCGCGGGCGCGATTCGCCCGCGCCACCTGAGCGCGCGCACTTCGCGCGCGACACCCGCACGCTCACCCGCATCCTTCGCCGCACATGGGGTCAGACCCCGTTCCGCGGCGGAACGGCGTCAGACCCCAGTCGGCCTCACCGCGCGCGACACCCGCACCCCGCCCGTGGACGACCTCGCCTCGACACCCTACAATCCTCCTCCGATGACCGCACTCATCCGCCACGAACGAAAACTGCTGCTCGCCCTGCTCCTGGTGGTCCTGGTGCCGCGCGCCCAGTTCGTCCTGCACCCCTCGCCGGGAGTCGTGGCCGCGCCGATCGTGGACGACGGCTACTACAATCTGACCATCGCCCGGAATCTCGCCACCGGACGCGGCTGCACCTTCGACGGCCAGACCGTGACCACCGGGTTCCATCCCCTGGCGGTGCTGGTCTCGGCGCCGGTCTTCGCCGCGTTCGGCGGAGGCACCACCGCCCCGCTCCGCGTGATCCTCGCCGTCTACACGCTGCTCGCGACCCTGCTCGGCTGGATGCTCTATCGCCTGGTGCGGCGGCTGTCCGGTCCCGGGCCGGCGCTCGCGGCGGTGCTGCTCTTCGCCACGGCGCCGGGAACCGGCCTGTTCATGAGCACGATGAACGGGTGCGACACCGTCTTCGGGGCCGCCCTGCTGGCAGGCGCAGTCTGGTATTACCTGGCCGCCGTGCGGGAAGCCGCCGATCCGCCGGCGCGGCGCTACGTCGCGCTGGGCCTCCTGGCGGGCAGCCTGGGGCTGGCCCGCCTCGATCTCGGGCTCTTCGCCGCCGCACTCGGCCTGGATCTCCTCGCCGTCCGGCGGCGCCGCGGGCCGCTCCGACCCGGGCGGCTGGCGCTCTTCGGCGCGACCGGACTGGCCACGATCGCCCCCTGGATCGCGCTCAACCTCGCGCTCACCGGCCGGCCGCTCCCCGACAACGGGCGGGCGGTCACGCTGATCTCCCGCGCCACCGCCGCCGCCGAGGTGCGGCTGGGCGAGGCCGGGCTGCTCCGGACTCTCGGCGGCGGACACCGCGCCGATCTGAGCGGACTCGAGCCGTACCCTGACGACCGCCCGCCGCCCGCTTTCTACCGCACCCTGCTGGGCCACGCGGGTCTCGCGTACCTGCGCGAGGCGCCACCCACCGGGATCGCCTTCACCACCGGCGCGCTGCTGCTTGCGGGGCTGCGCCGCATCGGCCGCGCGGACGTCAGTGCGCAGCTCGCCGCGATCGGCTTCCCGCTCGCCGCGTCGCTGGCACTCGGCGCGCTGCTCGCCGCGCGGCTCCTTCTGCGCGCCCGGCGCCTCGCCGAGCGGCCGCCGCTCCGGAGCGTCGTCTTCCTACTTCCGGCCGGGCTCCTGCTCTTTCTCGCCTACCCGCTCGTCGTCTTCGGCTCGTGGTTCTTCGGCCGCTACTACGTGCCTCTGACGCTGGTCACCCTGATCTTCACGCCAGCGCTGGCCCGGGTGCTCTGCCGCACCTGGACCCCGGGCAAGGTCGCCGTCCTGACGGCCGTCTTCGGCGCGGCGTTCGTCCTCGACTCCGGCCCGGCGCTGTGGCGCCCCGGGCCCAGCCACTTCTACCGCCAGGCGGAGACCATCACCGCCCGGCTGCCCGCCACGGCGGTGGTCGGCGCGGTGCAGGCCGGCCATTTCGGCTTCTTCTGCCCCCAGCGCATCGTCAACCTGGACGGCAAGGTGAACGCAGCCGCGCAGCGCGCGCTCGCGGACCGCCGCATGCTCGAGTACGCCCGTGACGAGGGCGTCCGGTTCCTCACGGAATGGCCGTCGCTCGCGGAACTGCTCGTCTTCAAGCGCTCGGACCCCGCGCTCCGCAGCGCACTGCGGCGTCTTGACCCGCCGACGGGCGGGCCCGCCGGACCCGGCCATCCGTCCTGGGCGACCTGGCAGTGTATCTGGGAGTGACCGGACCCTGGCAAGCGCATCGCGCGGGCTCGCCACGAACCAGGTCACCCTGGCCGAACGGTTGCAGGCCGCGGGCCGCGCCACCGCCCACGACGTCGCACCGACCCTGCTCGAGCTGAGCGGCCTGGCCCCCGCGAGGTGGCGTGGGGCCGTTCGCTCGTCCCGATCCTGGGCGACGCCCTGGTCCCGGCCCCGACCGAGATCGCCGTCGGCGAGCTCGTCGCCGCCAACACCGGTTTCCACTTCTTCTCGCTCCGCCCCCTCGGCGATCTCCGGTAGCAGTGCACGCCATTGACGATGCACCGGGGAATCTGCGACAATCGAGCCGGTATCCAGGCGTAGTTGAACGAAACCGCTTCGCGGTAGCCTGCGCGCAAGCCGGTTGACGTTGGCCGGGCTCAGGCGGGATCGTGGCGGTCGGCTGGGGT
>JAFGQW010000316.1 GCA_016935485.1 Planctomycetota bacterium | reverse complement strand
GAGTGCGAGCCGGCGGCGCGGGCGGAGGAGCAGCCCGACGCCCGCCTGGGTCGGACCGAGGCGCTGGAGGCGCTCCGGAAAACCCTCCCGGTTGCCCTGCGAGCGCTGCCCGAGGCCGATCGAACTCTGCTTCGGCTGCGCTTCGAGCGGGGGTTCGGACTGAGCGAGCTCGGTCGGCTCTACGGCCAGGACAAGAGCACGCTCTCCAAGCGGCTCAAGTCGGTCGCCGAGAAGCTGCGCAAGGCGCTGGGAAGGGCCCTCGAGGAAGCGGGCGGATTCGATCTCGAGGACGCCGAGTCGGTGTGGGAAGCCCTGGATCGCGAGCGACCGGAGGGACTGGATCGGTGGCTTGGCCCGGAGGCTCCGCCATGAGAGGGTTTTTCGCGAAACGGCGGCAGTTTCCCGGCAACTCTGCCGGCGCAGGAGATCTTACAGGCATTCATGAGGAGCCTGCCGGGCGGAGCGGCACTTCGGGATGAGGATCGGGCCCATGCGCGAGATCGATCTGAGGCGCCTCTTCGAGGGGCTCGCGGACGCCGGCGAGGGCGGCCGCGAGGAATGCGGTCCGGACTGCCTCGCACCCGAGGAGATCGAGGCGATCGCCGCGGGCCGGATGGCTCCGGATCCCGATCGGCTCGCGCGCATTGCGGCCTGCGGCGCGTGCTCGGCGGCGCTGCGGGTGCTGCTGGAGCTGCGGGATGCCGCCGGCTCGGCGGCGCCGGCGCCAGTGCGGCTTCCGTCGACACGCGTTCAGCGCTGGCGCCGTCGGCTCGCCCCCGTGGCGGCCGCGGCGGCGGTGCTCGTGATGGCGTTGTGGTGGCTCGGCCGCGGTGGCGGGGACAGCCGCGGCTTGAGCCCGTTGCGCCTGGAGGACGACCGGGTCGTGCTGTGGGCGGACGGCCGGGTTTGGTCGGAGGAGGGGGCGGTCCGCATCGGCCAGCGACTGCCGGCCGGCGCCCGGGTGCACGTGGCGCCGGGTTCCCGCGTGGCGCTCCTCGATCCGGCGGGCGGAGAGGTCGCGATCCGGCCCGGCGACCTCGTGGCCGCGGGCAGCGCGCCCCTCGTGGCGCTCGCGCGCGAGCTGGGTCCGGACCGGGCGGTCCGCCGGCGGCAGGTCGCCGAGCTCTTCGACGGCGTGGTGCGCGCGGAGCGGCCCGACTTCGTCGGACTGGCGCCGCGCGGCGCCGTCCGTTCCGACCGCCCCGAGTTCAGGTTCCAGAGCCGCCATCTCGGTCCCGAGGACGAGCTCATCCTCCGCGTTGTGGACGAGGAGGGCGTGATGCGCCTGGAGCACCGGTTCCGCGGCCTGTGCGCGGTTGCCTTTCCGGCGGAAGGGGCGGCGCTGGCGCGCGCGCGCCGCTACGTCTGGAGCATCCACCATCCGCGGAGCGGGCCGGGCGCGCTCGGCGGGGAGCCGTTCGGAGTGGTGGGGACGCGGGAGCTCGAGGCGGTCGACGGGACGCTTGCCGGGCTCGAGCGGCTCCGGGGCCACCTGCCCGCCTGGCTTGTCGACGTGCTCGGAGCCATCGCCCTCCGGCAGGGCGGCCTCCAGAGCGAGGCGCTGGCCGCGCTTCCGGCCGAGGTTCCCGATCTTCACTGGCGGCGCTTCGTCCTCGAGGAGCGGGCGCTCCTGCTGGACCAGCTCGGGCTCAGCGAGCAGGTCGGTCCGCTCAAGCGGGTGCTCGAGGCGGCTCCGGGACGGTAGCCGCTCGGGGGGGGGCGGCGCGCACGAAAGCCTTGCCCGCCTGCGGGCCCTGCAGTAGTCTTTCGCGCCCTGGACGATCGGTCGGGGGACCGGTGGCGGGTTCAGAAGAGCGCCGGGGGCGGACGGGTGCAACGGAATCCCGGCCGCCGGGCGTTCGCGCGGATATCCGGTCCCGACGCCGCCCGTTCGAGCCGTTCTCCCGTGGAGGCGAGCCGAGATCATGAAGCCCGACATTCACCCGAAGTACCAGAAGTGCATCGTCACCTGCGCCTGCGGCGAGAAGTTCGAGACGCGCTCGGTGCTGGACAAGATCAACGTCGACATCTGCCAGAAGTGCCATCCGTTCTACACGGGCCGGCAGAAGTTCGTGGACACGGCGGGGCGGATCGAGAAGTTCACGCGCAAGTTCAAGGACTTCCAGGCCACCGATCGCAGCAAGGTCGGACGGAAGGCGCAGGCGCGCCCGGCGCCGGCGCCGGCGCCGGCGCCGCCCGCGAGCGAAGCGGTCGCCGATGCGGCCCAGCCGCCCGTCCCCGCCCCCCCGGCGCCAAGCGCGTCGTCGCCCCCGAACGCGGCTTCCGACGAAAGCTCCGGCGAACCGGCCGAGTAGCAACGCGATGCCGCCCGCGGTGCCTCCCCGACCGCCGGGGTCCGGGCGGCGTTCGTCGCGGGCGGTCCTGCGTGCAAGGGAGCGGCTCTGGTGCGGGACAAGCTCGAGCAGATCCTGAGGCGCGCCGCCGACCTGGAGAAGGCGGTCTCGGACCCCGAGGCGCTGCTGAGCGCCGAGCACCGCAAGGCGCTGATGCAGGAGTACGGCGCGGTCCGCAAGGTCGCGCTCGTCGCCGGGAAGTACCTTGCCACGCAGGAGCGCATCCGCCAGACCCACGCGCTGCTCGAGGAGGAACCGGACGCGGAGTTGCAGGAGCTCGCCCGCGAGGAGCTCGCTGCGCTCGAGAAGGACGCGGAGGGGCTGTTCCACCGGCTTCTGGGGCACCTGGCGGCCCAGGATCCGACGCTGGATCGCGACGTGATCGTGGAGATCCGCGCCGGCACGGGCGGCGATGAGGCCGCGCTGTTCGCGGCGGACCTGTTCCGCATGTACCGGGGCTACTGCGAGAAGAACGGCTGGAAGGTGGAGCTCCTCGGCGCGAGCCCGACGGAGCTCGGCGGTTTCAAGGAGATCGTCTTCGCCGTCAAGGGCGAGGAGGTCTTTCGCACGCTGCGCTTCGAGATGGGCGGGCACCGGGTGCAGCGGGTGCCGGCCACCGAGGCGCAGGGACGCATCCACACGTCGGCGGCCACCGTGGCGGTGATGGCCGAGGCCGAGGAGGTCGACGTCGACCTCAAGGACACGGATCTCAAGATCGACTTCTACCGCGCCTCGGGACCGGGCGGGCAGAACGTGAACAAGACCTCGAGCGCGGTGCGGATCACCCACCTGCCCACCGGGATCGTCGTGCAGTGTCAGGACGACTCCTCGCAGCACAAGAACCGGGCGCGCGCGATGCGGCACCTGCGGGCGCGGATCTTCGAGCGCAAGCAGGAGGAACAGAAGGCACAGCGCGACGCGGAGCGGCGCAGCCAGATCGGGTCCGGGGATCGCAGCCAGCGCATCCGGACCTACAACTTCCCGCAGGACCGGATCACCGATCACCGGATCGGCCTGTCGCTCCACGGGATCCAGAAGTTCCTCGAGGGCAACATCCAGCCGATGATCGATGCGCTCCTCGAGCACGAGAAGGCCGAGTTCCTCAAGCGCCAGGGGTTCTGAGCGGGTGGGGTGCGGGTGTCGCGGGCGGGTTGACGACTGGGGTCTGACGCCGTTCCGCTTCAAAACGGGGTCTGACCCCGTGCCCGGTTGAGGTGCGGGGGAACGGCGTCTGACCCCCGGTCCCGGGATGGCGCCAACCGGAGCACCGGAAGGCTCGTTTTCCTGCGCCTGCCGGGAGGTCCGGCGAAACGGCAGGTCCGGGCAGGGGCCCGGTTGATTCGCGGTCTGTTTGCCGGTAGCTTTCTCCCGACTCCGGGGCGTCGCCCGGTTCCGTGCCGCCGATCGCCCCGCTCGTCATGCCGGTGCCGTGCTGCGGTATCCGGGAGGAAACAGGAAAAGAAGGGTCCCAGAGGATGATGGACGAAGATCGGATTGGTGAGGAAGAGGCGGCGCGCGACGAGGAGCTCGACGCCGCGGAGGAGGAGCTGGCCGGCGAGCCGCCGCCGCCCGCGCCCGCCGGGGCTCCGGCTCCGAGCCAGTCCCCCATGAAGCGGTGCGTTTGCTGCGGCGCGATCATCCCGCTGCCCGCACTCAACTGCAGCGCGTGTCGGAGCTGGGTGGCGCTGTGGGAGGGCAGCATCGCCAAGGAGTACTTCTATCTCCTGGTGGCGGCGCTCACCTGCGTCTTCGGGACGCTGCTCCCCTGGAAGGCGTTGCCGGCGGCGGCGGCCCCCGGGCTGGCCTCGGAGGTCCTGGGCATCCGCTACATGAGCGGCGCGGTGATCTGCCTGTTCAGCCTCATCTGCGCGGTGGTGTGCCTCTACAACATCCGCTCGAAGAAGCTGCTCTTCTGGCCGATCCTGCTGCTGCTCGTCGAGAACCTGTTCACCCTGGCCGTCTACTTCATGGCCTGGGAGCTCAAGGTCGGCGAGGAGTCGTACCGGCTGTTCGGGGCCCTCTCCTGGGCCTACGAGCAGGGACAGGACTGGCGGGAAGGCCTCTGGAACGTCTACCGCACCCAGGGCATCGGCCTCTACTTCGTGATCGCCGGGACGCTCTTCATCCTCGTGCAGATCGTCTGGAGCGTCATCCGTGCGGCGGCGAAGGGCCCGGAGGCGGCGAAGAAGTCGATGGCGTCGCGCGGCCGGCGCCGCTGAGCGAGCGCGCTGCGATCGAGGAGACCGGCCGGCGCGCAGCGCGCCGGGCCGGTCTCGCTCCATGGGGAGGCGATGTGTCCGGGAATCCCCCCGTCAGCGTGCTCGACTTCCTCCGGCGCGCGCAGAGGTTCCTGGAGGCGCACGGGACGCCATCGCCGCGACTCGACGCCGAGGTGCTTCTCGCTCACCTGCTCGGCTGCGAGCGCATCGACCTCTACGCCGGGTTCGACCGGCCGCTCTCCGTGGCCGAGACTGCGCGCTACCGGCGCCTGATCCAGGAGCGGGGCCGGGGCGTCCCGGTGGCCTACCTCACCGGGCTCAGGGAGTTCTACTCGCTCCCGTTCCGCGTGACGCCGGACGTGCTCGTGCCGCGCCCGGAGACCGAACACCTGGTGGAGGCCGCCCTCGCGCACCTCGCGCCGGGCGCGCCTGCGCGGGTGGTGGATGTCGGCACGGGATCGGGGTGCGTCGCGATCGCGGTGGCGCGCCTCCGGCCGGCGGCCGAGGTGGTGGCCGTGGACGTGTGCGCGGCGGCGCTCGCCGTGGCAGAGGACAATGCCCGACGCCTCGGGGTGGCCGACCGCGTGCACCTGCTGCAGGCCGACGGCCTCGAGGCGCTCGGCGCCGGCCCGCTGCTGGATCTGATCCTCTCCAACCCGCCCTACGTCCCGGAGTCGGAGCGGGACGCCCTGCCACGGGATGTGCGCGACCACGAACCGGCGGTGGCGCTCTTCGCGCCGGGTTCGGGCACCGGCTTGCACCGCCGGCTGGCGGCGGCGGCGCCGTCCCGGCTGGCGGCCGGCGGCGCGCTGTTCCTCGAGATCGGGGCGGGGCAGGAGCGCGAGGTGGCCGGGCTGGTGGAGGCCGCATTCGGCCGGGCGACGGTGATTCGCGACCTCGCCGGGATCGCGCGGGTCGTGGGCGGAAAAAAACTGTAACCCCGGCGCGGCCGGTCCGACGGCAGGCGGCGCGGGCCGGGCGCGGTCAGGCCGACTGGCCCACCGGTCGCCGCGCGAGTCGCGCGTGCACGTACTCCTCGATGGCGTCGCGGCCCGCGCTGTCCACCTGGAGGAAGAAGATGGCGACCTCGAAGCCGGGCGCAGGCCCGTCGCCGGAGGCGGGCTCGGACGCGGCCGGCGCCTCGGGGCGCGGATCGCAGCGCACGACGGCGCCCTCGCAGCGCACCTCGACGATGGTGCCGTCCTGCCGGGGGATCTGCAGGCGCATGGCCACCTCGGTCATCACCGGCAACGGCAGTTCGAGCAGGCAGCACACACCGGCAGGGCTGATGTCCTTGACGGGGACGGGATCGGCGCCGGCCAGGCCGGTGTCCATCGTCAGGGTGAAGTCCGCGTCGGCGCGCGGGAACTGGCGGCGTTCGACGTTGGCGTTCATGGCGTCCTCGGCCCTTTCCTGCCACCGCGGGGCGGGGATCCTGCGCCCGACAGGGGTCGGAAGACCCGTACTGGTGCCGGACGAAGTCGTTGCGCTCCGGTGGGCCGCGCGCGCGGCCGCGCCCCGTGTTCAGTGTTTTCGACGTTTGGACCGCCCCGGCTTGAAGTCGGGCCCGGGCGGAGGAATAATGAACGGCATCACCACCATCTTTTTCCCCGGGGGGGAGGCATCATGGCGAACCTCAACAAGGTCTTTCTGATCGGCAAGCTGACGCGCGATCCGGATCTGCGGCACACGCCGCAGGGCACTGCGGTGGCCGAGCTCGGGCTCGCCGTCAACCGCGTATGGCGCGATCCGGGGGGCGAGAAGCGCGAGGAGACGTGCTTCGTGGACATCTCCGCGTGGGGCACCCAGGCGCAGACCATTCACAAGTACCTTCGCAAGGGCTCGCCCATCTTCGTCGAAGGGCGGTTGCACTTTTCCTCCTGGGAAACCAAGGAGGGCGAGAAGCGGTCGAAGCTCCGGGTGCGCATGGAGAGCTTCCAGTTCCTCGACTCCCAGTCGAGCCGGCAGGGCTTCGAGAACGCCGCGTCGCCGCGGGCGGCCACCAGCGGCGCGAGAACGGCCGCCGCGGCGCCGGCGAACGCGACGTGGAGCAACTACCCCGCGGAACCGCCGATCGACGACGACCTCGACGTGCCGCCGGCGGGCGGTCCGGACGAGGATGTGCCGTTCTGATCCCGCCGGCGCGCGTCGCCGGACGGCGCCGGAAGGCCGCGCGCCGTCGGGGCGGCCATGAACGTCCTCGGATTCAACGCGACGCACGACGCCGGCTGCGTGCTGCTGCGTGACGGGGCGGTGGCGCTGGCCCTGGAGGAAGAGCGGTTCTCCCGGCGGAAGCACCACTACGGGTTCCCGGCGCGCTCCCTGCGCGTGGCCGTGGACGTACAAGGACTCGGGTTCGCGGACGTGGACGCCGCCGCGTTCTACTGGAACCCGTACCGGGGGCTGCTGCGCTTCGGCTGGCACTTCCTCCGGTCGCTGCCGCGCTCGCTCGCCTACCTCCGCATGCAGCCCGGGATCTTCTGGGACTTCGTGCGCATGGAGGGGCGGCTGCGCCGCGAGTTCGGGTTCCGCGGGCGCTTCCGCTTCGTCGACCACCACCTCGCGCACGCCGCGAGCGCCTTCTATCCGTCCGTCTTCGAGCGTGCGGCCATCCTGACCGTGGACGGCACCGGGGAGTGGACGACGACCTGGCTCGGCGTCGGGGAAGGCACGCGCCTCGTGGCGCTGCGCGCGCTGGGCTATCCGCACAGCCTGGGCAAACTCTACGAGGCGATCACCCAGTTCCTCGGCTTTCGCGTGAACGGCGGCGAGGGCAAGGTGATGGGGCTTGCCCCCTACGGCGAGCCGCGTTTTCACCGCGAGTTCGCGCGCCTCCTCCGCCCCGCCGCGGACGGGTTCTTCCGGCTCGACATGCGCTACTTCCGCTACCAGCACGGCCATCCCATCCGGTACTCCCGCGCGCTCACGGCGCTGCTGGGGCCGCCGCGCCCGCCGGAGAGCGAGATCCTGGACCGGCATCGGGATGTGGCGGCGACGCTGCAGGCGGTGGTGGAGGAGCGCATGCTGGCGCTGGCCGACACGCTGCGCCGCCTGGCGGGCTCGGACCGGCTGTGCCTCGCCGGCGGCGTGGCGCTGAACTGCGTGGCCAACGGACGCCTGCTCCGCGAGTCGGGCTTCCGCGAGATCTTCGTCCAGCCGGCCGCCCACGATGCCGGCGCCGGCTTCGGGGCGGCGCTCGTCGTGGCCGCGGAGGCGGGCGATGAGGTGCGGCGCCCGATGCGCCACGCCGCGCTGGGCCTCGAGCACGACGCCGCCGCTTGCCGCCGGGCGCTGGAGGAGGCGGGACTCGAGGTGCTCCGCCCGGCGGACCTGGCCGGAGCGGTCGCGGATCTCCTCGCCCGGGGGCGGATCGTCGGCTGGTTCCAGGGACGCGCCGAGTACGGGCCGCGGGCGCTCGGCAGCCGCAGCATCCTGGCCGACCCGAGGCGCGCGGAGATGAAGGACGTGCTCAACGCCAAGGTCAAGCGTCGGGAGCCGTTCCGGCCCTTCGCCCCGGCGGTCCTGCACGAGGCGGCGGGCGAGTTCTTCGCGGGCTTGGGCGGCGCGGTCGAGAGCCCCTTCATGCTGCTCGCCTTCCCCGTGGTCAAGGCCAAGCGGCCGGTGGTTCCGGCCATCACGCACGTCGACGGCTCGGCGCGCGTGCAGACGGTCCGCGCGGAGGTCCAGCCGCTCTTTCACGCGCTGATTGCCGCGTTTGCTCGACGCACCGGAGTTCCGGTGCTGCTGAACACGTCCTTCAACCGCCGGGGGGAACCCATCGTGGAGCGGCCCGCGGAGGCGATCGACGTCTACCTCGGCTCGGAGATGGACGCGCTGGCCCTCGGGCCGTACCTGGTCCGGAAGAACGGAACAGACGCGTGACGACGCTGCGTCGGGCCTGGGCGCCGACCCTCCTGATCGTCGTGCTGAGCGTGGGGGCCTACGGGCCGAGCCTCGGCGGCGGCTTCGTGTACGACGACCACCGTTTCGTGGCCCACAATGCGGCCATCCGTTCCCTGCAGAACGTGCCCGCCTTCTTCTCCGACCCGAGCACCGTCGATCCGGAGGGCAACTGGAAGGGCATCTACCGGCCGCTGCGGACGCTGTCCTATGCGGTCGACCATCTCTTCTTCGCCGCCGACCCCGTGGGCTACCGGATCCATGCCCTGCTGTTGCATGCGGCGGCGTCGCTCGCGGCGGCGGTGCTGCTCGGTCGCCTGCTGCGCCGGCCGCGCCTCGGGCTCGCGCTCGGCGCGCTCTATGCGGTGCACCCCGTGCACGTCGAGAGCGTCGCCTGGATCACCAGCCGGGCGGACGTGCTGGCCGGCCTGCTCGGGCTCCTCCACCTGCTGGCGATGCAGCGCCGTGGCGCGGGGCGGACGGTGCTGGGGTGCGCGTGGCTCGCGCTGGCGCTCTTCGCAAAGGAGACCTCGGTCGTGCTGCCGGCCATCGGATTGCTGCTGGACCGGATGCGGCCCGCGCGGCCCGCACGACCGTTCCGCCGGGATCTCGCACGCTGGCTGCCTGCCGCACTGCTTGCCGCGGCCTACCTCGGCGTGCGCCACGCGGTGCTCGGGGAGCATGGCGGGCAGCGGCCCTTCTGGGGGGACAGCTTCTGGATCACGGCCGCATCCATGGTGACGGGAAGCGGCTGGTATGTCCTTCGCCTCGTCGTGCCGGAGGGCTTCCGCTTCGACTGGCAGCTTCCCCTCGTTGCGCTCGCCGATCTGCAGGTGTGGGCGCTCGCGGCCGGGTGGGCGCTTGGGCTCGGCGCGATCACCTGGCAGATGGCCCGCGGGCGGTTGCGGCGTGCGGGCGCCGGCGGGTGGTGGTTCGTGATCGCGCTGGCGCCGGTCTCCAACGTGGTGATACCGATCAACATCCTCGTGGCCGAGCGCTTCCTGTATCTGCCGGCCGTCGGGTTTCTGCTCGTGGTCGGCGCGGCGATGGCGTGGGCGGTGGCGCGCCCGAAGCCCTGGGGCCAGCTTGCGGTGCTCGCGGGCGCGGTCTGGTTCGTGTTCCTCGCCGCGACGGCGCGCGATTTTGCCCGCCACTGGAGCACGGAGAAAGCGCTGTGGGACGCGGTGATCCGCCACTCGCCCGCTCACTACCGCGGCTACCAGGGCAAAGCCAAGGCGCTCGTGCAGGCGCAGGATCTCGAAGGCGCCCGCGCCGCACTCCTCCTGGCGATCGCTCGGGGCGGCTGGGAACATGCGTCGGTCTACTTCGATATGGCGAGGACCTACCTGCTCGAGGACCGCCATCCCGAGGCGATCCCGTACCTGAGGCAGGCCGTCGAGCGGTGGCGCGCCGGAGGAGAAACGGCCAAGAACCGCGCCTACGCGCTCACGCTGGAGCAGCTCCGCGACTACTTCCATCAGGTGGGCGACGCCGCCGAAGCCCACCGCATGGCGGCCTGGCGCCGGGAGGCCTCCGGCGAGCCGCCGTGAGGTCCGTGGCACCCGCCCGGCACCCGGGCGAAAGGACGCTTGCCGCGCGCGGTGCGGAACCGCGCCAGGGCAGCCCGGGGAAACAGCGCCGTCCCACCACCTTTGGTGTTGCCTTGCCGCGGCGCATACCATATAGTCGACAGGTGCCGCGGACCCGGGCTCTCCCGGGACCGAGCCTGCTCGAGAGGGTGAGATGGCGTATCACGTCGTGATCGGCTCCGCGCGGCCGGGCGACCACGGGCCGCTCCTGGCGGCGCTCGGCCGGCGGGGCATCGAGGCGCGGGCGTTCGCCGACGGCCAGGCGACAGTCGAGGCCGCGCGCGACCGCCCGCCGGATCTGGTCGTGGTCGATCTGCACCTGGGCGGCCTGCACGGGGTCGATGTCGCGCGCATGCTCGACGGCTATCGGACCGCCGTTCTCGTGGACGAGGACGACGCGGGTCTCGGCGACCTGCGCCGGCTCGGGCTGGACGTGCTCGTGCGTCCGCAGGGGGGTGCCGACGGCCTGGCCGAGGACCTCGAGACCCGCGTCAAGGGGGCCAGCCGGATGCTCGAGGATCTCGGGCGGCTCGAGGACGTGGCGAGTCTCCGGGGTCACCTGCTGGATCTCGTGGGGGGCGACGAGGACAAGCTCGTGCGCACGGTGCTCGAGGATCCCGACACGCATCTCCTCAGCGCCGCCTACGTGAAGAGATGGCGCGTCGAGGAGGAGTGGCTGCGGTGCCGGACCGCCGGGCGGCCGCTGGCGGTGCTGCGCATCGGCCTGCACGGCGGCGGGCCCGAGATCGTGCGGCGACACGGCGCGCAGGCGCTGCGCGACATCGAGCTGCGGCTGGCGGGCCTGCTGCTGTCGGAGCTGGACGGCAGCGACCTGCCGGCCCGCGAGGGGAGCGGGCGCTTCGTGGTGCTCATGCCCGACACGGCGCCCGAGGCGGCGGCGCGCCGCGCCTTCGTGGTGCAGCGCGAGCTGGCCGAGCTCGAGTTCGAGGGACGGCAGGGGCCGCTGCGCGCGGGAGTGTGTATGGGGCTCGCAGCCTCTCCTGATCCGCACCTGGAGTCTGCGGCGGATTTCCTTGGCCGGGCGGAGGAGGCGCTCCGGGCAGCGGAGCGGCTGGGGACAGGGCGCGTGTGCCTGTGGAAAGGCGTCGAAGAGCTCCGGGAGGAGGACTACCGGGGCGCGGGGGGCGAGGCCTGACGCGGCGCGCGCGAGCAGGAGATCACGAACCATGTTCTCAGGGGTCGAGCTGCTGGTCGTGTCCTGCTTCGGAGGGATTCCGGATGGTCTCGAGGAGCGGCTGCGGTCCGAGGGGATCGGGGTGCGCCACGCGACGGGGCTGGCGGGCTTGCGCGCTGCGCTCGAAGCGGCGCGACCCAGCGCGGTCCTGGTCGATCGGTGGCTGCGCGCCGACGAAGCGGCCGCCTGCGTCGCGCTGGCCAGGAGCCACGGCGTCCTCACGCTGCTGCTGGCGGCTGGGGGAGAGTGCGGCCCCGGGGCCGCGGGCTTTGCCGAGGCGGTGGACGCCGTGGTGGCCAAGCCGGTCGAGGCCGAGGGGCTACTCGCCCTGCTGCGGCGCCTGGGCGGCGGCGCGCCGCACGGCGCGGCCGTGGCGCCGGCGCCGAGCACGAGCGACAGGCGGCAATCTGCGGCGGACGACGCAGACACCCTCGGCGCGGCGGACACCGACGGTCCAGACGATCCGGAAGCGGGCCGGGGGCACAGTGCGCTCCGGCTCCTCGACGACGTGCGTGAGACGCTGCGGCGCCTGGGCGAGGTCATCCGGATCGACACCCTCTCGGGCCTCTTCTACCGGGATTTCTTCGTGGAGCGAGTGGCGCGCGAGGTGAAGCGCGCCGTGCGCTATGAGCAGCCCCTGGCCGCGCTCATGATCGACGTCGACGACTTCAAGGCGATCAACGACGGGCACGGGCACGAGGTCGGAAACGAGGTGCTCGCGCGGATCGGGAAGGTCATCGAGGGCACGATCCGGCGCGATCTGGATCTGGCCTCGCGCCTCTACGGCGACGAGTTCTGCATCGTCCTGCCGTCGACGACGGCGGCCGGCGCCGGCGCTCTCGCCCGGCGGATCCTCCGCCTGCTGGAAGAGTCGGTCGCGGGGCGGCTGGTGCCGTTCACGGTGAGCATCGGCGTGCATTGCCTGACGGGCCGCGAGCTCGAGGTGAACGGCGTCAAGGCGCTGCTGAACGGCGCCGACCAGGCCATGCTCGAGTCCAAGCGCCGGGGCAAGGGCCGGGTGTCCTTCTTCGGGGCCAAGGGCGAAGCGGATCAGCGCGACGGTGCGGCAGAGCGGGCTGGGGGGCCGTTCGAAGTCGCTCCGGAGGTGCGCGCGGAGCCGGCGGTCTCGCCGGACGAGGAACCCGACCACGCCGCGGCGACGCCGGCCGAGGATCCCCTGTCGCGGGCGCTTGCCGATGCGGTCGTCGGCCTCGCGGAGGACGAGGAGGACACCCCGCCCTTCGCCCAGCCGCGTGCCAAGGTGCTCCTGGTCGGGCGAGACGCCGACGTGGCGGCGATCCTCGTCGACTTCCTGGGCCGGCGCGGACTTCCCGTGGAGGTCGCTCCGGATCTCGCCGCGGCGCTCACGCTGCTCGACTCGCTGGAGTTCTTCCTGGTGCTGGCCG
>JAFGQW010000315.1 GCA_016935485.1 Planctomycetota bacterium | reverse complement strand
ATCTCGCCGCGGCGGGCGGGTGAACGGCTGCCGTAGTCGCCCGGCCCGATGTGGTCGTAGTGCGCTCCGATCACGATCGCCTCGTCCCTCAGACGAGGATCACTGCCCGGGAAACGGGCGATGATGTTGCGCGCCGGCCGGATGAGCTCACGTACGGCACGGAACGAAACGGTGGCGGCGAGCGGAAATGACGCCGGCGCGTCCGGCTCGTCGATGCTCCGCTGCACGTCCTCCAGTGTCCTGCCGCTCCCCGCCAGCAGCGCGTCCGCGAGCTCGCGGCGCACGTGCAGGAGTGGACAGTCCCGCGTCGCGAACACCCCGAAGGCCATCCCCGGTTCCAGGAGCCCCGGCGACAGCGTCCCGGACTCCTGCCCTGTCAGCGGGTCCCGGGCGGGATCGCGATCGAGCGGGCCGTCCACCATCAGGATCAGCCGGACGCCCTCGCGCGCGGCGATCCGCGCCTTGCGGTAGATGCTCGCCTCGGGGGTGGGCTTGTCCCCGTTCCAGCGCGACTGCGGGTCCTTCTCGCGCGGCTCGTGATTGAAGATCAGGATCGCCTTGCCCTTGACGTCTGCACTCTTGTAGTCGTCGTACTCCTGGCGGCGCGACTGGATGCCATAGCCAGCGAATACCAGCGGCAAGTTCTTGAGATCGGAGGCGTCGTTCCGGCCGACGAGCGTGTAGTTCTGGTTGAGCACCCAGCTCCGGTCGCCGGTCCGGAGCACGGTCTCGGCCACCCGGTAGCCCTGCTTGCCGCCCCGCTCGAAGTTCTGGAGGTAGGTCCGGCGGCCGTCGACGACGTCGCCGTATGGCTCCAGCCCGAGGCGCGCAAACTCGCTTGCCGCGGCCTCTCCGGCCTCGACGCTGCCCGGCGTGCCGGGTTCCCGGCCGCCGCGATCGTCGTGCGCCCACCAGGCGAGCCACTCGCGGAACTCCGCCGCGGTGACGCTCTCCACTCCGGCCACGAGCCCCGGCACATCGGCCAGCGGGTCGAGCGCACCAGGCACCACTTGCGCGAGCCCGAGACCGGACCCGAACACCCCGAAGACCAGCAGGACCACCCGTGCCGCGAGGCCGGTCGGTCCGATTGCGCGCCGTCGATTCACGTCGGTACCTCCACAACGCGGGCCCCGCGGGCGCGTTCCGCGCGCGCTACCCGCACCCGCACGCCCGCGGGCGCCGTCCGCCCGCGCCACCTGAGCGCGCGCACTCCGCGCGCGACACGCGCACCCGCACGCTTAACCGGAATCGGGGGTCAGACCCCGTTCCGAAGCGGAACGGCGTCAGACCCCAGTCGGCCTCCCCGCGGGCGCAGTCCGCCCGCGCCACCTCAGCGCGCGCACTCCGCGCGCGCTACCCGCACCCCGCGCTCGTGCTCGGCCTCTCCCCTTCCTCCCTTCCTCCCTTCCTCCCTTCCTCCCTTCCTCCCTTCCTCCCTTACTCCCTCACTCCCTCACTCCCTCACTCCCTTCCTCCCTTACTCCCTTCTTCGTGTTCTTCTTTTCCCTTCGTGTCCTTCGTGTTTAACACCCCCGCGCCGACCCCGTCCCCCCCCCGATTCCGTCACCCCCCCACGCGCCGCTCCAGCGCCTCCACCCGCCGCATCAGCTCGGTCACGATGTGGTCCTTGTGCTCGGTGTACTTGATCAGCTCCGGGAGGATCAGGTGGATGTACTTCGCGTAGATCTGCTGCCGGGTCGCCTGGAACTCGCGCGGCATCGAGGTCACCGCGTTGGTCGCGTCGTCCCGGATGCGGTACTCCGCGGTGACCCGGCGCACATGGACGAAATCGAACTCCTGCGCCAGCCGGAAGCAGAGGTCGAGGTCCTCGAGCACCTCAAGCGACTCGTCGAAACCGCCCACGCGCTCCGTGCACCGCTTGCGGTGCATGAGGGTGACGAGGTGGATGTAGCTGTGGAGGAAGAAGCGCGCCCGGCTGAAGTCGTGGTCGAGCTTGAGCGCACGCCCCACCTCCCGGTAGCCCTCGCTCCCCGCGACGGCCGTGTGGATCACCTCGTTGGCGTTGCTGTACGCGACGTCGGCCTTCTCGGCTTCCGACGTCTCCACCAGGACGGCCAGGTGATCGGGATAGTAGAGGTCGTCATCGTCCAGGTAGGCGATCCGCTCGCCCCGCGCCTCGGCCAGCCCCAGGTTTGCGGCGCCGCACCGCCCCCGGCCCGGCCGGCAGTGGAAGTAGCGGCACGTCAGGCGGCCCCCGAACTCGCCCACCAGCGCCGCCACGTCCTCGCCGCCGTCGTTGAGAACGAGCGTCTCGAAATCGCGGAACGTCTGCGCGGCCAGGCCCTCGAGAGCCTGCCGCAGGTACCAGGGCCGGTTGCGGGTGCGCACGATGACGCTCACCAGCGGCGTTGCCGTCACGACTCACCTCCCCCGAGCATCGCGCTCCCGGATCGCCTCGTGCAGCCAGTTTTCCCGGGCGCACAGTTTCTTGAACCAGTGCTCCAGCCGCGGGCGCGGATCGAGCGGCGGCGGCGGCGCCACCGGCCCTCCGGCAAGGATCGCCTCGTAGACCTCGAGTAGCCGCTCGCCGGCCCGCGCGACCGGCGGCGGCCGGGTCACGGCCGCCCCCATGGCAGCGAGCGCCCGCGAATCCTCGTACAGTTCCCGGATCGCGCTCTCGAGCGCCCAGACATCCTCCGCCGGCACGATCCGCCCGCCGCGGCCGACCCGCTCGCGCGGCGCGCCGCGGTCCGAGACCAGCACCGGGATCCCGAGGAACGCGGCCTCGTCCACGGTGAACGAGTAGGACTCCTCGAGCGCGCTCACGAAGCACGCCAGATCCACCCGCGCCCTGATTCCGGCGAGCGCCTCGCGCGTGAAATCGCGGTGGTGCTCCAGCGGCAGGCGGGCCCGGTAGACTTCGATCTCCGCCTCCAGCCCGGGATCGAGCGCCTTGCCCCAGAGATCAACCCGCACGAAAAGGCCGGCCGCCACCAGCCGCGCCGCCGCCTCGAGCAGCTGCGGAATGCCCTTGGCGCGCACCAGGTTTCCCCAGTAGCCCAGCCGGAGCGGCCGCGCCGCCGAGAACGCCTCCGGCAGCGCCGGGCGCGGCGGCACCGTGCCCGGAATGGGCAGGACCCCGTGCGGAATCACCTCGACCTGCTCCGGGCGCGAGCCCAGCAGCGGCGCCAGGGTGTCGCGGTGCGCCGCCGACGGGAACAGGTGCCGGCGGGCGACGGCCGCGTCGCGCGCGATCTCCTCGGCGCGCAGCGCATGGTCCCCGCCGCGTTCCCACTCGGGAAACGGATAGTCCTCGTCGCAGCACGCAGCACACGGCTCGAGCGACGTGGGTCGCGTACACCGGCCGTCCTCCCGGTAGCGGAAGAACCGCGGACAGACCGCGAACAGGTCGTGGAAGGAGAGCGCGGCGGGAACGCCCATCTCCGCGAGCACGACCACGCACGAGGTCGACAGGTTGAACCAGTGGTGCACGTGGGCCACCTCCGGCCGCTCGCGGGCGACCACTCCGCGAAGCGCCCGCAGCAGCAGCGGGTCGTAGGTGTCGGACATGAGGACCAGCGGCCTCGGGAAGCGGCGCAGGCGCACGACCCGCAGCCCCTCGCAGGTCTGCTCCACGGGCCGGCACTCGGGGTCGCGCGCATCCGTCCCGGCGACGACCACCACGTCATGGCCGGCCGCGGCCTGCACGCGGGCCACGTGGGCGACGAAGAGTTCGGTGCCGCCGGTGAACTCCGGCGGGAAGTTGTGCACGAGGTGGAGGATCTTCACGCGCGCTGGATCTCCACGAAGGCCTCGCCCCAGCGGGGCGGATCGCCCGGGCGCAGGCGGAAGTGCAGGCTCCGGTACGCCATCAGCCCCTCCATGATCGGGAAGTAGGGCGCGTAGTGGAGCTGGCTCGCGTAGCACCGGCCGGCCTCGATCTTCAGCGCGCGCGTGCCGGTGACGTCGACGATGAAGTCCGGGACCAGCGCGGACCACACCTCGTAGCCGAGGACGCGGAGTTCGACCGACAGCTGCGCAAGTGCCCGCAGCGTCGCCCGCGCCGCCGCCCAGTGGTCCGGGTGGCATTCCCCGGGCCAGGGAAAGTAGAGGTTGGTCGGATTGCGGGCCCGGATCTCGGCGGCAAGCCGCCCCGCCAGGTCGTCGAGCGCCTCCTCGGAGATCGCCGGGTAGCGGTCCGGGTAGCCGTAGAAGACGGTCTCGCTCACGCCCAGCACCGCCGCCGCCGCTTGCGCCTCCGCTCGCCGGAGCGCCGGGTAGTCCCGGTCCGCGAAGACCCCGTCCGGGTCGCCGAAACCGCCGTCCGTCAGAAAGACCACGTCCACCCGGTCGCCCTGCTCCACGTGAAGGCGGACCGTGCCCCCCATCCCGAAGGTCTCGTCATCGGGATGCGGCGCAAGCACCAGGGTCCGCCCCGCAGGCGGGCTGAGAACCACGCGCGGGAGGAGCGGGCCGTCGGGAGAGCAGTCGAGAATGTGCTTCCACATGGAGCGCCGATGTTACGCCAGAGGCGCAGCCGTTGCAACCGCGGCCGATTTCCCTGGCCGCCGCGCCCGCTTGCCGGTGCCGCGTGGTATGCTGGAGCTCCGGAATCGCCGCCGCCGGGGACGCCGGGCGGCGCGAGCCCTTCCCGGGGACAAGAAAGCACCGCATCCCAGGTTCGAGCGGCCCGCGCGAACGGAAACGCGCGCGGGCCGGAAAGGAGGCACGTTCATGAAGAGCCGCGTTTCCATCTCCCTGCTGGTCGCCCTGGCCCTCGCGCTGGCCGCCCTGTCCAGCGCCGCGCAGTATGCGCCCGGCGACGTGATCGTCACCGACCAGAACAGCAGCTTCCCGAGCTCGTGGCCGCTCTGGGGCATCACCCCGCAGGGCAAGGTCTACACGGTCAGCACGAGTCTGTCCTTCTACGCCTGGTCGGTCGCACCGGCACCGGACAACCGGACCCTCTGGGCCTCCGGCAAGGGGATCCAGGGCCTCACCACCGCCACCATCGCGCCCGACGGCACGATCACCAACTTCCACATCGATTTCAACCACCTCTTCACCTGCATCGATGTGGACAGCGCCGGCGACGCCATCCTCGGCAACCTCGTGAACCCCTCGATCAACAAGTTCTCCCTCGTGAGCCCGAGCACAATCTACACCCTGAGCACGCTCTACAGCGGCCCGCCGTTCTCGAGCATCCAGGGCGGCGGCATCGATCTTGCGACCGGCGACTTCGTCGTGGTGGATTCCAACGGGCCGAACATCTACCAGGTCTCCCTCTTCCCCAGGCCGTCGGTCTCCACGGTCATCGCGCGGATCGGCGGGATCGGCAACGGCCTCGGGCTCCACGCCGACCCCGGCACCGGGACGATGGTCGGCTCCTGGGGCTCGGGAATCTACCGGCTGGTGCCGGGCTCGCCGGGAATCCTCACCACCCTGAAAACCGGCGTCGGACTCGGCACGCTGGCCGCGCTCGACCGGGACCCCTGGGACGGGCAGTTCGTGATCCCGAGCTGGTCGACCACCTCGACCCAGCCGGCCGTGGTCCTGCGGTTCGACGCGGCGAGCGGTGCGATCACGACGCTGGCCCAGCTGCCGGCGATCCACCGGGTGATGCCCATGGCGGCCACCGTGGCCGGCAGTCGCCACCTCTGCGCGACAGGCGCCGCGCTCCCGGGCAAGACGTTCAGCATGATGGTGTCCTCGCCGAACGAGCCCCGTGCCTTCTACGCGGTGGCCGTCAGCCTCAGCGTGGGCCCGGGCATCCCGGTGGGCGGCGGGCGACGGGTCTTTCTGACACCGGACGACCTGTTCCACTACTCGCTCACCAACAGCGGGATCTTCTCGGGCTTCCAGGGAGTGCTCGGCGGCGGCGGGGAGGCGATCGCGAAGATGAGCATCCCCAGCGTCGGTGCGCTCTCGGGGCTGCGCTTCTTCGCCGCCGTGGTCACGATCCAGCAGAACCAGATCAGCGTGATCTCCGACCCGCTCGGGGTCACGATCCAGTAGCGGGCCCCGCCCGGCGGGGCCCCGCCGGAACCGGCGAGCCCCGCCGCGGCCGATCCGGAGCTCGCGCCCCGGATCGGTCAGCGCTGGACGAGGGTAGCCTTCAGCGCGAGCTCCTCCTCGCCGCGCCGCACCCGAAGCGCGATCTCATCGCCCGGCGACCTGGCCCGGAGCGCCGCCGCGTAGTCGCGGAGGCTGCGGAGCTCCCGCCCGTCGATCGCGAGGATGAGATCGCCCGCCCGCAGCCCGGCCCGGGCTGCCGGCGTGCCGTCGATCACGTCGGCGATCCGCACCCCGGGACCGGGATACGCCAGGTCCGGCATCGTGCCGAGGCTCACGCGCCGCTCGCCCCGCTGCGCGCCGGCTGCCGCCGGCTGCGGGCCGACCTCACCGCCGGCCGCGAGCGTGGTCGTGAGCGGATCCGTGCGCGCCGCGAGGTACACCGCCACCTCGCGCACGAAGGTCGCCGCCTGCACCAGACCCGCCGGATCCACCCGGTCCGGCGTGTCCGTGGGCCGGTGGTAGTCCGGGTGCATGCCCGCGAACACCTGGATGGCCGGCACCCCGGCCTCGTGAAAGCTCCTCTGGTCGCTCGCGCCGAAGTCATCGGCCACCACTGTCGTCTCCACGCCCGTGGTGAGCCCGACGCCGCGCGCGATGTGCGCCCACTCCCGCGCGCTCGCACCGCCCAGCACGAGGAGCTTTCGCCCCTCGAGCCGGCCGACGGAATCCAGGTTGACCATGGCGAGGATCTCCGCGGCGGGCCGGCGGCGCGCCGCGCGCATGTAGTGCCGCGATCCCTTGAGGCCCCACTCCTCGCCCGCGAAGGCCACGAACACGAGCGTCCGTTCGGGCACGAGCTCGCGCGCGAGCAGCGCCGCCGCCTCGATCAGCACCGCCACGCCCGAAGCGTTGTCGTCCGCACCGGGGTGGATCTTGCCCTCCTCGCCCGCACGCACGTCGGGCCAGCCTCGCCCGAGGTGGTCGTAGTGCGCGCCGATCACGACCGACTGCGCCTCCCACCCGGCCTTCCGTCCGGGCAGCACTCCCACCACGTTACGGAGCGCGACCTCGCGACCGCCGGGCCCCTCCGGCTCCGTCCAGCGCTGGAAGTAGCCGCCGTCCTCCCCGCCTGGCTCCAGCCCGGCGGCCTTGAACTGCGCCGCGACGTAATCCGCAGCCTGGTCGAGACCTCCCGTGCCCACCCCGCGGCCCTCCATCCCCTCGGCGGCGAGCGCGCGCACGTGCCGCATCAAACGGTCGGGATCGAACACCGCAGCGAGCGCGGCGAGCGGACGGCGCGCCGGGTAGACGACGGACGGCACCGCGCGGCCGGACTCGAGGTCCTTCATGAGCGGCGAGCCGGTGGCCGGCCACTCGCCCTTGGCCACGTTGGCCGGCTCCGCCCCGGCAAACCCGAGCCAGGAGTACTTGCCGTAGTGCGGGAGCTTTCGCGCCAGCCCCGCAAGTGCGTCCGGCCGGTCGGCGCCGATCCAGCCCACCGCCAGCTCCGGGTCCTCCGGGTGGCCGGCGGTGAACACGAAGCTGTGGTCGGCGCGCGGCACGCTCTCGGCGCCGAATCGCACGACCGCCGCATCCAGGCCGGCGCCGAAGTCCCGCACCGCCGCGGCCACGGGCTCGCGCCAGCGGTTCTCGCTGCCGAGCACCCAGACCGCGCTGTCCGCGGGTAGCGCGTCGAGCTCGTCCTCGCTCACGATCCGCGGCCGGCCCGCCAGCCCGCGCACCCAGGTCTCCGCCGCCGCGCGGTACGCGTCCCGGAGCGCGGCATCACCGCCGGCCGGCACGATGAGCACCAGCCGCTCCGCGCCGAAGAGCTGGCCGACGGTGGGCGGGATCTCCCGGCGGTCGAGGCGCCGGAAGACGTCGAACTCGGGGTCGAGCGCGACGCGGAGCGGGCGCGCCGGCACCACCGTCTCGAGCGCCGCTTCCCGGTCGTCCAGCTCCAGCCGGACGACCACCGCCTCCCGCCGCCCCTCGAGCACCAGGCCCACCGGCACGGTGATGCGAAAGACCTCCCCCTCCTGCACCTGGCGCACGGCCACGCGGACCCGGAAGCCGCCGTCGGCTGGTTCCGCCTCGACCGCCGCGATAGCGAGCTCGGGCGCGCCGGCCCGCGCCACCCACTGGGCGAAGAACGGCCCGAGATCCCGGCCCGACCCCTCGGCGAACGCGCGGGCCAGATCGTCGAAGGAGGCCCTCCGGAAGCGGTTGAGCCCGTAGAAGCGCCGGAGCCCCACCCGGAACAGATCGTCGCCGAGCGCCTGGCGGAGCCCGTGGAAGACCATCAACGCCTTGCCATAGCCCACCGCCTCGGTAGCGGCCGAGTGGCGCTCGCGGAACTCGGCGAGCGGGAAATCGCGCCGGTCCCGGACGTGGTTGAGGTACTTCTTCAGCGCATCCCGGCGATACTCCGCGCCCTGGCCCCGGCCCTCCTTGATCAGGTGATCGGCGAGGTAGGCGGTCAGCCCCTCGCACCAGTTGCCCTCCGCCATCTCGACGAAGACCGCGTTCCCCCACCAGCTGTGCAGGATCTCGTGCGGGTAGGAGGAGTGCAGGATGAAGGGAAACCGGAGGACCTTCGGGCCGAGCAGCGTGAAGGATGGCATGCCGTAGCCGGTCTCCCAGAAGTTCTCCACGAGCGCGAATTTCGGGAAGGGGTAGGGCCCGATCAGCCGGTCGTAGAGCGCCAGGTACTGCGCGGTCGCCTCGAGGTAGCGCGCGGCCAGGTTCGGATCCGGCGCGCGGAGGAAGGCGTACGCCGTGACGCGGCCGGCGGGCCGGGAGTACTCCGTGAACGGGGCGGCCACGAGGTGGATCTCCTCCATCGGCGCGGCGCAGTGCCACGCCACCACGCGCCGGCCGCCGGCCGTCTCGTGGCGCGTGCGCGCGCCCTGGCTCACCGCGTCCCACCCGGCGGGCAGCGAGACCGTCATGCGGAAGGTGACGAGCTCGTCGCCGAAGACCGGCACCCAGCGCGACGCGCCGGAAAGCACGGCGCCCGCCGCCGTGATCAGCCCCGGGGACTGCGCGAAGCTCCGCGCCGATTCCTCGGTCTCGACCAGCGGGTGGTGGAGGACGCCCGCGTAGCGAAGCGCCGCGCTCGCGCCGGCCTCCTTTCCCGGGACGAGCCGGTAACGGCGCACCGGAACGTCGCCCGCGCGGCGGGCCGGCGGCACCGCCTCCACGGCCTCGACGCGAAACGCGGGGTCCGCGCTCTCGACCGCGAGCGCCGCGTCGAGCTCGAAGACGATCTCGCGCGCGGCGCCCGCCCGGAGCGACGGCGGCAGGCGGAGCACGTCGGTGACCTCGAGGCGATGGTGCTCGGGGTGCAGCGTCACGTCCAGCTCGTGGTGAACGGGATCCTGGGCCGCCAGCCGCGGCGCCAGGCACAGCGCGACCGCGAGCGCGGCCGCGTGAATGCAGTTCCTCTGGGGCATCGATCCTCGCTCGTCAAAACCGATCGGGACGGGGCGGCTCGAACCGGACGGGCCACTCCCCCGGGGAATCATCCCACGACCGGGCGCGAAAGACAAATCGCGCCGCCGCCGCGGGGGCGCCGGCGGGCCCTCCGGGTCCGCTCAGCTCCGGAGCACCCGCCAGAGCCCGCGCCACACGAACCGCATGTTCTCGCACCAGCTGCCTGGCGGCACCTGCCGGAGCACGGTGAACTTCCACATCTGGCGCAGCGCCACGTAGAGCGCCACCGGCTTGGTGATCAGCACGCTCGCCCGCCCGAAGTGCTTGCGGTAGTAGGCCACCCGGTTCAGGTGCCACTCGACGGCGAAGTAGACGAACCGGGCCGTCGAGGCGCCGTGGTGGTGCAGGATCGACACGTCCGGCAGGAAGTGAACCGTGCGGCCGGTGGCCCGGATGCGCCGGCAGAGGTCGACGTCGTTGAAGAAGAGCCACAGCCGCTCGTCGAGCAGGCCCACCTCGCGCAGCACCGCGCGCGGCACGCACGTGCAGGTGCCCGGCACCTGGTCCACCTCGCGCTCCGCGGCGTGGTCGAAGTCGCGCATGAAGTAGCGGTCGAGGTGGCGGCGGCCGGCCGGAAGGCGGCCGAGGAAGGTGTCGAACACGAGGGCCGTCGCGAGCGTCGGAAACCGCATGCAGCTCGGCTGCAGCGAGCCGTCGGGATGCGTCAGGCGGCAGGAGACCGCGCCGGCGCGCGGATGGCGGTCGAGAAACGCCACCAGCCGATCCAGGGCGCCCGGGCCCACCTCGGTATCCGAGTTCAGCAGCAGGATGTGCCGTCCCCGGGCCAGGCGCAGGCCGACGTTGTTGCCGGCCGAGTAGCCGAGGTTCGCAGCGTTGCGCACCAGCCGGACGCCGGGGAACTCCGCCGCCACCCGGTCGGCGCTGCCGTCGCTCGAGCCGTTGTCCACGACAAGGATCTCGTGGGAGCCGGCGAAGGAGTGGCGCGCCAGCGCGCGCAGGCACGCAAGCAGGAGGTCCGCCGTGTTCCAGTTCAGGATCACCACGCTGAGCTCGGCGGTCGGCGGCGCGGCGAGCGGCGGCGCGGCGGCGGGAGAACTCCGTTCAGACGATGTCATAGTCGCCGAGCATGTAGCTCCAGCGCTCCCGGAGCCGCTCGAGCGGAACCTTGGGCGTGTAGGAGCGCGCCACCTGGATGAACTGCGTCTCGCGCGGCTCGTAGCCCCAGTCCCTCAGCCACCGGTACTCGGGGGCATACTGCGCGAACAGGACCTCGAGGCCCGCGGCGCCGATCCGGCGCGCCTCGGACTCGACCGCGACGAGCAGCGCGCGCCCCGCCTCCGGGTCGTCGGCCGGCACGACCCAGTCGCAGAGCACGGCGTCGCGCGTGCCGATGTAGTCGCCGCGGGCGACGGCGAGCCCCCGGGCCTGCCCGCGCCGGTCCCGCGCCACCAGCAGGGCGTAGTCCACGTCCGGACAGTCCGCGTAGCGCCAGTCCAGATAGCGGGCGTCCTTGATCGTGCCCACCTCGATGAACGGCGCAGCGGCCGCCCAGAGCGCATCGGCATCCGGTCCGAAACGGCTCACCCGCGCCACCTCCAGCTCCGCGGGCCCGGCGGCGCCGTCCGCCGCGAGCCGCTCGTGGGGCTTGTAGAGCGTGACGACGTCGTGGAGGAAGGAGTAACCGAGCAGCCGGCGGCCGATGCGGTAGGCCTGGGCGTTGGGCAGGCCGAACCCGACCGCTTCCTCGTGCTCATGACCGTAGCGGTTGACGTAGCCAAGGACGGTCAAGGCGAACAGGCCCGGCTTCTTCAGCCCCTTGCGGAAGTCCGGGTCCACCATCGAGTCGAGCGCCTGCGAGAAGACGTACGTCGCGGAGCCCACGCGGCACAGCACGGGGACGCAGGTGAACTGGGACACGACCTGGCCGGTCGGCGTCTTGGCGAGATAGCAGTGCAGACCGTAGGGACAGTCGCGGAATTTCCAGTACCAGTGCGCAAGGCTCCGCTCGACGTTGAAGACCTTCTTGAAGCAGGCGAGGATGGCGTGCTCGTCGCCCGGCGCGTAGGGGGCGATCGTGATCCCGGTCTCGGCGCTCACGGCGAAGCTCCCCCTTCCTGCAGCACCCGGCTGTCCTTCCGGAAGCTCCAGCAGCCGAGCGTCTTCAGGCGGTCGGGCTCCAGGAGGCGGCAGTAGTATAGGCCATCCCAGAGCCCCTCCCACATCGAATCCGACAGCCGCCAGACGCCGTCCGCGACGAAGGCGCCCGCGGCCAGCGTGAACAGCGGATTGCTGGCGATCTCGCCGAGCAGCCGTCCCGGCGGCCGCGCGACCGTGAAGGTCGGCGCCGCCGTCACGTGCCCCAGATCGACGCACGGGCCGAGCGTGCGCGGGCCCGGCCGGCGCGCGAGCGCGCGCGCCACCCAGGCGTTGAGCCGCCCCACCCACCATTCGGCACGGGGGCCGAACCACTTGCGGAAGAAATACGCCTCCGCCGCGCGCGCCTTCGCCATGGCGACCGCGTAGTCCTGGAGCGCGCTGCGGCTGAAGTAGTGCACCACCTCGGCCGCGGGCACGTAGACGAGCTCGTAGCCCATCCGGCGCACGCGCGTGAACCAGTCGGTGTCCTCGTAGTAGAGCGGGAAATCGGGGTCGAAGAGCCCCACGCGCTCGATCACCGCGCGCGTCGTGACGAAGCTCGCACCGGAAAGGAGGCCGACCCGCGTCGGCTCGGTCCGCGTCCAGTGGCGGAGCGCGCGGCGCGTGCGAACGCGGGCGTGAAGCCGGCCGAAGGGACGCGCGAGGTGGGCGAGCGCCTGCAGGGTGCGGTGCCCGAGGCGGGGGATGTCGTTGGGCGGATGCCCGAGCGTGCGGTCGTCGTCCATCCAGGTCCGGGGCCCGACGGCGGCGATCCGGGGCCCGCGGCCCAGCACGCCGAGCAGGGCCTCGAGCGCGCCGGGCAGCACCTTGACGTCGGGATTCAAGATGTAGAGGTAGCGCCCACGCGCCAGCGCGGCGCCGAGGTTGTTGGCGGGGCCGTAGCCGAGGTTCTCGCCGGTGAACACCAGCCGCACGTCCGCCGCCTCCAGGTCCCTGAGCCGGGCCTGGTCCTCGGGGCGCGAGTTGTTGTCCAGCACCACGATCTCGAGCACGCCCCGCCGGCCGTCCACGTGGAACGTCTGGGCGCGGAGGCTCGCGACGCACTGGCGGCAGTAGTCGGCGCTGTTGTAGTTGACGACCAGCGCGGAGAGGTCCGGCATGTCAGATCTCGTCGGCGAAGCGGTGCTTGGTGTGCATGTAGAAGTTGTAGCCGAGAAACAGCACCACGAGCCCGATTCCGGCGTAGATCGCCAGGCCCCGGACGATGCTCTCCGCCGGCAGCGCGGCGCGCGGATAGATGCACCAGCGATAGCACCACACGAGGTAGTACTGCGGGTTGAAGTACATGAGCCCGGGCGCCACCCGGGCGATGTAGCGCTCGTCGTAGAAGATCGGGGTGATCAGCATCCACAGGATCATGAACGAGCTCATGAACTGCTGGGTGTCGCGCACGAAGACGTTGAGCGCCGCGAGGAAGTAGCCCACCCCGAGCATGAAGAAGAGCTGCAGCGCAAAGAGCAGCACGATCACCCCCAGCCGCTCGTCGGGCACGTAGTCGGTCAGCAGGACGGCGGCCGCGATCAGGGTCGCCAGTCCGAACAGCTGGCCGACCAGCGCGTAGAGCGCCTGGCTCAGGCACAGGATCTCGGACGGAAAGGCCACCTTCTTGATCAGATTGGCGTGCTCGAGCACGCAGTTCGTGTTGCGGGCGAGCGCCTCCGCAAACGAGATCCAGGGGACCATGCCGGCGAAGATGTAGATGGCGAACAGCCGCGTGTCGCCGGACTCACCCAGCTTGAGCTGCATGAGCTGCGAGAAGATGAACGTGTAGACGGTCACCAGGACGACCGGCTGGATCACGTTCCAGAAGAACCCGAGGTACGAGCCGAGGTAGCGCCCCCTGAAGTCGCGGCGCACGAAGTTCCAGACCAGCTCCCGGTGCTTCAGGGCGGTTGCGAACAGGCCGACGTAGAGCTTCATGGCGCGGACACCGCCCGCGGCCCACAGCGATCAGCGGTCGGCTGGCGCTGCGGGGCCGCCGGCAGAAGGAGGGACCACGGTCCCGTCTTGCTGCACGTTTCTCCGAATCCGTGCCGGACACCCGGCGGATTCGCCACCCACCCTGCAACCCGTGCTCGAGAATGGACTTGCGGGTTTCTTCGCGCCGCGCGAAGGGGTTCGGGCCCCATAGTATAGCGCGGGCGCCGCCCGCGGCCCACAGCGATCCGCCGTTCGCTGTCACCTTGTGCCGCGGGACCGCAGGGTCGTCTTTCGGAGCCGCCCCGGAGCGGCCCCGGGATTTCGCGGAATCCCGGCCGCGCTCGAACCGACAAGAGAAGGTGCCCGGGCTCCGGACGGCAGGAGCCGGCCCGGCGGCCCGGGCGCCGCCCCGCCGGCCGCACGCCGGAAAACGCGGCGCACGGAGCGGTTGAAATTCCTGGTTTCGCAGTATCCTTACCCTACGGAGGAACGAGGTCCTGCCGGCCGGAGCGGCGGGACCGCCGGATGACGATCCCGGACCGCCCGCGGGTCCGCCGGAGCGAGTGGAGAGGAGCATCGGACATGGCGCGCATCGATCTGCCCGAGAAAGGCTGGGTGCCCTCCTCGATCTGGGAGGTGTACACCGGCGCCGAGAATCGACTGGGCTACGTACCCAGCACGCTGAAGGCCACCTCTCACAGCCTCCGGTCGCTGCGCGCCGTCGACCAGCTGCTCCAGGCCCACGAAACGCAGGGCACCCTCGAGCCTGAGCTCCGTCTGTTCGCGTCGCTCGCCGCGGCGCACCGCAACCACAACGAGTACGGCATCGACCAGGTCCTGCGCCAGGCCCGCCGTTTCTTCCTGCCCGAGGACAAGCTCCAGGCGATCCTGAACGACCAGGTCGACGAGGCGCTCTTCGCGCCGTCCGAGCTCGCGGCCATCCGCTTCGCCTGGGCCATGACCGAGCGCGCCGACGCCGGCGAGCCGATGCTGACCGAGCTCCGCCGACATCTGTCCGAGGAGAAGCTGGTCGAGCTCGCATTCATCGTCGCCGGCCGCAACTTTCTCGACCGGATCCAGTGCACCTTCGACCTCGACACCGAGCCCGAGGTCCTGGCGGAGCGCAACTGAGGGCTCGTCCCAGCGGACGCCGCGCGCCGCCGACCGCCCCGCACCGGCGCCGCGGGGCCGGCGCGGTGTATAATGGCCGGCCGACCCCCGGGGCGGTCCTCAGGATCGGGCGCCGGCCGCGGCCCTGCCGCCTTCCGGCTCGATCCGGCGCGCCGTCCGCGGCCGCCTTGGCCCGGTGAGCGGGAGCTGATGTTCCGGACCGTCCTCTGGCCAGTCGTCTTCCTCGCCTTCGCCGTCGCCTACGCGGTGCTGACCCCGCCGGGCGAGGCGCCGGACGAGATGCCTCACCTGCAGCACGTGGATTTCATGCTCCACGAGCGGCGCATCCCCCACCGGTTGCGCGACGGCGTCTACCAGGATCACCACCCGCCGCTCTACTACGCGGCGGCCGCCGTCGCGCTGCACGTGGGCCAGCGGCTCGACCCGCGCGCCACGCTGGAGCTGCCCGGCCCCTACTGGCTGCGCGTGGACCTCGGCGAGCCGGCGCTGGACCGCACCAAGCTCGACCGCGGCCTCGAGGTCATCCCCGAGGCGCTGCGCCCCGAGCTGGAGCGCAAGGCCGCGCTGCGGGAGCGCCACTTCGCGATCACGCGCGGCCACGTCGTCATCGTCCGCCTGCTCTCCGTCCTGCTCGCGCTCGCGACCCTCGTGCTCGTGCATCGAACGGTGCGCCTCTGCGTGGCGGCCGACCAGGCCCCCGTCGCCGGCGCCGCGCTGGTCTTCGCCGCGTTGCTGCCGCAGTTCCAGTTCCTCGGCGGCATGATCAACTGCGACGTCATGGCCATCTTCACCGGCAACCTGCTGCTCTACGGGCTCGTCCGCGGACTGGTGCAGGGCACGCTCACGCGGCCGGGCTCTGCGGCCGCCGTCGGGCTGGCGCTGGGGCTGAGTCTGCTCGCCAAGATGTCGGCCGTCGCGATGGTCGTCCCGGTGCTGGTCGCCTACGCGTTCGCCGGCCGTCTGGCCGGCCGCTGGCAGACCGGCGCCGCGCTCGTGCTGGCGCTCGTGGTCGCCGGCGCCGTCGGCGGCTGGTGGTATGCGCTCAACTTCGCGCGCTACGGCGATCCGTTCATGGTGGCGGCGCAAGCCGCCACGATGGGCGAGCAGATCCACCAGCCGCCGCTGACGCGCCACTACTTCGCCGCGTACTTCCACGACACCGTCCGGAGCTTCTTCGGCCAGCTCGGCCCCTTCACCATCCCGATCGCGGACTGGTCGTTCTACCTCTACGTCGCCCTGGCGGGGCTCGCCCTGGCGGGACTCGCGGTCCGGCTCTGGCGGCGCGGCAAGATCCCGCTCGCCCCCGGCGGCGGGCCGGCCCTGATCGTGCTCGCCGCCGGCCTGCTGGCCACCTGGCTGGTCGTCTTCCAGGGCAACCTCACCTTCTACAGCTCGCAGGGGCGCTACCTCTACCCCGGTCTGGCGGCAATCGCCGCCGCCATCGGGCTCGGCCTCACGGAGGCGCTGCGCCCCGGCCGCGCGATGCGCGTCGCCGGCGCCGCGCTCCTCCTCGCGATGGCCGTCCACGGGTTCTGGTTCCGCTTTCTGCCCGAGTACTACCCGCTGCGCGCGCGGGCGCAGCGCCCGCTCGTCGTGCGCTACGAGAACGCCGGCCACCCGCACCTGTCGCGGGCGCTCGTCGCGGGCCATCCGGCGGCAGCCCGGGGCGCCCTCGGCTCCAGCCGCAGCCCGGACGCGCGGACGGCCCGGGGCGCGCGCGTGGCGCTGCACTTCGAGAAGCTGCCGCCCGCCGAACCGCTCCGCGTGCGCCTGCGGTTCGGCGAGCCCCTCGAAGGGCCGGAGCCCTGGCGCCTCGCGGCGCAGGCGCTCCGGCTGAACGGCCGGGTCGTGGCCGGCGCGCTGACGGTCACCCCGCGTCCCCGCGAGCTCGCCTTCGCGGTGCCCGGCTACCCGGGGGCGCGGAACGAGGTCGATGTCGAGCTTGTCCCGGCGCCCGGCACGAGCCACCCGGCGACCGTCTCGGAGGTGTGGGTGGAGCGTTTCCCGGTGCAGCCGCGCGGCCTCGCGGCGCCGGCGCAGGCCACCCGGGAACAGCCCCTTGCCCTGGAGCTCACGGTCGAGAACCTCGACCGCGCGGCGCCGGCCCGCTGTCGTCTGCAGGCCGAGCTGGCCGCGGCCGGGAAGGTCTTTCCGCTCGGTCTGCCGGTGGAGATCGCGCTGTCCCCGGGCGAGACGCGCGTCGTGCCGCTCCGCGCGGCCGTGCCGACCGAGGTGCCCCCGGGAAGGGTCCACCTTCGGGCCGGCCTCGTTCTCGAGGAGGAGGCCCCGTTTGTCGATACCAGTCCGTGTGCTATCCGTGGCTCGGATCCGGCGGCGCTCGCCGCCGGAATCGAGGCCGACCCGGATGCCTTCGGGCACTACCGGCTGGCGAGCACGCTGGTGAACTTGGGGGACGGAGCCCCTGAAGGAGCACGCCGGCTCGCGGCGCGCCTGCCGCTGCCGGATGCGCCGGCAGGACGCTACCGCCTGGTGGTCGACGTCAGCTTCGAAGACGCCGCGGCCGCGCTCGCAGCGGCGCTCCGGCAGGAAGGACGCATGCTGGCAACCGCACGCCGCGACGCCGCGACGCTGCGCCCGGGATCGTCGTCCCGGACCACCGTCACGCTCGTGTGCGACTGGCCCGGCGGCCCGGGCGAGATCGTCCTGGATGGAGAAGGAGCCCTGGGGGTGGACCGGGTCCGGCTCACGCCTCAGTGGGTCCCGGACCTCAACCGCATCTCGTTTCCGCATGAGCCGGTTCTCGACATCCGCTAAGCTACCGGTCGCCGTGGATCCCGGCCGCCTCAAGGAGGTGGCCTGCTACCTGTGCGGCTGTCCCGACCACCGCGTGCGGTTTGTCGAGGGGCCGATCCGGCTGGTCGAGTGCCGCGCGTGCCGGCTGGTCTACATCACCCCGCAGCTCGCGGCGGAAGACCTGGCCGAGCTCTACCAGGAATCCTACTGGCAGAGCGAGTGCGCCAGGGACTACGGCTACATGGACTACGTGAAGGACGGCGAGCTCTACATCCGCAGCTTCCGCAAGCGGATCCGCAACGTGACCGCCTACCGCACCGGCGGCAAGCTCCTCGACGTCGGCTGCGCGGCGGGTTTCTTCCTCCACGTGGCCCGGGAAGCGGGCTTCGACTACCACGGCGTCGACGTGGCCGCGCCCATGGTGCGGTTCGCGCGGGAAACCCTGGGTCTCGAGAACATCCGCGAGGGAACGCTCGAGGCGGCCGGCTATCCGGAGGGGACCTTCGACGTGGTGACCCTGTGGGACGTCGTCGAGCATCTGGCCGATCCGGTCGCGGTGCTGCGGGAGTGCCGGCGCGTGCTCCGGCCCGACGGGATCCTCGTGCTCGAGACCCAGAACGTGCGCAGCCCCGTCGCCCGCCTGCTGGGCCGCCGCTGGCATCACTTCAAGATGCTCGAGCACCTGTATCACTTCGACCCCGACACCGGCACGGCGCTCCTCGAGAAGGCGGGCTTCGGGGTGGTTCGCTGGACGCGGCGCCGGGCCGGGAAGTACGTCTCCATGGCATTCCTCGTGGAGCGCTCCGGGCGCCTGGCGCGCTTCCTGCCGAAGCTGCTGGCCCCGCTCGCCCGGATCGGCCCGGCCGCACTCTACGTCAACCCGCTGGACGAGATGGTCTTCGTGGCCCGACCGGAATAGCCGATCATGGACGAAGCGGCCTGCCGGCAGTTCCGCGATCCGGAGAGCGCGCACTGGTGGTTCCAGGGGAGGCGCGCCATCTTCTGCCGCGTGCTCGATCGTTTCCTGCTCCCCGCCCCGGGGGGGCCGGCGCCCGGCGGCACACGCGCGCCGCTCCTCCTCCTCGATCTGGGCTGCAGCGCCGGCGCCATGCTCGGCCGCCTGGCGCGCTACGGGCGCGTGATCGGGCTGGACCCGGAGCCCGGAAGCCTCCGGCACTGCCGCGCGCGCGGTCTGGTGGACGTGTCGCTGGGCAACGCCTACCACCTGCCGTTCGGCGCCGCGACCTTCGACGGGGTCACCCTGTTCGACTCCCTGGAGCACATCGACGACGACCGCGCGGTGCTCGGCGAAGTGGCGCGCGTGCTCCGGCCGGGGGGGCTCGTCATGGTGACGGTCCCCGCGTACCCGTTCCTGTTCAGCGACAACGACGTGGCGGCAGGACACCGGCGCCGCTACACCGCCGGCATGCTGAAGCGCCGCCTGCGCGCGGCCGGCCTGCCCCCTGTCAAGACCAGCTACTACAACACGATCCTCTTCCCGCTCATCGTGCCGGTGGTCCTGCTCAAGAAGGCCAAGACGCAGCTCTGCGGCCGCGCCGGGCCGCCGCGCTCCAACGTGAGCTACGCACTCCCGCGGCCCCTGAACGCGGCGCTGGCCGCCGTGTTCCGGGCCGAGCGCTTCCCGCTCAGCCGCCTGAGCTTTCCGCTCGGGCACAGCCTGCTGTGCGTGAGCCGCAAGGTGGGGTCGTGACCGCCGCTGACGAGGCGGCCGCCCGCGGCGGCGCGCTCACCGGTAGGCGTGCTTCTCTTCGGGAAACGCGCCCGCCACGACCTCGTCGCGAAAGAGACGCACGGCCTCCATGGCCAGAGCGCCCAGGTCCGCGTAGCGCTTGACGAACTTCGGCGTGAACTCCGTGAAGAGCCCCAGCACGTCGTGCAGCACGAGCACCTGGCCGTCGCAATAGCGCCCGGCGCCGATCCCGATGGTGGGAATGGCGAGGGCCTCCGTGATCTTCTGCGAGATCGCCTCGGGGATGCCCTCGAGCACCACCGCGAACGCGCCGGCCTGCTCCACGATCGCCGCATCGCGCAGCAGCCGCTCCTCCTCGCGCTGCACCTTGTATCCGCCCATCAGGTGCACGGACTGCGGCAGGAGACCGAGGTGCGCCAGCACCGGGATGCCGGCGTCGCCGAGCGCGCGGATGAGCGGTTCCCGCACCGCCCCGCCCTCGATCTTGACGGCCGCCGCACCGGCTTCCTTGAGGAAGCGGCCGGCGTTGCGGACGCCTTCCTCGAGGCTCGGCTGGTACGACAGGAACGGCATGTCGCCCACGACCAGCGCCCGCTCCACGCCGCGCGCCACCATGCCGGTGTGGTAGAGCATCTGGTCCATCGTCGCGGGCAGCGACGTGCCGTGTCCCTGCACGACCATCGCCAGGCTGTCCCCGACCAGCACCACGTCGACCCCGGCCCGATCCACGATGCGAGCGAAGGTCCAGTCGTAGGCCGTGATCATGCAGATCCTCTCGCCCTTCTTCTTCTTGTCGAGCAGGGCGGGAACCGTGACCGGCTGCGTTGCCATGGGCTCTTTCCTCTGCGGTGAAAGCGACCGGAGGCCGGGCGCGCCGCGACGGACCGGAGAAACGCGATAGCCGCCCCTTGTGGGCGAGGAATTATACCGCACGGGCTGCCCGCGGCCCACCGCCATCGGCGACCCGCCGCCCACCGCGGCGGATGCCTTTCCCGGTGGTGCAACCACGCCCGGGCTGCCGGCGTGCGCCGCGACGTCCGGCGCCGCCGGCGGGACGCTTTACTTCCCGCCGCCCACACGGTACCATGAGTGACCCGACCCGCAAGCAGCAGGCGTGATGAACGAGTCGCACTCCTCCTTCTCGATCGTGATCCCCACCCACCAGCGTCCGGAGCAGCTCGCCGACTGCCTGGCGGCGCTCCGGCGCCTGGAGTATCCGCGCGACCGCTTCGAGGTCGTGGTGGTCGACGACGGCACCCGCCCCGAGAAGCGTGTGGAGGAGGTGGTCCGGTCGCACGGCGACGATCTCGATCTGAAGCTCGTCCGGCAGCCCAATGCCGGCCCGGCGGCGGCCCGCAACGCCGGCGCCGCGCGCGCCGCACGCACGTTCCTCGCCTTCACCGATGACGACTGCCGGCCGCGGCCCACCTGGCTTCGCGCGCTCGCCGACCGCCTGGCCGCCGTGCCGGACGCTCTGGTCGGCGGCCGCGCGGTCAATGCGGTGCCCGCCAATGTCTGCGCCGCCGCGAGCCAGGTCCTGGTCGATTACATCTCCGACTACTGCCTGCAGAAGGGCGCGCCGATCTTCCTCTCGAGCAACCTGGCGATCCGGCGCGAGGTCTTCCTCGAGCTCGGCGGGTTCGACCGCCGGTTCGCGCGCGCCGCCGGCGAGGACCGGGAGCTGTGCGATCGGGGACTGGCCCGCGGGCTCAAGCTCCTGTGGGCGCCGGACGCCGTGGTCGAGCATTCCCACGATCTCACGCTCCGCGGCTTCGTGCGCCAGCACTACCACTATGGCTGCGGCGCCTGGCAATTCCACCGGATCCGGGCCGAGCGCGGCGCGCAGCGGATCCGGCT
>JAFGQW010000314.1 GCA_016935485.1 Planctomycetota bacterium | reverse complement strand
GTCGTCGACTTCCTGTGGCTCGACGGCAGCGACGCGGCCTTCAAGCGGGTTTGCCGCCGGGCCGCCGAGGACGGCCTGGTGCTCTGCGAGGTGCCGTGGGATTACCTCCGGTTCCGGCTCCGCAAGGCGGAGCGTCCCACCGCCGATGCGCACCCCGCGCCGCCGCCGAACTACGAGGGGCTTCGCCGCTGGCTCGATCTCGAGGCCGCGGCGGCCACCGAGCTGCCGCATCCCGCGGCGCCGGTGTCCTCGATCCTGGAGATCGGCTCGCCGGTCTTGCCACCCCACGTGCACCACCTGTTCGCGCTGCCCGAGACGCGCGGCTGGCTGCTGTCCACGGAGGCGTTCGCGGCGGACCGCGAGGCCCTCGAGGCGGCAGAGCGCAGCCGCCTCGTGCTCGACGGCCGCGATCCCAGGGAGCGGGTTCTCGACGTGCTCCGGCGGGTCATCGATCGCTACCGGGTGCCCGCGGTGTGCGAGGTCTGGTCGCTCCGGCTCCTCGATCTGGCCCTCGTCTTGAACGGGTCCGACCGCGCGCGCGCCGGGCGGATCGCGGCGCAGGTTGCCGGCGCGCTCGCAGCAGCCGAGAGCACGGCCGTCGCGCACGAGTTCTTTCGGGTCATGGGGATGCGCACGCTGGACCGGCTCCTGGCGCCGCCCGCGGCGGCACCACAAGCGGCGGGCCCGGCGCCGGAGCACGACGGATCGGGACTCGTCTTCTAGCCGAAATAGTCAGCGCCGGAGGCCACCTCGTCGACCCGGCGTCGATCGCGCACGAGGTCGCGGGCCGCCTGGATGCCCATCTCGAGCGAGTGGTCCATGTTGTTGTACTTGAACAATCCCTGCCGGCCGGCCGTATGCAGGTTCTCGAAGCTCTGGATGACATCCTTCGCGGCCTGAAGGCGCCCGGCGTACTCGAGATCGTAGATCGGGTAGGCGAAGCGCGTGCGGTGCGACCACGAGTCGAGCACCTCCTCCGGGCGGATCAGGCCGAGGGTGCCCAGATCCTGGAGGGCGATCTCCCGCAGCCGGTCGTCCGGCATGTTCCAGATCTCGTCGGCGAAGTTGCAGGTGATCTCGCAGCACAGCAGGGTCTTGCCAGCGGGGGCGTTGTGCTCGCTGAAGTTCTTGAACTCGCTCAACCGGTGGACCGTCAGCGCGGCGTCCGGTAGGTAGATCCAGTGATCGCCGGTGACCCGGTCGCGAGCGAGCGCGAGGTAGATGAAGACCATGCTGCGGTGAGCCATCTTGCCGACCTCCGCCAGCACCGCCGCCGGCGGGCCGGGATTGAGCAGGCCGCAGATCAGGGTGATGGGGAGAGTGGAGACGATCGCGTCCGGGGTCTCCACGCACGGCGCGCCGTCCTTGAGGTAGTGCACCTTCTCGATGCGCGCGCCGGCGGCGTCGAGCCCGCACACCTCGGCGCCCAGCACCACGCGGCCGCCGCGCTGCTCGACCTCCTCGGCTAGCCGCCGCGAGATCATGCCGATGCCGCCGCGCCTGGGATACCAGAACTTCGAGACGTAGGTGCGGGGCTGGTTCGCTCCCCGCGGCCGGAACACGGTCTTCTTCGCCGCGTCCCACAGGCTGATGAGTGTGATCCGCTGCGCGGCCCAGTCCGCGGAGATCCGGGTGCAGGGGATTCCCCAGGTCTTCTCCGTGTAGACCCCGAAGAACTTGCGGTAGAGCGTGCGGCCGTAGCGGTTCAGCACCCAGCTCTCGAAGCTGTCCTCCGCCGGCGTGACGAAACAGCTCCGGAGCTTGACGGCCAGGAAGTCGGCGCACGACCGGAGGAGCACGGCGATCGGCAGGTTGCGGAGCAGGTTGTCGAGCTTGAGCGGATAGTCGAAGAAGCGGCCGTCCATGCAGATCCGGCTCTGGCGGTCGCGCACGCCCAGGTTGTCGCCGAGCAGATCGCGGATCAGCGCGGCCAGATCCTCGTTGGGGGTGTGGAAGCGGTGGGGGCCGTAGTCGTAGGTGAACCCGTCGCGCTCGTAGCTGCGGGCCAGTCCGCCGACGCGATCGGACTTCTCGAGGACCGTGACCCGGATGCCGTCCCGGGCCAGATGGTACGCCGCGGACAGGCCGGCGAGCCCCGCGCCCAGGACGACGACGTGCTTAGGTTCCATGAATGGCGTCTTCCACGCGTGCCGGATGCCCGGGGTGGCATCCTGCCCCTGCGTCCCCCCCTCGACCGTCGCCGCGCGAGGCTTCCCGCCTCCGCGAACCCCCCGGAAGGCGCGAAAATGTAGCAGACGGACTCCGTCGGCCGAACAGCTTTCTCCGGCGACGAGGCCCGGCGGCGGAGCTGCCCGTGCTGGCCGCGGCGCCGCGACCCTGTTATTGTTGGCCCTTCGGGCCGGCACCGCAGGAGATTCGCCCGGCGGCGGGACGTCCCGGGCACGCGGCCGGCGCGCGGAACGGGGATCGAGATGGCGATCCAGGCGGTGCTCTTCGATCTGGGCAACACGCTCATCGACTTCGAGTCGGAGCCGGCGGCGACCCTCCATCGCCGCGCCGAGGACGCCGTGCAGCGCCGCCTCGTCCAGCTTCGAGACGCCACGGTCCCCGGCGGGGACACGTTCCGCGCGCACTTCGCCCGCGCCTGGGCCGTCGTCGAGGAGCGTCACCGCGCGGACCTGGGCCAGCCGGCGCTTGCGGAGGCGATTGGCGAGGTGCTCGCCGCCCTGGGGATTCCGGCCTCTCCGGAGGAGGTAGCCGCGCTCGAGGCGGCCCACTACGAGGTGATCCGGGCGCAGATCCGGCCGTACCCCGAGGCCGGCCGGGTGCTCGAGTGCGTGCGCCGGCGGGGTCTCGGCATGGCGCTCGTGTCCAACACGATCTGGCCGGCAGCGTTTCACCGTGCCGACCTCGCCGCCCTGGGGTGGGACCGCACGTTCGAGCCGGCGATCTTCTCGCGGGACTTCGGGCGCCGCAAACCCCATCCGTCGATCTTCCGCGCGGCGCTGGAGCGCCTCGCCGTCGCGCCGGGAGAGGCCGTGGTGGTCGGGGACCGGGCCGAGGCCGACATCGAGGGGGCCCGTAACGTCGGCTGCCGCGCCGTCCTGAAGCTCCATCCGTTCACCCGCCCGGCGGACCCCGCCGGCGTCGCTGCGGACGCCGTCATCGAGCGGCTCGACGAGCTGCTCGACTGGCTGGACCGGAACTGACGCTGGAGCAAGCGGTGCGCCCGCGCGGCGCGAGGAATCACGC
Source organism: Planctomycetota bacterium (assembly GCA_016935485.1). GTDB lineage: Bacteria > Planctomycetota > JAFGQW01 > JAFGQW01 > JAFGQW01 > JAFGQW01. The sequence continues at coordinate 10,306 of JAFGQW010000314.1, read as the reverse complement.
GCCGGCGGACGCGAGGCGGTCGAGCACCGCCTGGAGCTCCGGAGGCAGCGGCGCTGTGACCGTGAGCGCGCGACCCGTTCCCGGATGCAAGAACGTGATCTCCGCGGCGTGTAGGAACATCCGCTCCAGGCCGAGGCGGCGGCGAGCCCACTCGTTCGTGCCGGCTCTGCCGTAGAGCGGATCGCCGAGCACGGGGCAGCCGATCGCGCCCAGGTGGACGCGGATCTGGTGCATGCGGCCGGTCCGTGGCACGACGCCGAGCAGGCTCGCGCTCCCGAACCTGCCGAGCCGTCGGTACTCGGTGACCGCCGTGAGGCCTTCGCCGCCGCGCCCGACCTCGATGCGGGTGCGGCCGGCGCGCTCGGTCCGCTCAAGCGGCAGGTGGACGGTGCCCTGGGCACGCGCCGGTTCGCCGGCTACCAGCGCGCGGTAGTCCTTTCTCACCGCGCGCCGCCGGAACTGGGCCAGCAGATTCGCGTGGGCGGCAGCGGTGCGCGCGACCACGACGACCCCGGACGTGCCCGCATCGAGGCGATGCGTGAGGCCGTAGCCCCGCTCCTCGCCCAGCGCGCGGAGCTCGCGGTCGAAGCGAGCGAGCAGACCGCTCACGAGCGTGCGGGTCCGCTGCTTCTTGCCGGGATGCATGGCGACGTCCGCAGGCTTGGCGACCACGATCACGTGGCGGTCCTCGTGGAGGACATCGAACCGGACCGCGGGATTCGGCGGGACCACGTGGACCGCCTGGCCCGTCAGGATCGAGAGCACGTCGCCCGCCTGGACCCGGTGGTCGGGCGCGACCGGTCGCCGGTTCACGCGCACCCGCTGCTTGCGGAACAGGCGCTGCGCGTGCGCGTAGGGCAGGTCCGGGCGGGCCGCGCGCAGCACGCCGTCCACCCGGCGGCCGGCGTGGGCCCGATCGATGCGCCAGCGCCACTCGTTCAACGCGCGCCTCCTCTTTCCCGCCCACCGTTGACCTCGCGGGCGACGCCGTCCTATCCTTGGTCCGCGCGACCGGCGGTTCGCCGCCGTTGCGGCTTCGTGCCGGGGAGTCCGGGCGGCTCCGATGGCGCCGTGCCGGAGCCACGTCGGCGAAGCTCACCGGGCCGCCGGTCCGGGCCTTCTCGGCAAGCCACCTGCGAACGCGGCGTGGCGGACCTGGGTGAACACGAATGCTAGCGAACGGACGGCGGTTCGGGAAGTGGGCGATCCTGCTTGCCGCTCTGGCGAGCGCGCCGGGGGTGTGGGCGCAAGACAGTCTCCCGGAGCGCGTGAGCGGCGAGGCCGGCAAGGTGCACGCGCTCGCGGTGCTCGATCGCAGCGCGGTCAGGCCGGGCGAGACGTTCCGGCTCGTGATCGATCTCGTGATCGAGCGCGGCTGGCACATCTACGGCAATCCCGTTGGCCCCGGCGTCGGCAGCCCCACCATGGCCACGGCCAGGGCGCCGGCGGACGTGGTGCTCGGGCCGGCGCGCTACGCCCGGCCGCACCGGCTCGCGCAGCCGGAGCTCGGCCCCGAGCAGTGGGTGTGGGCCTACGAGGACGTCGCCCGCATCTACTTCGAGGGCCGCGTGCCGCCCGACGTGGCGCCCGGCGAGCGCGTGGTGCGGCTGGCCGTCGAGTGCGTCGCTTGCGCCGAATCGTGCGTGGACGATTTCGTGGAGCTCACGGCGGCCGTTCCGGTCGTGGCCGCCGGCGCGGAGACCCGGCCGGCGTTCGCGCAGCTGTTCCTCGAGTTCGCCGCGTCGACCGCGCCCGGGGCGCCGGAGGCGCCGCCGCCGGCGCCCCGCCCGGACGCCGCGCCCCCGGCACTGCCGGGCGCTTCCGGCGCGCCGGGCACGGTCCTGGACGCGGCCACGGCCGCGGCCATTGCGGCCTACGGGCCGCGGGCCCGCGATGCCGAGCGGAGCCTCCTCCTGTGGCTCCTGTTCGGACTGGTCGCCGGCCTGATTCTCAACGTCATGCCGTGCGTGCTGCCGGTGATCAGCATCAAGATCCTGAGCCTCGTCGCGCAGGCTCGCGAGGACCGCCGGACCGTGTTCAGGCACGGCCTCGTGTTCAGCGCCGGGATCCTGCTGGTGTTCCTGATCCTCGCCGCCGCCGCGGCGTTTGCGGGCAACAGCTGGGGGGAGCAGTTCCAGAGCACGACCTTCCTCGTGGCGATGATTGCCGTGATCTTCCTCTTCGCGCTCGGGCTGTTCGACGTCTACGCGATCACGCTGCCGGGCTTCGTGAGTCGGCAGGGAAAGGAGACGCGCGAGGGCCTCGGGGGCTCGTTCTTGAAGGGCATGCTCGCCACGGTGCTGGCGACGCCGTGCAGCGGTCCGTTGCTGGGGGGGGTGCTCGCCTACGCGCTCACCCAGCCGTGGCTGGTCGTCTTCGTGCTCTTCGGCAGTATCGGCTTCGGCATGGCGGTCCCCTACGTGATCCTGACCGCCCACCCGGCGTGGCTGCGCTTCGTGCCCAGGCCGGGCCGCTGGATGGTCCGGTTCAAGGAGCTCATGGCGTTCCTGCTGCTGGCCACCGTCGTCTACCTGCTCGGCATCGTGGCCAGCGAACTCCGCCTGTGGGTGATCACGCTGTGTCTCGTGCTCGGGCTGGCGGCGTGGATCTTCGGGCGCGTGACCGGGCCGGAGCGCGCCGTCGGCCACCGGATGCTCTGGCGCCTGGTGGCGGTGGGCGTGGCGGCGGGGCTCGGCTACGGGACCTACGTCCTGCTCGTGCTGCCGTCCGACGGGCTCGACAAGGAGCCCTTCCGGCTCGAGCGGCTGGAGGCGCTGGGCCGCCAGGGGCGCACGGTGATGGTGGACTGGACGGCGGACTGGTGCCCGAACTGCAAGTACGTCGAGAAGACGGTCCTGGAGAGCGCGGAGGTCCGCACCGCGATCGAGCGCAAGAACGTTGCGTTCCTGGTGGCGGACATCACGCGGCCGCAGCCGATCGCACGCGCCCTGATGCGGCAGCTCGGCGGGGCGGCGATCCCCTTTCTTGCCGTCTTTCCGGGGGACGATCCGCGCCGGCCGTTCACGCTGCGGGACATGTATTCCCGCCGCGACGTGCTCGCGATCCTGGCCCGGTGCCCGGACCCGGACCGCGGCGCGACCGGCGGCGGCGCGGCCGGCGCGGTCGACCTGCCGGCGCGGTGAGGGGGCGCCGGCGTGTCGGCGCCGCTTGAATCGGCGCCCGGCCGTCGACTATCCCTTGGGCACGATGCGAACCCTGCAGTCGCGATCCGGACGAAGTTCCCGCGGCGGGACTCGAGCGCGCGCGGGGCGGTCGATGGAAGGAGACAGTCCATGTCCGATCTCGTGCACGTCACCGACGCCGACTTCGAGTCCGAGGTCTTGAAGAGCGAGATTCCCGTCCTGGTCGACTTCTCGGCGGCGTGGTGCAGCCCGTGCCTCCGCCTCCGGCCGATTCTCGAGGATCTCGCGACCGAGTACTCCGGGCGCGTCAAGATCGTTCACGTCGACATCGATCAGGCGCAAAGCGCGGCCAGCCGCTACAAGGTGATGAGCGTTCCGACCTTGAAGTTCTTGAAGGGCGGCGAGATCGTCGACGAGGCGATCGGTCTGATGAGCAAGTCGGACCTCTCGAGCCGCATCGACAAGCTCCTCTGAGCGCGCTCGTCGGGCGTGGCCGGACCCGGATTCGAGGAGACGCGGAGCCGCGCATGACTGTTCCGACCATTCCGCTGTCGACATTCTGTGCATGGCGGGCCCGCCGGGCGGGCCTCGGGCAGGCGGCGGCGACGCCACCGCCCGAGCCCCGGGGCATCGAGGCGGTCCTCGCGACGGCCGGGTGGCTGCTCGCGCCCGGTTCCACCGCACCCTACCTGTCGCTCAGGCTCCGCAGCGCCGCGTGTAGCCGGGAGGCGGTCAGCCAGGCTGTGCTCCGCGATCGCAGCCTCGTTCGCGTCACGAGCGTGCGCGGCGAGCCACACTTCGTGCCGCACCGCCAGGTGATGGTCGCGATCGCCGCCAAAGGCCGGCGCATCGACGCCCGCATCCGCCAGATCAACAAGGTCGTCTCGATCAGCCGGGGCGAGGTGGAGACGCTGGGGATGGCGATCCTCGAGCTTCTCGGCGAGGGGCCGGCGACGATCAAGAAGATCGAGGAGGGACTGCCCGGCGGGATGCTCCGGAGCTTCGGCACGGAAGGGCGGCGCGCGGGCGTGCCCGGGGTCCTGCCCGTGGCGCTGGAGCACCTCGAGGAAGAGGGCCGGGTGCTCCACCTGGACTCCGGCAAGCGGCTGGACGACGGCAAGCGGGTCTACCTCCTGACCGAGATGGCGCTCCCGGAATGCACGGGTTGTGCGCCGGACCAGCTCCAGGTCCTGCCGGACGTCCTGCACACCTACCTCGAGAGCTTCGGCCCCGCGCGCGTCGAAGACTTCGTCTGGTGGGCGGGAACGACGCTCAACCGCGCCTCGGCGGCCGCCGAGGCGCTCCAGCCGCCGCCGGTCGTGATCCGCGTGGAGGGCCTGGACGGCGATCGGCTCGCGCTGCCCGAGGACCTGGAGTCGCTCGCCCGGTTCGAGGGCTCCGCGCCGCCCGAGGTGGCGCTTCTTCCCAACCGCGATCCCTTCTACCTCGGCCGCAAGGCGCTCAATCGCGAGTTTCTCGACTTCGAGGCGCCGGAGCGCGTGCTCGCGCGCTTTCGCGGCAAGCCCGTGGCGGCGCGCGTGCTCCCGACCGTCGTCGTGAACGGCCGGATCGTGGGCGTCTGGGAGTGGCGCTCGAGGACGCGGGAGATCCAGTGGGCGCTGTTCGACTCGGCGTCGACGGCCGCCTGGCCCGCGGCGACGCTCGCCGCCGCGATCCGCCGGGAGGCCGACTGGCTCACAGCATTCATTCGCGAGGAGCTCGACGGCAAGATCGTGATGGACCCGCGCGAGCGCGGCATGCACTGGGCCTACGGGATCGACGAGATCCGGAGCTTCTGGTAGGGGCGCTCGGCGCCGTCCTCACCCGTCGAGTCGGCGGCCCTGCCGCGAGCCGCGCCGCGCCAGCTCGTGCTCGAGGAGCTCGTGGTAGTCCGCCGCTTCCCGCAGCCATGCCGGTGCGCGGACCCGGGCGGGAGGCACGCCCGCGCCGAGCCCCGCGAGCTCGATCGACGGCTCGAGCCGCTCCACCAGATCCGCCAGCGCGGCGAGGTAGGCGCCGCGGTCCGGGAACGTCCCGCTGTGTTCGGTCCCGCCGCATCCGGCGTCCGGCGCGCTCTCATGAAAGGGGTGAATCCGCACCGCGCGCACGCGGATCTCGTTGAGCCGGCGGGCGTGCGTGCCCGGGGTCTCGCCGGGGACCCCGAGCAGCAAGGTGGCGATCACGGGGATCGAGCGGTTGCGGGCCGCGTGTGCGGCGGCCGCGAACTCCGCCGCGCCGCCCGGTGGATGGGCGGCCATCTCGAGCCAGATCTCCTTGTCGCCCGCCGCTTCGGCGAGCGCATCGAGCAGCTTCACGGTGACCTGCGCGACGGGCGTTCGGCAGATGAGGCCGACCACGGGCCGGAGCGCGAGGGCTGCGCCGAGATCCGCGCGCCAGGTCGGGTCCACGGGATCGCGCGGCGGCTCGCTCAGCACGACATGGAATCGCGTGGCGCCCTGGTGCTGGTTGCGGCGGAGCATGGCGCGCACGACCACGTCGCGAAGCGTGCCGGCCGTCTCGAGCGGTCCGGTGTGCACGCCGACCTCCGGCGCCGGCAGTGCACCCGGAATCTCGATGCGGTGGACGCGCGTGCGGTGGACTCGCCGCCGTTCGTCGCGGAAGGAGCGGAACCGGCCGGGCGCCGCGCCCGCTGCGCTTGCGGGCAGCGGGTCCGTCGGCGGAAAATCCGGCGCGGCGCTGCGGCTGGCCAACTCCACCATCGTGCCTCCCTGGTGCCGGCATTGGCGCGCGAAGACCCGTCGGGCTTCCGGACGGGCCCTTACTATACTACTATGCTCCTCGGACGGCACCCGGAGTTCCGGGCGCGCGGCGCCGCGCCGAGATCGAGCGCCGAGCGGGGTCGGCCGGGCGCGAGGGACACGACGGGCAGGAAGGGCGGCCAGAGGAAGGACCGATGGCGCGCGCGCGCTGGAGGATCGAGCGGATCCACATCACCCATCTCAGGCTGCCGCTCGTCCGGCCCTTCGAGACGAGCTTCGGGGTCGAGACCGTCAAGGATACGATCCTCGTCCGGGTGGACGCCGAGGGGCTGAGCGGCTTCGGCGAGGCGCCCGTGCACGGACGGCCTTCCTACTCGGCCGACGACGTGGTCACCACGCTGCACGTGCTCGAGGACTTCCTGGCGCCGGCGCTGATCGGGCGCAGCCTGTGCGGTCCCGAGGACCTCGAGTCGGAGGTGGCAGGAGTGCGCGGGCATCGTTTTGCGCGCGCGGCGCTCGAGGGCGCGCTGGCGGATCTCGCGGCGCAGGCTGCGGGTCTGCCGCTGTTTCGCTACTACGGCGCCCGTCGCGAGCGAATCGCGGTGGGCGTGTCGATCGGCATCCAGCCCAACCGTGGGGCCCTGCTGGAACGGATTGCCGGCCACCTCGCGGAGGGCTACGGCCGCATCAAGGTCAAGATCAAGCCCGGCTGGGACGTCGCGGTGCTCGAGGCCATTCGCGCGCACTTTCCCGCCGTGATGCTGTTCGCCGACGCCAATGCCGCGTACACGCTCCGGGATCTGCCGGTCCTCGAGGCGCTGGATCGGCACGGGCTCGCCCTGCTCGAGCAGCCGCTCGGCCACGAGGACCTGCTCGATCACGCCCGCCTCCGGGCCCGCCTCGCAACGCCGATTTGCCTCGACGAGAGCCTCGCGGGGCCGGCGGTGAGCCGCGCCGCCCTGCGCCTGGGCGCGGCCGGCGCGGTCAACATCAAGATGGCGCGCATGGGAGGCAGCGTGGCCTCGCGGCGCCTGGCCCGGTGCGCGCGCCGCCTGGGGCTCGCGGTATTCTGCGGCGGCATGCTGGAGTCGGGCGTCGGCCGCGCGCACAACCTGGCACTGGCCGCCCTACCCGATTTCACGTTGCCGGGCGACATCTCGGCGGCGGATCGCTACTACCGCGAGGACATCGTCGATCCGCCCGCCCGGCTGGGCCCGGGCGGCTGTCTCGCGCTGCCCGACGCGCCGGGGATCGGGGTGACGGTGCTGGAGGACCGGGTCGCTGTGCTGGCGCAGCACCGGCGGGTCGTGGGCGCCGCCGCCTGCGGCACGCGCCCGGGCCACTCGGGAGGACGGGGCGATCGTGGGCCGGAATGACGCGGCGGATCCGTGGCGGGACGTCGAGCTTGCCGCCTGCACGCGCACGTTCCTGCGCCGGCGCACCTGGCTCAATCCGGATCTCAGGCTGATCGAGTGGGAGGGGCGCTTGGCCGTGGCCAAGGACTGGGCGTCCGCCCCGCTCGTGCTGCGGCTTTACGGCCGTTGGTGTCTCGGCCGGGAGTGGCGCTTGCTCCGCAGGATCGAGGGCTTGGGCGGCGTGCCCCGACCGCTGGCGCGCCGCCGGGACGCGATTGTCCTGTCGTTCTGCGCGGGCGTTCCTCTGTCGGGCCGGATGGCGGGCGATCTTCCCGCCGGCTTCTTCGACGATCTCGATCGGCTCGTGGCGGCGATCCACGCGCGCGGCGTCGTGCATCTCGACCTCCGGCAGCGCCGCAACATCCTGCTGGGCGAGGACGGTCGGCCGCGGCTGCTCGACTTCGGGGCGGGCGTGGACGTCGGCCGCTGGGGTCGGCTCGGCCGGATCGGCCTGGGCTGGCTAGAGCGCGTCGATCGGCTTGCGCTGCTGAAGCTCAAGGGGAAGTACGCGCCGCAGCGGCTGAGCGCCGAGGAGCGGCGCCGCGCCCGCCGGGCGCAACGGGCGGGCTGGCTCTGGCCGCCGAACTGGCTGCACTTCGTCAAGACCCGCGTGCGCCGCCTGCTGCGCGGCCGCGACGGACGGACCCCACAAGAGTAACTTCCCGTTGCTTGCGGATCTTCTGGCCCAGGTCCGCCCGGCTGGCTCGCGCCGGCAGGACGTCAGGGCCGCGCGAGTTCTTTCAGCACGCTCTCCTCGAAGCCGAAGACCTTGCGCTTGCCCTTGATGACGATCGGCCGGCGAATCAGGTTCGGATCCTCCATCATGAGCCGGATCGCCTCGGCCTTCGTCGGGGGGAACGTGCTCATGCGCCGCTGGCGGAACAGCGTGCTCGCGGGGTTGAGGAACTCGCGCACATCGGTCGAGCCGATCAGGTCGGTCAGCTCGTTGCGGTTGAGGGGTTCGCGGATGAGGTCGCGGATCTCGAGCACGAGGCCCATCCCTTCCAGGATCGCCTTGGCCCGGCGACAGTGTCCGCAACTCGACTTCTGATAGAGCCTTACCCGCCTGCCCACCATCGGAACTCCTCCTCCTCGATGCCGTGGTTCGGTCGCCGGAGCCATCGACTCCCTGCGGCGTCGCCGCCTCGCGGCAGACCAGTGCACCTGCGGTCAACCGGTGAACGCAGGCCCTTTCGGCCGTTCGAGGCCCGGACCTGAAGTTCGCCAGCGCCTCAGGTGGCGGCGGGCGAATGCCGATGCCGGACAGGTCGGATTGTGCGTGGACGGCAGGAAAGCGGTTCCTCGGCCCGGCCCGAGAAGGAAGGCATGGTCGATGAAACAGCTCGCATGCATCCTCACGCTGGCGGGGATTCTGATCCGCGGGACCGCCGCCCAGTTCCATGAGAACCAGATGAACGACTTCGTCTGGGTCGCCAGCCAGGTGTCGGGCACCCTGGTGGCCTACGAGACCTCGGGTGCGCCGGCGGGCATCAGCGTCCAGGCCGGCGGTTTGCCCATGGGCGTGTGCCTGGCCGAGAACGGCCACGTCTACGCGACCCAGAGTGCGACCGGCCGGGTCCTGCGCTGTGCGGCCAACGGGGCGGAACCCGTGGACTTCGTCGTTGGAACCGCGCCGGCGGCGATCGCCGTCGACGGCGACGGCCATCTCTGGGTGACCGACGCCGGCGCGCCCCGCTTCTACAAGGTCGCGCCGGACGGCACGGTGCTGCTGACGATCACGCCCGGCGTCACCCCCATGACCTTCTACGGCGGCGTGGCGGTCAATCGGCTCGGGCAGGTGTGGGTTGCGAACCACAACGACAGCCACGTCTACGTCTACGACACCCGCGGCAACGCGGCGTCGTTCAGCCCGATCTCGGTCAGCACGCGCCACGCCGGTCCGTTCGGCGTGGCCGTCGACGGCCAGGGCCACTGCTGGGTCGCGTACCGCAGCGGCGGCGTGCTGAAGTTCGATCACAACTCGGGCGCCGTGCTCGCGTCGACCACCAGCGGCAACCCGTCTCCCGTCGGCGTGGCGGTCAACCACTTCAACGAGCTCTACGTGGCCAACGCCGACGCGAACTCAGGCACGCTGAACTACTACAACCAGAACGGGCTGCTGCTCCAGACGACCACCGCCGGCGAGGCGCTGTTCGGCATCGCGCTCGACGGCAACGGCGACGTGTGGGCGACGGGCACGCAGTCCGGCACGCTTCTGAAGTTCGAGCGCTGGAACCTGAACCGGCTCGGCGCGTTCCCGACCGGCGCGGCGCCGCTCTACCTCGGCGACTTCACCGGCTACGTGCAGGCGAACATCTTCCGCCAGCAGGCCTGCGACGACCTGGACGGCGACTCGTACAGCAACGCCGCCGAGCTCCGGGCCGGCACCAACCCGTTTGACAACGAGAGCACGCCGGCCCACCCGCGGCCGGTGCAAACGGGTGTCGCCAGCGTGGGCGGCACGATCTGGACGGCGTTTCGCGCCTGGCCGGATGCGACCTTCGGATTCGCCGCGGCGGCGTCGTTCAACGCGAGCCGCAACCCGGCCAACGGCATCGAGGTGCCGAACACCCCGCGGCGCATTCCGCTCGAGGATGACGGCCTCTACGACTACTCGTTCCAAAGTCCCCACATCTTCCAGCACTACGGCGGGTTCCTCGACCAGAACGGCGATGCCTACGGGCAGATCCACATCCCGCCGAGCTTCGCGCGCCTCGTAGGCACGGCCTTCTACATCGCGTTCATCACGCTGGACGGCAGCAAGGGCATGCCCATCACGACCATCTCCAACTGCCATCCGATCACGGTCCAGCGGTAGTCCGGCGCGCGGCGGCGAGCCCGGGAGGGCCTGCCCTTCGGCTCCGCTCAGGGCGAGCGGGAGATGGCTCGCCATGAGCGAGCGGGGGAGCGCTCCTCAGAGCGCTCCCCCGCGAGTCGAATGGTGCCGAAGGAGGGACTCGAACCCTCACCGACATAATTGTCGACTAGGCCCTCAACCTAGCGCGTCTGCCAGTTCCGCCACTTCGGC
>JAFGQW010000001.1 GCA_016935485.1 Planctomycetota bacterium | reverse complement strand
GGATCATCCGCACGCTGGTGCTCAGCCGGATGGCGCGCCTGGTCGACCGATTCCTCTTCCGGACGACGGCGCATGCCATGATCCTCGGCCTGGTGCTCACGACCGTCGTGCAATCCTCCAGCGTGACGACGTCGCTGATCGTCCCGCTCGCCGGCGCGGGCCTGCTCACCCTGCACCAGGTCTTCCCCTGCACGCTCGGCGCGAACGTGGGGACCACCGTCACCGCGTTCCTTGCCGCGAGCGCCGCCGCCTCCACCGGCGTGGGGTCGGTGGCGCCGCTCGGCGTCGTGGTGGCGCTGATGCACCTGGTGTTCAACAGCTTCGGCATCGCGATCTTCCTGCCGCTCCGGCGGATTCCCATTGCGATCGCCGAGGGCTGCGCCGGCTACGTCGCCACCTCCCGGCGGCGCACAGTGCTGACGCTCACGGGCGTCGCCGCCGGCTTCGTGCTGCTGGTACTGATCACGTTCCTGTAACCCGGGAGCCCGAACGCGATGTTCAAGGATCTCTGGCGCCTGCTGAAGACCCAGCGCGGTCTTCTGGACGAGGCGCATGCGCGCACCAGCGAGATGCTCAACGAGACGCGCCGGATGTTCGAGATGGTGGTCCACGCCATCAAGGAGGACGTGGCCCAGGACTTCCGCGACCAGATCCCGCGGATGGACCGCGACGTCAACCGCAAGCAGATCGAGGTGAGAAAGAAGGTCTTCGAGCACCTGGCGATCAGCCAGGGGGACGATCTGCTGCTCGGGCTCATCCTCACCAGCGTGGTCGGCGACATCGAGCGCATCGGCGACTACACCAAGAACATCGGCGATCTGGCCGCCTTTTTCGCCGGGCGCCTGGAGTTCGGCGAGCAGGAGGCGCTGTTCCACGATTTCGTCAGGCGCACCGAGGAGCTCTTCCGGCTCACGCAGCTCGCCTTCTTCGGCCACGACGAGAGCGCCGCCCGTCAGGCGCAGGAGCGCTACCACGATCTCGCGCTCGAAGCCGACAGCACGCTCAAGGCGGCCTTCGAGCGGAGCGCGGGCGACGATCGGATCGCGAAGTCCGAGCTCGCGTTCCTGCTGCTGCTGCGCTACCTGAAGCGCGTGGGCGCCCATCTCAAGAACATCTGCACGACCGTGATCAACCCGTATCCCGAGATCGGCTACTTCGCCCGATCGCCGGGGAAGAGCTGACCCCGGCCGGAGCCGGTAAGACCGGTGACATCGAGCGGCGTCGCGCGGTAGAATCCGCGCACTCGCATCTGGACCGTTTCTCCCGCGGATTGCGCGCATGAACGAAGCCGCCTCCTGCCGCCGCGCGGCCCTGGAGCTCGGCGCCGTGATGCTCACCGGCGCGCTGCATCTCCTCTTCGAGGAGGTGCTGCACGCGAAGGGTCCGTTCATCGCGCTGGCGCTTGTCGGCTGGAGCGCCTACCTCGGGCTGGCGCTCCGGCGGCACCGGGGGCAGCTCGCGCAGTGGGGCCTCCGGCTCGACGGCCTCGCGCGGGACAGCCGGTGGCCTGGCCTTGTCCTGGTGTGCGGCGCCGGCGCGCTGGTGGCGGTGGGCGCCTGCCGCGGCACGCTGCGGCTCAGCTGGCACATGGCGCCGCTGCTTGTGCTCTACCCGATCTGGGGGCTCGCCCAGCAGTTCCTGGTGCAGGCCATGGTGGCCCGGAACCTGCGCCTCTGGATCGCATCTCCGGTCGTCGTGACGCTGATCGCCGCCGCGCTCTTCGGCGCCTCCCACTGGCCCGACCGGTTCCTGATGGCCGCCACGTTCGCGCTCGCCCTCCTCTTCACGCCGCTCTACCTCCGGCGGCGAAGCTTGCTGCCGCTCGGCGTGGCCCACGGCTGGCTGGGGGTGCTGGCGTACTACTGGCTGCTCGGACGGGATCCCTGGCTCGAGCTGGTCGGCTGAAAGGGCCCGCACGCGGCCGGCGCCGCTCCCAGCAAGCACGCGGCGGCGCCTCCCCGCGCCGACGCTTCATGCCAGACGGATGAGCATCGCCACGTTGAGCAGCAGGTAGCCGTAGTAGCCGGCGAGTGCGCCGCGGAGCACCGTGCGCCGCTCCAGTCGCGGATGGACGGGCGGGACGGACGCGGGGTCCTCCGGGGCGGCCTCGACGGCCGCCGTGAACCGCCGCAGCAGCGCCAGTTCCACCCCGGCCACGACCAGCCACGGGTAGACGGCGAAGACTCCCGTCCACAGGGCGGCGCCGATGACCGGCACGGCCAGCCCGCGCGCGACCACGAGCACGAGGACGGGCGAAAGCGCGGCGAGCCACGGGAACCAGCCGTATCGGTGCCGGTAGCGATCGGCCCGCTGCTCCGCAAACGCGGCCGTGAGCAGGAACGTCCGGAACGCGCGCTCGCACACGATCTCGCCGCGACCGTGCTCCGCGAGCTGCCGGCGCACCGACAGCAGGAGCGGCGTGATGTCCTTGAGGTTGGTGCCGAGCTTGACTGCTACCGCTCCGGCTGCGATCCGCGCCTGGCCGCCGAGGTACGGCAGGTGTCGGAACGTGACGGCGGTCACTTCGTCGAACCGAACGACGCGGCGGCTGGCGCCGACCTGGTGCTCGAGGCTGTCGGGGCGCAGCACGACGTACTGGGCGGTCCACACATCGGCCGCCCGCCACGTCAGTGCGCCCGCGATCAGGGCCGCCGCCACCGGAAGGAGCAGGCGCAGGGTCGCGTCGGCCCCGGCCCGCGGATCCATTTCCCAGGCGAGGACCGCGGCCGCCACCATGCCGGAACAGACGAGCAGGATGAAGAAGCGCAGCCCCGCCCGGACGTGCGAACGCCAGACGAAAACACGCGCGGCCGGACTCGCGCCGGGCGCCGCGCTCCCTTGCCGACCGCTCATCGACCGCTCCTGTTCCGCGCCCGTGGACCGCGACCCGCTGTCCTTCTTTGCTCTCCGGAGCGACGAGCGTCGCGAATCGCGGAACGCGGCCGCTTCCTGCGCGGCACGTTCCCGGGAGGCGAACCGCCACCCTACTCGGCCGGCGCGCCGCGCGGAAGTCCCTGCGGGCGGCATTGCCGTCTCGAATCGAGCCGGTCAGCCGCGGATAGGGCGCAGGTTGCCCGGCATTCCCGGGGGAGGAGGGCGCGGCCGGCACAGTTGCTCCAAATTATCTTATTTGTATAACCCTCGAACGCCGATATCTCCTTCGGGGAAGGCAGCCACTCGGGGCAAACCGCCTGGAGGACTACGACGCGAAGCCAGAGGCTCGTCCCCGTCGATCGGAGCGCTCCAGCTCGATGCGTCCGATCCTCCGGCAGGGCGGCCGGTTGCCGGAGGACTGCCGGGCGGCGGCGCCTCCTTCCGGTCGGGGGTTCCTCCCGGACACCGGCATGCAGGGGAGGTCATCATGTCCGCACTGCAGCGTAACCGACGGCTGGCCCTTCTCGGGCTTGTTGCCATCCTGCTCCCGGCCGGCGCGGCGGCCGGCCAGACTCGCCATCACATCTTCAACCAGCGCAATCGCTTCGTTCTCGAGAACCGCGACAGCCGCCGGCAGCACGCCTTCGACATGTGGAGCACGCGGCTGGCGAACGCGGCGTTCGACCCGCGCTTCACCGACCGCGTCGTCGCGAGTCTCGACGACTACCTGCGCTACGGCGTGAACACGCTGTCCGTCGGGATCCAGGGGGGCAACCTGGGTTCGACGGAGTTCAACAAGCGCTATCCCGCCGTCTACGACGCCGCCGGAGCGCTGAAGCTGGAGAGCGTCGTGTGGGCGAACCTGCGCCGCCTGCTCGCCGAGACCGACCGGCGCGGCATGGTGCTGATCATCGGCTACTGGTACTTCAAGCGCGATCAGGACGTGCCCACCGAGGCGGCTGCGCTCGAGGCGACCCGACGTGTGACGGAGTGGCTCAAGGCCACCGGCCACCGCAACTACATCCTCGATCTCGTCAACGAGTTCGGGCACACCGAGTACGACGGCCGCGCGCTGTTCACGACCGTGACCGGCGCGCTCAAGCTGCTCCATGCCGTCTACGAGGTGGACCCGGATGTGCTCGCGGGCATGAGCCCGCCGGGGCGCCTGTTCAGCCCCGAGGGCTATCTGGACACGCCGGGCGGGAAGACGTGGGTCGCGGCGCGCGTGACCTACTCGCACAACCAGCCCGCCGACCCGCGCAATCCCGCCTCCTACTACCTGCACGGCCTGCCGGGCGACCCGCTGGGAAAGCCCTACGTGAACAACGAGTTCAATGCGCAGCTCGGCTACGAGAAGTACCTGCAGAGGGATCCGCGCACCGGCCTGGACACGCTGGGCCACTGGGATCGGCAGACCGTGGAGCGGTACGTCGCCGACCTCCAGCAGATCCGGGAGCTCGGCGGCTACGGCAACGTGTTCTCGCACCACCAGCAGTATCTCACGCGGGACCGCGACTTGCCGGTGGCCGAGGTGGGCCCGGGCGGCGAGCAGCCCGAGGCGACGCCGGGCGGCGGCGAACCGTCGATGCACTGGCTGTTCGAGGCCATCGCTGCGATCCGCAAGGCGGGACCGACGGGCCGGCGCCACGACTTCAACGACACGCTGGGCGGCGGTCTGGACACGACGCTCGAGGGCACCTGGACCTATGAGGCCGGCGAGCTGCGCCAGACCGACGCGCGCCACCCGCTGGCCTGGGCCCGCGCGGCCGTGGCGGGCGGCGCCCTCGAGGTCGGCTTCGAGGCTGGCTTTGTCGCCGACCCGGGTCCGAGCGGCCGACTCGGCGTCCAGCTGGGAGCGGCCACGCCAGCCGGCCCGGCCTACCGGCTGCTGGTCGGCGCGGGGGAGCTCACCCTCGACCAGCCGGGCGGGAAGCTGCCGCTCGCCCGGGTCGCCGGCGTCAAGAACGAGCGCGACCGCTACCGTCTTGCCGTCGGGCAGGGCCGGATCCGCGTCCAGCGGAACGGCCGGACCGTCATCGACGTCGAGGATATCGCGCCCGTTTCCTGCCGGAACCTTGTCCTGCTGACGCAGTCCGCGGGCGCCGCCTTCGACAATCTCCGCGTCGGACCGTCGCGACTCGAGGATTTCGAGGACGGTGATCCCAGCGCGTGGACCGCGGCCGATTCCCGGGCATGGACCGTGGTGGCGGACAGCCCGCCGGCCGCGAACAAGCTGTGGCAGGCCGCCGCGGGCGCCACCGGCATGGTCCACGCCTACCTGGACGGCGCGCTCGACGACTTCGCGTTCGGCTTCGAAGCGCGCCTGGCGGCCGCGAGCTTCGTCGGGGTCCGCTTCCGGGCCGCCGGCGTGGAGTCGCCCGCGGGTGACGGGTATCTGCTGCGGCTGCTGCCGGAAGGCTCCGTGCTGCTCGACCGGCTCCGGGGCGCTGGCTTGCAGGAGCTCGGGTATGGCTGGGCCGCTTTCGATCCCGGCCAGGTCAAGGTGCGGATCGCGGCAGCCGGCGCCCGGCTGCGTGTCCTGGTGGACGATCAGCTGGTCCTGGACGTGATCGACCCCGAGCCGCCGCTTGCGCCCGGCGGGCTCGTGTTGCTCGCCGGCGGCGGGACGGTGGGATTCGACAACCTCGAGCTCGAAACCTGCCCCAACGGATCGCCGGCCATCGCCGTGGAGCCCACGCCGATCCAGCCGCTCGAGGTCGGCATGCGGCTGGTGGCCAATGACGCCGACGGCACGCTGGACCTCGGCCAGCTACGCGTCTTTCTGAACCGGGACGACGGCCACGGATTCCTCGAGGTGAGCCACCTGCTCCACCCGATCTTCGGGCTGTTCGCGATCGAGCAGGCCCCCGACAACAAGGGCGCGGTGGCGCGCCTGGTGCGCCGGTTGGACATCGGGCACGGGGAGCGGTGGACGCTCCGGTTCCGCGCCGTCGACCGTGGCGGCAACGAGAGCGTCCTGGAGCAGCGCCTCCACGCTTGTGCCGGGGAATAGCCGCGGGGCGGAGCCGTCGGCGCCGCGGTGGCGAGAGGTCCTGCGCGGAGGTCTGCCGACACCGCGCGGCCAGGCTGGGGAATCCGGCGCGCTACGGCGCGCTCACCGCGGCTTCCACTTCTGCCAGACCTTGCCGACCAGGTCGGGTCCGGGAGTGAGCGTCGGAGCGCCCGGCTGCCAGCCGGACGGAGTCACCTCGCCGGTGGCGGCGACGTGCTGGAACGCCTTCACCTGGCGCAGCAGCTCCTCGGGGTTGCGGCCCACCTCGGGAGTCACCACCTCGGCCGCGCGGATCAAGAAATCCGGATCGATGAGGAAGCGGCCCCGGATGTCCACGCCGGCGGCCGGTTCGTACACGCCGTAGAGGGTGCCGATCTGTCCCCCGGCGTCCGAGAGCATGGGGAACGGCACGCCCCCCTTGACCATCTTGCTCAGTTCCTCTTCCTGCCAGATCTTGTGCGTGAAGCGGCTGTCCGTG
>JAFGQW010000313.1 GCA_016935485.1 Planctomycetota bacterium | reverse complement strand
TGCATGGTGCGGAGCTTCAAGATCTCGAAGAGCTGGCCGTTCTCGCCGACGCGCCGCTGCTTGAAGAAGACCGGCCCCCGTGAGGTGAGCTTGATGGCCAAGATCGCGAGCGCCAGCACCGGCAGGCAGACGATGAACAGCGCGATCGCGAACAGCGCGTCCAGCGAGTACTTGAGCTCGAGCCAGCCGGCTTTCTTGAGCTGGTACGAGGTGAAGACGGTGGCCCGACGACGTTCCTGGAGCAGGGCCTCTTCCGGCGGCGGATTCACGCTTCGTTTCCCCTGTCTGTCCCGAGGGCTCCTCAAGCCCGGCCGGATCGCGGGCTGCCAAACCCTCGCGATCCCGATCTCCATCGGCATTGCCGCCGGCGGGCACGCTAGCCGGTCGTGTCCTGGCGCCGGGCGCCGGACCCCCTCCGGATGCGCAGCTCCGCGAGAGCGGCAGCTCGACCGAGCAACCCCCGGACGTCCCCCAAAAAAAAGGCTTCCGAGACGAGGCGTCGCATGCGCTCGGCCGGAAAGCGATTCTCCCGATTCGCCGAGGCAACCTTCGGAAACCGCTTTCCGCTCTCCGTAGTGGACCTTGATACCAAAACTGCCAGTCGAATTCCACAAAAAACTCGCAGTCCTCGGGTTAGGAAAGACCACATCAGCTCGAGGTCGCTTTCGTTTTGAGACGCCCGGGGTGCAACCGCGCGGCGTCCGCCCACACGCGCGGCGCGCGGCGTGGCTTGAAAGCGCGCCGGACTTCTGGTAACGGTTGGCGAACTTCGGCTCCGGCGGCGGTCCCATCCGGCTCGAGTCGCTGCGGTTGCGTGCGGTTGGCCGCCGTGCGTACCGTCGTTCCTTTCCGGGGTCCGGGTCGTGCCGGCAGGCCGTCGGGCCGGTTCGGGGGCGGATGCCGCAGGCAAGGCGAGGTGTCCGATGCCTGCCCGGCGGGGCGGGACGGCCACCGGAGCGAGCGGGCCCATGAAAGCCATTCTCTCGGACATCCACGCCAATCTCGAGGCGCTCGAGGCGGTCCTCGAGGATCTCAGGCGCCAGCGGATCCGGACGTTCGTGCTGCTCGGCGATGTGATCGGCTACGGTCCGGACCCGCGCGCGTGCATCGAGCACCTGATGGATGCGGAGATCGCGCTGCTCGGCAATCACGAGGAGGCGCTGCTCTACTACCCCGAGAACTTCAACCCCAAGGCGCGCGAGGCGCTGGAGTGGACCCGCGAGCAGCTCAACTCGGGCGCGCACGACCGCGAGCGCAACTACGCCATGTGGGACTTCCTCGGCAACTTGAAGGAGCAGGAGGGTGACGGGCGGCGCTTCCGCTGGGTGCACGGCTCGCCGCTCGACCCGCTGCACGAGTACGTCACGCCCCGCCTGGTGCGCAAGCCCGAGCGGCTGGCGGCGCTGTTCGAGGCCTTCCGGGAGCAGATTCTGTTCTGCGGCCACTCGCACATCCCGGGAGTCTATCTCGAGGACGGGCGCTTCGCCTCTCCGGCGGCGCTCCACCACGAGATCTCGCTGCGCGCGCTCGAGGGGCGCCGGGCGATCATCAACGTGGGCAGCGTCGGGCAGCCGCGCGACGGGGACCCGCGGGCCTGCTACGTGACTCTCGACCGCGAGCGCATCCGCTTTTGCCGGGTCCCGTACGACTTTCGACCGACGCAGGCCAAGATCAGGAGAGTGGACGCGCTGCCGGACTTCCTGGCGACGCGGCTCGAGAAAGGCCGGTAGGGCCGGCGCGGGTCGCCCGGTCCCTGCCCCGACCCACGAAAGGAGCCCGCCGGGGCCCCCGGGTTCGAGATGGAAAAGCGCATCACCCTGACCATCGCGCTCTGTCTTCTGGTCTACCTGGTCTGGCTGTCCATCCAGGGGGCCCCGCGCCCCGAGCCGCCCACCCAGCCGCCGGACCCGGCGGCGGCCGAGCGGCCGGCGGCGACCGCTCCCGCCCCGGCGGCCGCCGCGGGGGCGCCCGCGCCCGCCGCGGCCCGGCCGCCGCTGCGGTCGGTGCAGCCGGTCGAGCCGGAACAGACCTTTCAGATCGACACCGACGCGTACCGCTGCGTGCTCACCAGTCGCGGCGCCGCGATCCTGAGCTGGCGGCTCAAGGGGTTCTACACGCGCGCCGATCTGTCGGCGGCCGAGAAGGAGCTCGAGGCGAACTGGTGGCCGGTGCTCGACGAGTTCGAGGCGGGCCGGCGCTCCCTTGCCGTCGCGCTCCACAAAGGCGATCTCGATCTCGCCGATGCGGTCTGGACCTGCCTCGAGCCGCCGGCCGCCCAGGGCGACGTCGTCCGAGCCGTGTTCGGCTACGCGCTGCCCGACGGGGTCCGCGTCGTCAAGACCTTCCGCTTCCACCGCACCTTGAGCACCGTCGACATGACGCTCGGGCTGGTGCGGCCCTCGGAAGAGGTCGAGGACAGCTATACGTTCGAGGTGTGCGGACCGGCCGGGGTGAAGCGCGAGTCGGCGGAGTTCTTCGCCACGCTGTGCGCCGTCGACCAGGGACCTCTCTCGAGTCCGCTCGCCTACGAGGTCAAGCACCACGCCGCGGGCGACGGCTGGCAGCGCAAGACCTACGATCACGAGCCGCTGCGCTACGTGGCGGTGATCGACCGGTACTTCCTGGCGCTGCTCACGCTGCCGCCGACCCAGCGCGGCGTCTACCAGCGCAAGAGCGCGTTCACCGGCGTGCTCACCGACCAGCGGGGACTCGCCGCGACCGCGCGCCGCAAGGGGGTCGCGCTGGAGAAGCTGCTGCCGCAGTTCCAGCTGCTCCAGGCAGGCGCGCTCTACGAGGTCGCGTTCGCCGCCGGCAGCCGCGAGACCGCGCTCGCCTTCACGCTCTACGCCGGTCCCTCCCGGGCCGCCGAGCTGGAGGCCGCAAACCTCGGCGCGCTGACCGGCGTGCTCGGCGTGTCGGGCTACTCCATGTGCGGACTCGACTGGCTGGTGGTGCCGGTGAGCGAGGCGTGCAAGTTCCTGCTGCGGATCTTCTACGCGCTGGTGCACAACTACGGGATCGCCATCCTGTTGCTCACCCTGGTGGTGCGGCTGCTCATGTTCCCGCTCACGCGCAAGCAGATGGTCTCCATGCATACCTACCAGCAGAAGATCGGCAAGCTCAAGCCGGAGCTCGACCGCATCAACCAGAAGTACAAGACCAATCCCAAGAAGAAGCAGCAGGAGGTGATGAAGCTCTACAAGGAGCACCACGTCAGCGTGTTCCCGATGATGGGCTGCCTGCCGCTCCTGGTGAACATCCCGGTGTTCTTCGGCCTGTTCCACGCGCTCCGCAGCACCATGGATCTGCGGCACGCGCCCTTCCTGCTGTGGATCAAGGACCTGTCGGCCCCCGACGCGCTGGTCACTTTCGCCCAGCCCATCTCGCTCGTGTGCGTGCCCATCGAGGCGCTGAACATCCTGCCGATCATCATGGGGATCACCTGGTTCGCGCAGATGTACTTTGCTCCCCGGCCCGCCGACCCGCAGGCGGCGCAGACCCAGAAGATGATGATGTTCATGCCGGTCATGTTCATGTTCATGCTCTACAACTACGCCGCGGGGCTGAGCCTCTACTGGACGTTCAACAGCGTGCTCGCGCTGATCGAGCAGCGCCTGATCAAGCGCAGCCCGCACTTCCGGAGCCCGGCGGCGGCGGGGGCGGCGCCCGGGCGCAAGTGAGCGCCCCGGCCGACCCTGCGGCCGCGACGATTGCGGCCGTCTCGACGGCGCCAGGCCGCGCGCTGCGGTCGATGATCCGGCTGAGCGGTGCCGAGACCTACGGGATTCTGTCCAGGCGGGTGGCGGGAATCGCCCCGCCCGACGGCCGTGGGGGGCGGGTCCGCCACGCTCCCTTCCGGCTGGACGGCACGACGGTCGTGCCGACCCGGATCGTCTGCTTCCGGGCGCCGCGCTCCTATACCGGGGAGGATCTCGCCGAGGTGCACGTAGCGGGCAATCCCGCGCTCACGGCCGCCGTCCTCGGGGCGCTCTTCCGGGAGGGCGCCCGGCCCGCCGGACCGGGCGAGTTCACGCGGCGCGCCTACCTGGCGGGGCGCATCGACCTGGTGCGCGCCGAAGGCGTGCAGGCGCTCATCGCCGCCGCGGACGAGGCCGGGCGGCGCGGAGCCCTGACGCTGACCGGGGGGCGCGTGGCGGCGCGGGTGGAGGCGTTCCGGGAGGCGCTGATCACACTGCTGTCGGACCTGGAGGCGACGCTCGACTTCGACGAGCACGAGGTGGAAGCCGACCTTCTCGCCGGGCTCGAGGACCGGCTTGGAGGCCTCCGCGGGATGCTCGGGGAGCTGGTCGCGCTCACCCGCGCCGACCCCCGCCCCGCCGCCGCGCCCCGCGCGATCCTCTGGGGCCGGCCGAACGCCGGCAAATCGACCCTGCTGAACCGCCTGATCGGCCGGGAGCGGGTCGCCACGGATGCCGCGCCCGGCACGACCCGGGACGTGGTGGGAGCCCGGCTCCGCACACCCCGGGGCGAAGTGCTCCTGTTCGATGCGCCCGGCATCGGGCCGGCCGTGGCCGGGCTGGCCGGGGCCGGGGCGGGCGAGGCCGACGCGGCGGCGCGGCGCACCGCGGCCGCACAGCGCGAGCGGATGGACCTGTGCGTCGTCGTGGCGGACGTCAGCGCGGCCGCGCCGCCGCCGGATCCGGGGCCCGGGGAGTGCCTCCTGGTGCTCGCGAAGGTCGATCTCGCCCGCCACCTCGACGCGGCGGACTGGATCGCGGCGCACCGGCCGCGGGCGGTGGTCGAGGTCTCCGCCCTGGCGGGCATCGGTCTGGACGGGCTCCGCGCCGCCGTGGGCGCCTGGCTCGCTGCGGCGAGCGCCGGCCCGGACGCCGGGCTCGTCTCGAGCCGGCTCGGCGCCCTCTTTGGCGGTGCGGTCGCGGACCTCGGCCGCCTGGCCGAAGCCCACGCAAGCGGCCTCGGGGCGGAATGCTTGAGCGTCCACGTGCGCGCGCTCCTCGCCGCCCTCGAGGAGGTCACGGGCCGCGTGTTCACGGAGGATCTCCTCGACCGCATCTTCGCCCGGTTTTGCATCGGCAAGTAGCCGGGCCGCGCGCGCCCCGATTCCTGGTATCCGGCGGTTCGTTCGGCGCAACATCTTGACAACAGGATCGGCGGGGCTACATTGCTCCGATGCCGCCGCAACTCCTCTTGGGAAAC
>JAFGQW010000312.1 GCA_016935485.1 Planctomycetota bacterium | reverse complement strand
TTCTGGTAGGCGCTCTGCATGTAGGCGGCCCGGACCGAGGACGAGGTGGTCGCCGGTGCGTCGAACTTGCAGTTCGTGAACGTGTGGTTGCCGCGAACCGCAGAGCTGCCGGTGAGGAAGAGACCGTAGCCGGTGAAGTTCCGCACCTCGAGGTTGTGGAAGTTCAAGAAGGCGGTGCCCGCGCTGATGGTGAGGCCGTTGGCGGACGCGCCGGCATCCAGGATCGCCGGGGCGCCCACCGCCTGGAACGTGACGGTCGCCAGCGAGGAGACCCCCGTGATCGGGCTGAAGACGAGCGTCTCCTGGAAGGTGGTCGAAGCCACGGTGAAGACGACATTACCGCTCACCCCGGCACCGAGCGCGGCGATCGCTGCCCCCCACGTGGTGTAGTTGTTCGGGCCCGATCCGTTGGGGTCGATGGTGTAGTTGCCGCTCAGCTGCGCCGAGGAAACACCCGCCAGGGAGAGCACCAGCAGGGCGCTCACCACGAACTTCGCTTTCATCAGAACCTCCTTGCAAGAGAGAAG
The DNA here is from genome assembly GCA_016935485.1 of Planctomycetota bacterium. Taxonomy (GTDB): domain Bacteria; phylum Planctomycetota; class JAFGQW01; order JAFGQW01; family JAFGQW01; genus JAFGQW01. Next base: position 16,178 of record JAFGQW010000312.1, on the reverse strand, counting down.
TGACTGCCTTGGATCCGGGGCGCGGCAGACAGCGTTGGCCGCGCCCGTCAACTGCTGCGTGAGAACGACCTCCCGTGCGCGCGGAACCTCTCCTTCGGGGTCGTGTTCCGCAACACCGCTCGGGACGGGCATTCAGCCCTTCCTCTGAACACCGTGCGGGAGAGTTGCGCCCGAGGAGCCGGGGATCGCCCTGCGCATCGTGGCGCCGCGCCGCAGGACGCTGCGGCGTGGAGACGACGCGGCAAACCATCCCTGCTCCCTCGTGTCCCCCGAGCGAAGCTGCTCGCCGAGGAGCCGGATGCCCGAGGTCTACTGACTCTCCTTCACGTTCGCCGACATCGATGATCCGACGAGCGCGATGATACCGGGTATCCAGGCGGCTGTAAAGACGCCGTGCGGAAATGCGCGAATGCTGCCGGTTGTCCCGTCTTGGACCCCGCATCGGTGGTGCGGGCAGCGTCTTGCGAGTCCGGGTGCGCGTAGCACGTGCCGGTGAAGCGTGCGGGTGTCGCGCGCGAGGTGCGCGCCCTCGGGTGGTGCGGGCGGACGGCGCCCGCGGTGAGGCCGACTGGGGTCTGACGCCGTTCCGCTTCGGAACGGGGTCTGACCCCGGTCCCCGGAAAGGAAACCCGCCCTGGCGGGCGGGTTTCCGGGATCTACGCGACGTGCGTCACGGCAGAATCGTGAACAGGAACGAGTTGGAGATGGTCTTGAGGTTGGACGGCTGGCCGGCCTTGATGGTCGCGAATGCGGTGAAGACCCGGATTCCGGCAAGGGGCGGGGACGTTGGGGAGGGCGTTGGCCGCGGTGGCCTTGCCCGAGGCAGCCAGGAATCCGGAGTACTCCTGGAAGACACCCGGCAGGGAGCCGGTGATCGAGATCACGAGCAAGCCGTCGTAGCTCAGGTTCACGAAGCGCCTGTCGCCACATTCCGCCATCTCCCGCATCTACGCGCCCCCCATTCTGAAAACTGAGCGCTTCCGACGCTGTTCGCTGCTGAGGGCTGATCGCTGGTGGCCGTGGGCTGCGGGCGAAGCCCGCCCTACGGCGTCGCCTGGATGCGCACCGCATTCGAGATGCCGCGGACCCCATCCGTGGCGCTCGGGTCCAGCACCACGCAGGCCACGAACACGTTGAGCCCCTCGAGCTGCGGGTCTCCCGGGAAGCGGAAGGACGCGCGTGCTTCGCCGCTGGCATCGAGCACGCCGCGGAAACCCGGGAAAAGTCCCGGCGCGAGGAAGTTCAGGAGGGTCAGCGCATCCGGCGCGAGCGGGATCGTGCGCGCCGTGAGCGGCACGCCCGGCTGGTAGTCGAATGCCATGGCGGCGCAGTACGCGCGCCCGGGGTCGTTGGCGGCTTCCAGCGCGAGGGTAACGGTCGCCCCCAGGCGCGTCGGACCGACGGCGGCCACACGAGGATACAGGTCGCGCTGGCAGAGCCCGTTCGCGGGAACCACGGTCGCACCGGTGTCGGTGATCGGCGCGAGCGGTGCCCGAATGTGGGGCGTCGCGCCGACGCCCTGCGGCACGCCGCCACTATCGACCGAGGCGCACCGGATCGTGGCTCGTGCGAGGTCTCGCACGAAGAGGTCCGGGGCGAAGTTCATGTCGTAGAGGGCCAGGCGTGAGGACTTGCTCGTGAAGGTGACCCACCGCCCGTTCGGCGAGAGGCTTGGCCAGTAGCTCTCGCCGTAGACCTCGAGGCCGCTGGCGTCGACGCTCAAGCAGGAGGTCGCTCCGTGCTGGATGTCGTGAATGAAGATGTCGTCGACCTGGTTCGTGTCCCCGAGCACGAGATTCGTCGCCGCGCTCTGGAATACGATCCAGCGGCCGCCGGCGGCCACGACCGGCCAGTCGGAGTCGCCGTCCCCCTCACCTCCCTGCGAGCTCACGCTGACCCGCTGCGTGACCTGCGTCTGCCGGTCGTGATGGAACACGTCGGCACAGCGGTTCGTGTCGCAGGGGACGAGGTTCGTCGCCCGGCTCTGGAAGACGACGTAGCGGCCGTCCGCCGAGATCCGGGCGCGAGTGCAGTGGTCGTCGCCCTCGGCGCCCTGCGAGCTGACGCTGACGCGCGTAACCTGACCGGCGCCGAGATCGCGGACGAAAATGTCCGTGACGCCATTCGTATCGCCGGGCACGAGGTTGGCGGAAGTCGTCTCGAACGCCACGCAGCGCGCTGCCGTGGACAGGGACGGGTATCCGCTCGACGCATTGGCCTGCTGGCCCTGGTTGCCCAGGCTTACCCGGCTGAGCGTCCCGCCGACCAGATCCTTGAGGAAGATGTCGCCGCGCTCGTTGGTGTCGTTGGGCACCAGGTTGTTGCCCCAGCTTTCGAAGGCGACGTAGCCACCATCGGGAGAGAACCGCGGAGTACTGCAATCCCGGTTGGAGGGGTGGTTGGCAGCGTTCAGACTCAGGGTGGTCGTCTGACCGGTCCACCGGTCACGCAACAGGATCTGCGCCGGGGCCCCCCAGGCGTACACCACGTAGCGGCCGCAAGGCGACACGTCCGGGGTCTGCCAGTTACCGGTGACGACGCAGTCGACCGCCCCGCCGATGGGATCGGGATCCGGTGGCGGGGCGAGCGTGTGCACCATCACGTACTCCCCGCTCCAGGACCGACTTTGGATCTCGCCGACGACCCAGAATGCGGTTGTGCGGCCCGTCCGCGAGCAGGCGATACCCCGCAGCCCGGAGGCGCGCCGGTCGTAGAAGTAACCGCCCCCGTACCAGGTCCGTCCGGTCATCACCCGGCTGCGCCGGTCCAGCACGTGCACGCGCGGCATGCTTCCGCCCGATCCCACGTATCCCGGGACCAGGTTCAGCGCCCGGCTGTCGAATGCCACCATCATGCCGTCGCCCGCGATGGCCACGGCATGCTCGCCGCTCGGCCGATCGCCCCCGACTCCGGTGGGCGTCTCGCTGATGCGCTCGATCCGCTGCTCCAGGCGGTCCCGGACGAACACGTCGGCAAACCTGTTGCGGTCGGTGTCCGTGAGGTTGCTGGCCTCGCTGGCAAACGCGACGAAGCGGCCGTCTTCCGAGATCGCGGGCAGGCGACTTTCGCCGTTCGCGGGTCCGCTGCGGCCTGGGGTCACCAGCTCGGTGACCCCGGTCACCCGATCGTGCACGAAGATGTCGCGCTGGCCGTTGGTATCGCCGGCAACCAGGTTGGATGCGCTGCTGTCGAAGGCGATGAAGCGCCCGTCGAAGGACACCGCCACCCCGGAGCGGCCGCTGTCGCCATCGGCCTCGCGGCCGGCGGAGTCCACGCTCACGCGAGTGGTCGTTCCCGTCGTCCGGTCCCGGAGAAAGACGTCTCGCACACCGTTGGCATCCGTGGCCACGAGATTCGTCGCGTCGGATGCAAATGCCGCCCACCGGCCGTCACCCGACACGGCGGTAGCAAACGACGGTCCGTCCGCCTGGCTGCCCGTCGTGGATACACTGATGCGCTCCGTCTTCCCGGTCACCAGGTCGGTTGCGAACACGTCGGCGGCGCCGTTGGTGTCGGCCGGGACGAGGTTCGTGGCCGTGCTGTCGTAGACGACGATTCCACCGTCCGCCGACATGCTGATGGCGGTCCGGCCGCTCGGCCCGTCGGTTTCGGTGAGGTTCGCGCTCACCGTGACCCGCAGCGTCCGGCGGCGCACGCCGTCGTGCACGTAGACGTCGTGGAGGTTGTTGACGTCGCTCCGGAGCAGGTTGGCGCTGCTGGTCAGGGCGCAGTAGCGCCCGTCCGCAGAGAGCGCCGGATTGGCGCACGGGGTTCCGATCCATTCGCGGTCGCTCTCGCACGCGAGGTAGGTGACATGGGACTGCGCCCTTGCCGGCACGAATCCGCCGATGACGAGGAGCACGGCGACCAGTGTGGGACGGATCATGACCGACCTCCAATCCGGAACGGCCGAGGACTTTACAGCCGAGGCTTGCCCCAGTATAACAGACCCCGGGAAGCGGAAATCGCGTCTCCGGGTGCGGGAGGTGCCTATGCGTGCCGGCGGTGGTTTTCCTCGACCTGTGCTCGCGGCGGCGCTCTGGTTGCTCGTGGGGTCTGCCGCCCGGGGACAGATCTACCCCGGCGACGTCGTGTTCGCCTCCCAGTACCCGGACATGGGAATCGGCGTCGTCGACATGGTCGCCGGCCGCACCACACGCTTCGTGCCCACTTCCCGGGACACGGCCGGCGTGTGGCCCGATCCCGACGGAATCCACGTCGTTTCGGTCATGCACGAGCACAACATCTGTTCCACCTTGCGGCCCGCACTGGTTCGCTTCGATCCCGCCACCGGGGCGCTCGCGACGTGCCGCGTCATTCCGACGTCCACCTGTACATTCGCGGGTGGACTGTCCGCCGACCAGGACGGTGCCTTCATCTGTGCGATGCGGAGCTCGTGGAGCGAGCTCTGGCGGGTCGACGCGAGCGCCGCGGTACGCCTGGAGACCATTGAGGGCAGCATTCACGCCATCGCGCGTGACGAGGACACGGGAGAGTGGTGGCTGGACGTGGACCGGAGCCAGAACGGTGCGATTCTGCGGTGGACGCCCGGAAGTGGCTTCTCGACCGTGACGGCAGTCTACACGGGACGCGCGATCCTCCATGACGGGCCGACCGGCCACTTCTGGCATCTGAGGACTCCGAGGCTGACCCTGCGACACCGAGCGCAGGGCACACCGCTCACGACCCTGGAGCCGATCTTCGCCGCCGTGAGCGTCGTCCAGGATCCGGTCACGGGTGACTTCATCGCCGGCAGCCAGGATCGCCGTCTCGCCCGTATCGCGCGGGACGGCACGGTGGTCCGGATCTGGAGCGCACTGACCGCCGGCGTCTTCACTGGCCTGTACGTCTGGGGATCGCGACCGCTGGCCGGAGCGGGCCCGGCGACGCCGGGTTCCACCTACACAGTGAGGCTCCGGTTTCCTGGCTCGCCCGGGCGGCCGTACGCCGCGGCCGCTTCCCTCGGGGGGATCCATCCCGGGATCGCACTTCCGCACGGGGTGATCCCGATCGCGCCGGACGTGCTGTTCTTCCTGACGCTGGGTCGGGACCTGCCGGGCCTGACGACGGGGTTTGCGGGGACTCTGGACCGCCTGGGCCGCGCCAGCCTGTCCATCCAGTTGCCGTTCACTCTTCCGCGGAGCACGCTGCTTACCATCGGCGCGGCCGCCGTGAATCCGACCCGTCCCGCGATGCTGGATGTCGGCGCGTCGATCACCCTGGCCATTCGTTGAGAGTCGCCGCGACTCGGCGCCGGCACATCCGACGGAATCGGCGAGAGACTGGCGCACGGAGGCCGGGGGCACGAGGCGAGTGGTAGCACACGCCAAGTGCGCGCGCCGCAACCACTGCGACCCGTCGCCCCGAGCTCCCGGTGCGCCGGTCAGTCCTTGCGTTTGAGCTCCCACTGGGGCCGGACGCAGAGAAAGAGGTTCTTGCCGCCGCGAATGGCGTTGAAGCAGACCTCCTCGTCCTCGTCCTGGATGACCTGGGCCATGATGGCCTTGAACTCCTCGAGGTTCGTCACCTTCTTCAGCACGACGCCATGAATGATATCGCCCGCCCGCAGGCCGGCGAGCTGAGCCCAGCCGGCGGATTCGACCTGCGAGACCCGGACGCCCGTGGTCTCAAGCGGCAGGTGCTCCCGGTCCAGGAAGTCGCGCGTGATGGGCTTGACCCGGAGCGCGAAGAGCTTCTCCTCCCAGTCCTGGACCTCGTACTCCTGCGTCGGTTCCTCCTCCATGGCCACCGGCACTTCGGCCTTCTCGAGCCCGTCCTTGCCGGCGCGCAGCACCTCGAACACGACGGTGGCTCCCGCCGTGGCCCGCTGGATCCGCTTGGTGAACTTCTCGAGGTCCTTGTCGTCGTCGATTGTTACGCGCTCGCCGTCGATCCGCCGGAGGATATCGCCGTCCCGCAGGCCGGCCCGGGCCGCCGGCGACTGCTCGAGCACCTCGCCGAGCAGCACGCCGCCCTTCTCGTCGACCCCGAACTCCTTGGCGAGGTCCTTGGTGAGGGCCTGCAGGCCGCGCACGCCGAGCCAGCACTTGCGGCGCAGGAACTTGGAGGGATCGGCGAGGAACTCCGCCAGGTCGCTGCCGAGCAGGATGCGGGGGCTCGCGGGGCGGGCGCGGCCGCCACCGACGCGAAACGTGCGCCCCTGGAAGGTCACCGTCTGCCCGCCGGAGTCGGCGGGTCGCTCGACGGCTTCGCGGCCGACGAATCCGATCGCCTCCCCCTTCATGTTGACGACCGGACAGCCGGCGGACAGCGAACCGGTGACGAGGTATTCCGGCGGGCCCGCCGGTTTCTCGACGACGGCCGTGACGCGCATCAGCTCGTACGTCGGCTTGTAATCCGAACTCTTCGACAGGCGATCGAGAATGAGGATCTCCTCGGCCTGGCCCAGGGCGGCGGTCTTCTTGAGCTCGAGCGGCTTCAGGACCGGCACCTGCTCGCCTTCCTTCGGCTCCTCCTTCTTGATCTTCAGCAGCGCGAGGTTCAGCTCCTCGTCCTTGCCGAGGAACGTCGCCTTGGCCTTGATGTCCTTGCCAAAGATGATCTCGAACTCCTCGGGCTTCTGATGCGGTCCCCCGATCGGGGGGTCGACCTGGCTGACGGTCGTGACCATCACGAGGCCCTCGGCGTCGATCACGACGCCGGTGACCGTGAACTTGTTCGCCCCTTTCCCGTCGGTCTGCTTGCACTCGAACTCCACCGTCACGATGGAATCCGCATGGTCCCGCAGGGCCTGCAGGATGACCTCTTGCTTGTCATCGGCCCGGGCGGAGCTCGCCAGGACCGCGAGAACCGTGACCGTTCTGAGCCACCCAGTCTTCATGTTCTTCCTCCTGGTTCACGAACGCCCGGAGAACCGGTGCGTCCCACCGCGGACCTCGTCCGGTGCCTTCTCTTCTGCCGGCGCGCCTTCCGGATCCTTGTCGTTCGGCTCGTCCTTGCTCGGCTCCTTGGCCCGGTCTTTCCGGAGCGACTCGAGCTTCACGACGGCGACGCGCGGATTCCGGCCGCCCTTGAGGATCCGGGCGACCACGCGGTTCTCGTCGCTGCGATTGATCTTCTCGTAGAGCGCCCTGAAGTGCGCGAGGTCGTTCACGTCCTCGCCCGCGATGCGCCGCAGGATGTCGCCGCTCGAGAACCCGGCCTTCTCGGCGATCGACCCGTTCACGGAGCCGGTGATGAGGATCCCGCGGGCGTCCGCCAGCCGCGTTTCGCGCGCGTACGCCCGGGTGATCTCCTTGGCGGTGAACCCCCATTCCTTGAACTCGACCTCGTCGCCCTCGACCTTCTCGAGCGGCTCGGTCGTCAGGCTCACGCTCATCCTCTGCTTGTCCCGCACGTAGTCCACGGCCAGCGCGGTGCCGATGCGCTGATCCGCCACGCGCTTGGCGATCGGGTAGATCTCCTCCTCGAAGCGCGCATGCACGGGCGTGCCGCCGAGGGAGACGATCACGTCGCCGGGCCGGATCCCGGCGCGCGAAGCGGGCGAATCCTCCTCCACGTCCGCCACGAGCACGCCCCCCGTCGCGACCTCGCCCAGGAACCGCTTCTTGAATTTCTCCATCGGCTGGAAGCGCATCCCGAGCCAGGAGCGGTCGACCTTGCCCTGCGCGATGAGCTGGCGCGAGACCTCCTTGACGATGTTGATCGGAATGGCGAATCCCATGCCCGCGCCGCCGCGGGCGTTGATGCCGACGACCTCCCCGCGGAGGTTCACGAGCGGCCCGCCGCTGTTTCCGGGGTTGATCAGGGCGTCGATCTGGATCCACGTGTTGAACTGCCCGGTCTTCTGTTCGCCCTCGATCTCCATGACGCCGAGCGACCGGTCCCGGCACGAGATGATGCCGAAGGTCACCGTGCGCGTGAGAGCGAACGGCGATCCCATGGCGAGCACGAAGTCGCCCTCCTCCATCCGGTCGGAATCGCCCAGCACGGCCCAGGTGATGGTGTTGCCCGAGTACTTCGTCCAGTCGAGCTGGATCACGGCGATGTCGGTCCACGGATCGCCGCCGATGAGCCGGGCCGGGACCTCTTCCTTGTTGGCCATCACGCAGATGCAGCTCGTGGCCTTGCCGGCCACATGGTAGTTCGTGATCACGTAGCCTTGGGGGCCGGTGACGATCCCGGAGCCGAAGCCGGTCCGGCTGATCTTGCGGCCGCCCGCGAACGCCTCGATGATGGGTTGCACCCGGACCAGGGCGGGGAGGACGCGATCCCGCGCCGTCCTCACCTGCTCCTGCACGACCTGGAATTCCCGGGAAACCACGTCCTTGTCCGCGGCCGGGCTCGGGATCACAACCGCAGCCAGCGCGGCCAGCGCGAACAGGCACGTCCGGAACCGATGCATGGGGGCCTCCTTTCCAGCGGGGGACGGTTTGCGGCGAAACGCCCGTGGGCGCCGCCGAGGGACTCCGTGATTGTATCGCGGCAGTGCGCCGGGGCAAGGGCGAACGGGCCGGCCGCGGGCACGCGCCCGGGCTTGGCGGTGGGGGGGCGGCGCCCTCCGGCCTTGCTCGGCGGGCGCGGCGGGGTTATCGCTTGCGCGCGCCGGCCTCGAAGAGCGGCGGCGCCTGGACTGCCTGGCCCGGTCCGCGAGGAAGCACCGCGCGATGAGGATTCTCGGCATCAGCGCCTTCTACCACGACTCGGCGGCCTGCCTGATCGAGGACGGCCGGATCGTGGCGGCCGCCCAGGAGGAGCGCTTCACCCGGACGAAGCACGACCACCGCTTCCCGGCCCGCGCGGTGGCCTACTGCCTCGCGGAAGGCGGGGTCCCCGGCGCCGGACTCGATGCGGTTGCCTTCTACGACAAGCCCATCACCAAGTTCCACCGCATCCTGGAGACCTACCTCGGGGTGGCGCCCGCGGGGCTCCGCTCGTTCCTCCGGGCGATCCCGCTGTGGGTGCGCCGCAAGCTCTGGATCCCGGTCGAGATCGAAAGGGCGCTCCGAACCCTCGGCGTGCCGATGCCCGAGGCGGTCTACTTTCCCGAGCACCACGAGTCGCACGCCGCCAGCGCCTTCTACCCCTCGCCCTTCGAGGAAGCGGCCATCCTGACCGTCGACGGCGTCGGGGAGTGGGCCACCTCCACCCTCGGGGTGGGCGAGGGAAACCGGGTGCGGCTCATCCGCGAGCTGCACTTCCCGCACTCGCTCGGGCTCCTCTACTCGGCGTTCACCTATTTCACCGGCTTCAAGGTGAACTCGGGCGAGTACAAGCTCATGGGGCTGGCGCCCTACGGGGAGCCGGCCTACGTCGATCGCATTCTCGGCGAGCTGCTCGATCTGCGCGCGGACGGCTCCTTCCGGATGAATCTCGCCTACTTCGGCTACCTCGACGGCTTCACCATGACCAACGAGCGCTTCGCGCGGCTCTTCGGCGGGCCGCCACGCCGGCCCGAGGCGCCGATCACCCGGCGCGAGATGGATCTGGCGCGCTCGATCCAGGAGGTGACCGAGGAGATCGTGCTGCGCATGGCCCGCCACGCCCGCGCGCTGACCGGCAAGAAGGACCTCTGCCTCGCGGGCGGCGTCGCGCTCAACTGCGTCGCCAACGGGAAGCTGCTCCGGGCGGGCGTGTTCGAGCGGCTCTGGATCCAGCCCGCGGCCGGCGACGCCGGCGGCGCACTGGGCGCCGCGCTGGCGGTCTGGCACAACGCGCTCGGCCGCCCGCGAGCGCTCCCGGCGGACGGCCGGGACGCGATGCAGGGCGCTTGCCTGGGGCCGGCGTTTTGCGACGAGGAGATCGGCGCGTTCCTCGCCGCCCGCGGCTATCCGGCGCGCCGCCTCGTCCCCGCCGAGTGGGCTCCGACCGTGGCGCGCCTGATCGCCGAGGGGAAGGTGATCGGGCTCTTCCAGGGCCGCATGGAATTCGGCCCCCGTGCGCTCGGCAACCGCAGCATCCTCGGGGACGCCCGCTCGCCCCGGATGCAGTCGATCATGAACCGGAAGATCAAGTACCGGGAGTCCTTCCGGCCGTTCGCGCCGGCGTGCCTGCGGGAGCGCGTCGCGGAGTACTTCGAGCTCAACGCGGATTCGCCGTACATGCTGCTGGTCGCTCCGGTCCGGGCCGACCGGCGGGTGGCGCCGCGCGGCGACGAGCGCGATCTGGAGCTCACGGCGTGGGTGAACCGCCCGCGCTCCGATGTGCCTGCCATCACCCATGTGGACGGCTCGGCGCGCATCCAGACGGTGGACGCGGAGACCCATCCGCGCTGCCACGCGCTGCTCGCGGCCTTCGCGGAGGCGACCGGCTGCGGGCTGGTCATCAACACCAGCTTCAACGTCCGGGGCGAGCCGATCGTGTGCACGCCGGAGGACGCGTATCGCTGCTTCAGGCGCACGGAGATGGACTGCCTCGTGCTCGGCTCGTTCCTGCTGGACCGGGCGGAGCAGCCTCCGTGGCACGAGACGAAGGACTGGCGCGAGGAGTTCGCGCTCGATTGAGGAGACCCTGCGATGGGCAGGCTGCGCTACGCCGTCCGCCTGCTGGGCGAGTTCTGGCAGTTCGCCCGCGACAACAAGGCGTACTGGATCGTGCCGCTGATCCTGGTGCTGCTGGTGGTCGCGCTGCTCGTGGTCGCCGGCCAGGGGAGCCTGCCCTGGATCTACACGCTGTTCTGAGCGCCCGCGCCGCCGGTGCGGTGCGGGCGCGGGCGCGGAAGCCGGCCGGCGTGCCGGCTCCCGCCCACCTGCGGCGCGCGGTCAAAGGTCCTGGCGGTGCCGCGCGCTCATGATCGCCGCCGCGGATGTAGTCGGCACGACGATCGAGCTGAACTGGTCGGTGGCGGTGTCCAGCTCGCCGAGCCCGGTCGAGAGCAGCGCGTAGACCTTGGAGCCGTCGTAGTTCCGGATCATCCAGCCGCCGCTCGTCCACCCGGCGGGGAACGGGATCGTCTTGATGACCGTAAGAAAGCCGGGGCTCGCGGGGTCCGTGTCCACCTTCGTGACGCTGTTGTGGGCCACGCTATCGGCGTAGAGGTAGGTGCCGTCGGGTGCCATCGCGATGCCGGCCGGCCCGGGCATGGTGGTGCCGATCGGGATGGTGCGCGCGAGCCGGTAGCCCTGCGTCGCATCGTAGGCCAGCACCGCCGGCGGGAACGTGCTTGTGGCGCTGCCGTTCTGGGCCACGAACACGTAGTCGCCCTGCGGCCGCCACACGGCGTCCTGCGGATTGTCCACCGTGTTCAGCGCCGCCACGGTGGCGATCGCGCCGCTCTCGACGTCGAACTGGTAGATGGCGCTGGTGGTGCTGATGAAGCAGGTGACGAGCGCCTCGCTGCTGAAGGGCCGCACGGCGATGCCCGCGCAGCGGCCCATCCCGACCGGGAACAGGTGGTTCTTCACCTCCCGGAAGGTGGCCAGATCCACCTCGACCACGGAGGGCGCCGTGGAGCTGGCGTTGCACACGAAGGCGCGCTCCCCGCTCGTCGTCATGGCCGTGGTGCCGCCGACCATGTTGTTCACGCCGCTGGAGAACTGGAAGCTCTGGAGCACGCTGTTCGTGTGTATGTCGATCTGGTGGAAGAGCCCGGCCCAGGTCGAGACCAGGATGTGCCTGAGGCTCAGATCGTAGAACGGCGACTGCGCGAAGCCGGCGCCGACCGGAATGGACTTCACGATGCTCTTGCCGTCGAGGTCCACGACCTCGATGCCGGTCGACGGCGTGTTGCCGCAGGCCGCGGTCTGCGGGCGGTCCAGGATCTGGAACTTGTGGGCCCGCGAGATGCCGCGGACGCCCGTGGTGTCGTAGACGACGAAGGCCATGTAGAGCGCCACGCTGTCCAGCGCGGGGATCGGCGGCACGGTGATCGAAGCCGTGGCCCGGCCCTGGGCGTCGAGCTTGCCCCCGAAGCCGGTGAAGATCGAGGGCAGGAGATTCTGCGCCGTGACGAAGAAGAAGGAATCCGGGGTGAGCGGCACCTGGCCTCCGGGCAGCTGGACGCCGCCCCGCCAGCCCTGGCTCACCGCCGCCTGGTAGCCGAGGTTCGGACCCGGTGCCGCGGTCACGTCGAAGGTGAGCGCGACCCGGCTGCCCGGCGAGGGGTAGCCGATCTGGTGGATGTGCATGTCGTCGGGGCGATTGCCGAACTGCGCCCCGGCGGCCGGAGCGAGGGCAACCGCTGCCGCGAGGGCGAGAAGGCAGTACGTCGGAATTCTCATGGGCCACTCTCCTGTTCTGTCCTGCGTGGTGCGCGTGCGCGCGGCGTCCCTCCGTGCGCTCGGTACTCTCCGGACCGCGACGCTCGGGGCGCGCGCGCCCGATGCGCACCCATCGTAGCAGCCGGGCGGCCGGGGCGCAACAGCGCGCAAGGCGGCATCGAGGGCGGGAGGATCACGCGGGCGCCGGTCTGGCTCTACAGGTTGTACAGGAACGGGTTGTGCCTGCGTTCGTGGCCGATGGTCGTGTCCGGGCCGTGGCCGGAGTGGACGACGGTCTCATCCGGGAGGGCGAGCAGGCGGTTGCGGATCGAGGCGAGCAGCTGGGCGGTGTCGCCGCCGGGGAAGTCGGTCCGTCCGATCGAGCCCAGGAACAGGCAGTCCCCGGCGAACACCCGGCCGTCCACGGCCAGGCTGACGCCGCCCGGCGTGTGCCCGGGGGTGTGCAGGACGCGGATCTCCAGCCCGACCAGCGTGACCGACTCGAGTTCATCCAGCGGGTGGTCGACGGCCGGAGTCTCGGGAACCTCGACGCCCCAGTTGCGGGCCGAGCGCTCGAGGTGATCGAGCAGGAACTGGTCGGCGGAGTGCATGTAGAACGGAATGCTCAGCCGGGTCCGGAGCGGTGCGACCGCGCCCACGTGATCGATGTGCCCGTGCGTGTTGACGATGGCGACGGCGCGCCAGCTGCGGGCGGCGAGCGTCTCGATCAGGCGATCCGGTTCGTCGCCCGGATCGATGAGCACCACCTCGTTGTGGTCGCGCCGCTTGAGGAAGAAGGTGTTCTCGTAGAAGAGGCCGACGGTCTCGACGTGGACCTCGGTGTGCTGGCCTGGTTTGTTCATGCCGGAGGTTTAGCCTGAGCCCGGCGCGGCGTCAATGCGCCCGGGGGCGTGCGGGTGTCGCGCGCGGGCTGCGCCCGCGGCGGGTTTGCAGGGACAGCGGCCGCCGTCCCGTCTATAGGGTGTGCATCACGCCGGGGGCCGGCCCGGTCCGTGCGGGAGGTCGCGGTGGCCGGCTTCGCGGCGGATGGACTGCCGGAGGCGCTCCATGTCGGTCCTGCGCTCGGAAGCGGTTGGCCCGCGCGTTCACCTGGCGCTCCTCTCGGTCCAGCTCATGTTCGGGAGCCTGCCGGTCGCGGGCAAGCTCCTCTACTCGTTCGGACACCTTGAGCCGCTGGGGCTGGTGGCGGCGCGGACGGCCGGAGCGGCGGCGGCGTTCTGGCTGGTGATCCTGATCGGGGGCCGGCGGGAGCCGATCCGGCGCCCGGCTCACATGGCGCGGTTTCTGGTCTACGCTCTGCTCGGCGTGGCGATCAACCAGGTCCTGTTCCTGCTCGGGCTGGACTACACGACGGCCGTGAATGCCTCGGTCCTGATCACGACCATCCCGATCTTCACGGCGGCGCTCGTCCTTCTGCTCGGCCAGGAGATCGCGCGTTTGCATCGCGTGCTCGGCATCGTGATCGCGCTCGCCGGCGCCGGCGCGGTGTGCGGCATCGACCGCCTCGACCTGTCGAGCCGGCTGCTTGCCGGCAATCTGATGATCGTCGCCAACGCGCTCTCCTACTCGCTGTTCCTGGTGCTCAGCCGTTCCATGCTGTCGCTCTACACGCCGCTCACGGTGACGGCGTGGGTCTTCCTGTTCGGCGCGCTCTTCACGGTGCCGGTGGGCGCGCTGCCGCTCGCCGAAGCGGTGGGGCGGTTCGGGCTCGCGGAGTGGGCGCTGCTCGCCTGGATCGTCGGCGTGCCGACGGTGGGCGCCTACTTCCTGAACAGCTGGTCGCTGAAGCGGGCGCCGGCGAGCCTGGTGGCGGTCTACGTCTACCTGCAGCCGGTCACCGCGGCGATTCTCGCCGCCGCCTTGCTCGGCGAGATCATCGACGCGAAGGTCGGTGCCGGCGCGGTCACGATCTTCGCCGGGATCTACCTCGCGGCCGGGCGCCGCCGCGGGTAGGGCCGGCGTGCCGGGAGGCGAGGGCGGGCCTCGACGACGTTGCCACGCCGCGGCGTTCGCGGTAGAACCGCATGGGCGAGGCGGCTCTCCCGTGCGCCTCGCCGATTCGCTGGAAGGGCCCCTCGCATGGCACTGATCCTCGCCTCCGCGAGCGCCTGGAAGCTCGCGGTCCTGCGCCGCATCGGACTTGAGATCGAGGGCCTGCCGCACGCGGTGGACGAGGCGGCGTTCGTCTTCGGGGCCGACCCGGTCGAGGGGGTCCGCCGCCTCGCGGGGGCCAAGGCCCTCTCGGTGAGCCGCGGCCGGTCCCGCGAGGATCTCGTGATCGGCGCGGACCAGGTGCTCTGCTTCGAGGGCGGCGTGCACGGCAAGGCCGCGACGGCAGCCGCGGCCCGGGCGCTGCTCGAGCGGCTGCAGGGCAAGCGCCATCGCCTGCTGTGCGGCTGGGCGCTCGCGCGGTCGGACCGGGTGCTCGCCGCCGGCGTGGAACCCGTCGAGCTCACGATGCGAACGCTGACGCCCGCGCAGGTCCGGCGGTATGTGGAGACCGGCGAGTGGCGCGGCACCGCCGGGGGCTACCGCATCGAGGGCGTGGGGCGCCAGCTCTTCTCGGCCGTCGACGGCGACCACTTCGCCGTGGTCGGCATGCCCGTCGGGTCGCTGCTGCCCGCCCTGCGCGCGGCGGGCGTCGCGGGCCTCATCTGATTCCCGGCGGGCGCGCCGCACGCCGCTGCCGAGGGATTGGGGCTTGCCGGCGGTTGCGCCCCTACCGGTTGGGGGGGCCGGAGGTTCCGGGAGATTGCCGTAGCCACTGGCGGCGCCGGATCGAAAAGGGGGCCACCTGAACAGCCCGTTGGAGCAAGAATCGTTCTCGGCAAGCGAGGCCAGGCATGGAGGAGTACATCGTTCGCCGCGTCGGCCGCCGGGTGCTGCGCCTGCAGTCGGTCGACAAAGGGGTCGTGCGGTATCTCCACCTGGAGGACACGTGGGATCACGCCGAGGGCGAGATCATCGGGGTTCAGGTCACGCGCCGTTGGCGGCTGGGCGGCTCCAGGCACCTCATGGGTCGGATCGTGCGCACCCGGGTGGATCTCGACGCGCTCCAGATCGAGCCGCGGCCGCTCGAGGAGAAGGACGACGGACTGTTCGCCTTCCGGCTTCTCTCGCAGGACCGAATCGTATCCCGTCTGATCGACGATGCCGCCGACGATATTCGCAGGGGCCGTTGCGAGTGCGCGGCCGAGCTACTGCACCGCGTCCTCGACGCGGAACCGTCCTGTCTGGATGCTTACAACCACCTCGGCCTGCTGGCCGAGCGCGACGGGCTGCATCGTCGCGCCTTGCGCTACTACCGGATCGCCTACTTGATTGGCTCGCGGTCGTTACCCCCATCCCTCCCGGGACCGATCCCATGGTGCTACCCCTCCAACCGCCCGTACCTGCGAGCGGCCCATGGCTATGGGCTCGAGTTGTGGCGAATCGGTAGGTCGGAAGTGGCCAAGGAGATCCTGAGGCACCTCCTGGTCATGGACGAGGGCGATCCCTTCGGCGCACGAACGTTGCTGGACGACATCGAGGCCGGAGTGCAGCCCTGGGCGCAAGCGGTGGTGTAAGGGAAAGGAACAGGGAACCGCAGCAGCGCGGGCGGGTGACCTTTCGGCTGGGTCACCCGCCCTTTTTTTGTCGGGGGTGCGGGTGAGCGTGCGCGTGCGGGTGACGCGCGCGGGCTGCGCGCGCTGCGTGGCGCGGGCGGACTGCGCCCGCGGGGCCCCGACTGGGGTCTGACGCCGTTCCGCTTCGGAACGGGGTCTGACCCCCTTTTCGGTGAAGGGTGAGCGTGCGGGTGCGCGTGACGCGCGCGCTCGGGTGGCGCGGGCGGGCTGCGCGGGTGCGGGTAAGCGTGCGCGTGCGCGTGCGGGTGACGCGCGCGGGCTGCGCGCGCTGCGTGGCGCGGGCGGACTGCGCCCGCGGGGGCCCGACTGGGGTCTGACGCCGTTCCGCTTCGGAACGGGGTCTGACCCCCGTCCCGGAAGAAAAGAGCGCGCA